>JAGBEA010000048.1 GCA_017937195.1 Oscillospiraceae bacterium | reverse complement strand
CGTTTCGTTCATTGTTTAATTTACAAGGTACACGTCCCAATCGCGGAACAGTCATTATATTAACATATGCCTTCTATCTTGTCAACTTATTTTTTCAAATTTTGTCAACTTTTTTTAGAAGCCATCTGTCAGCCCCCGCTCACGCGGACAGCTTTGTTAGAATACCACGCCTTACCCACGTTGTCAACACCTTTTTCACGGGTTTTCAACTTTTTTATACGCTCTTAATACATCTGTTTTTGACATTATCTTCATTAGCGGTTATACTATTTAATAATTGTTAAGGCTATGTTTTTTCTTTGTTAATTCCCACGCAGGAGACCATTCTTATGTCACACAAAAAGATCCGCCTATCGAAAACTTCATTACTGCATTACTGGAAGCTGTTTTTCCGCGGCGGGCTGTTTTTGACCGCTACCATTGTATATATCGTCGACCGCGTGCAGGCCTTCCATATGGAGACCGATTTCCTCGGCTTTTTGATGCACCCCTATTTCCTTGCTTTCATCTGGATCGTATTCGCCGCGGAGATGCTGCTGCGGTTCTTCCCCTCCCATATAGAGAGCAAGGGCTGCCAAAAGGTTTTTAAGCGCAACTACATCCCTGCAGCCAAGCCCCGCCCCTGCCGCGATGACCGCAAGGCAACGCTGGCGATTCTGGCTGCTTGGCTTGGCTTGAACGGCATCATTGCAGTGCTGTACTTCACAGATATCATTGATGTGGGCATCCTGCTGCTGATCGCGTTGGCGTACTCCGTGTGCGATATGATCTGCATCCTCTTCTTCTGCCCGTTCCAAACCTGGTTTTTGAAGAACAAGTGCTGCGGTACCTGCCGCATCTACAACTGGGACTTTGCGATGATGTTTACGCCCCTTGCGCTGATCCCCCATTTCTACACATGGAGTCTGTTGGGTCTGGGGCTGGCGCTGGTCATCAACTGGGAGATCGTATGGCGGCGCCATCCCGAGCGTTTCTACGAGGAGACCAACGATGCCCTCTCCTGCGCCAACTGCGAGGAGCGGCTGTGCGCTCACAAGAAGCAACTGCATCAGCTGCACAAGAAGCTGCGTGAGCTGAAGCTAATGAAGTAATACATTATATAATAGTAATAGCTGCACCTCCGTTTGGACGTGCAGCTATTTTTTATTCTTCATAAAGCCCGATCAGCAAGCTTCCGTTTTTCACCGAAACGGTGATCGCCCCGCCCACGAAATGGTTACTGACACCCAACGGAAAATCTGCCGTCAGCGCAGCGTCCTCCAGCGAATACTGGGCACCTTGGATCGTGACCCCCTCCGCATCGCCTCCGATGCAGAACACCGACAGAATGCCGCTGTCGCGCGCAGGAAATGTCACGGCAGAATTATGGATGGCGGTATAGATCTCGCGATTGCCGTAGAGCCAGCCCTGCGCGCCGCGGTGCGCCAGATAGAGCAGCGTCTGCAGATTGGCGATCGTATGGTCGGTACGGCTGCCGCCCATTCCGCCGTAGAGATGAAACTGCGTATGCCCCAGCGCCAAGCCGCGCTTGACCGCAAGCATCATATCCGTATCGTCCTTCTCCACCGGTACACGCTCGATCCGCGGGAAGTTGGGCACATCGTGCAAGGAGTCGAAATCACCCAGCAGCAGATCCGGTGTGATCTGCGCCGCGTGGCAGAACAGCCAGCCACCGTCAGCTGCGATCACACAATCGCCTGCAGTGGGGCGGCTATGCAGCGGACAGATGTCGCCAGCACCGAAAATATAACAAGCCATACCGTTTCACCTTCTTTCTTTTCCCATTATACCGCGATGGCAGAAAAATACAAGCAAAGAAAAACTCCCGCCGAAGCAGGAGTCTTTCGATCCATCAATCGTTACCGCCCAGCTTGATGTTGATGCCGTCGCCGCTGGAGGCAGTGGGCAGATAAGGCGCCAGTGCCTGTGCCGTGGCGTACAGCGGCATAGACTGCAGATAGACCTTACCCGGACCGGTGATGACGGTGTTGAAGACACCCTCACCGCCAAGGAAGATATTCTTGGCGCCCTTGACCATCTGGATATCCATAGAGCAGGTTTCGCTCATCGCCGCCAGATAGCCGGTGTCCACCACGATGCTCTGGCCTGCCTGCAGCTCATACTCCTTACAGTGACCGTCGATCTCAATAAAGACCAGACCGTCGCCGCTGATGCGCTGCATAATGAAGCCCTCACCGCCGAAAAAGCCCTTGCTCATCTTCTTCTGGAAAAAGATAGACACATCCAGCCCCTTCTCCATAGCAAGGAAGCCGCGCTTTTGCACGATGATACCCTGCCCGGGTTTCACCTCATAGGGGATGATGGAGCCGGGGAAGCTGGAGGCAAAGGCGATCATACCCTGCCCGCCATAGGGGGTGAATTCATTGATAAACAACGACTCGCCGGAGAACAGACGGCTGAACACCTTTTTGGCACCGCCGCCGGAGGTGGTTTCCATTACCATATTGGGGCTCATCCAGCTCATAGAGCCGCCTTCGCTGCACAGCGTCTGTCCCTCCTCGGGATAGCAGATCACGACCGGCAGATGACCGCCTTCGATTTCATATTTCAGCATATATGTACCTCCCTATGTTTTGTTGGTTGTATTGTAATATAGGTGAACGGCGGTTGTCTATGCTTTTTTGCGTAAAAAAAAGAAAAGCTCCCAGCGGTCGCTGAGAGCTTTTTGGCAGCGGGAGAAGGATTTGAACGGCCTGCGCCGTTCGGGCGAACCAACTGATGTCCCCACTCGCTCGCCGCTAAAGCGGCAACCGCTCGGGGATGGCGATTGTGAGGGTTCGAATCCGCGATTCTTATACTGCAAACAAAAAGAAAAGCTCCCAGCGGTCGCTGAGAGCTTTTGGCAGCGGGAGAAGGATTCGAACGGCTTGCGCCGTTCGGGCGAACCGAAAATGTCCCCACTCGCTCGCCGCTAAAGCGGCAACCGCTCGGGGATGGCGATCGTGAGGGTTCGAATCCCATAGCCTACACAGCAAAAAAAGAGAGCCGCACCAAATGGTGCAGCTCTCTTTTTGTATAAAGGCTACGAAAAAGATATTTTTTGCGTTCTTAATAAGGTTTCGAAATCCCACGGGGGCGCGTTTGATGTGATGCTATCTTTTGGGGCGCAAGATCATGCTTTTAACAGATCTATAATTTACAAGGAACGATTGACCAGTTCTAAATCTTCTGCCTTAGGATAATACTCTTTGAACTTTTCAGGCAAAGCAAAATCTTTTGTGAAAATCAAGGTGTATGATGAATCAAATGCAACAATCTCAATTTTAGATAATGGGTGTTGCATTGTAAGCGGATTCTTCCAAAATCCGGGATACATATCATTTTCGGGAAGTTTATGCTTTATTATATCTTCGTTAGATGTAGACGGATCAAATGCAGAAAAAGTTCCCCAAATCCATTGGAAATCTTCTTTGTTGACTAAATCCGTCAGTTCTTTTCCTGTCAATATACAGTATTCGTTTTCCAAAACTTTTTGAATATCCGTATCGGATGGGTAGCATTCAGGATAAGAAATTAGCCACTTGTAATTTAACTGAATATTATCAATTGATTCAAAAAGCTTTTTGAGATATGTGTAACATTTCTCGCCTTTTTGGATAATCGTTCCATAGACCATATTTCCACCGCCTTTCTGGAATTAGTATAGCATAAAACTGGGAAAATTTCAGCCTTTATAAAAATGCTTTTCGCCACAGCGAAAAGTTACCTTACTTCTTCACTATTCACTATTACTTATTACTTGCCAAAAAACGGCAAGAGGTTTTAGTGAAAAGTGAAGAGTGAAAAGTGAAAAAGTAAAAACGACAATCTTCTGTCGAAGATTGTCGTTTTTTGGCAGCGGGAGAAGGATTCGAACGGCTGACGCCGTTCGGCGAACCAACTGATGCCCCACCTCGCTCGCCGCTAACGCGGCAACCGCTCGGGGATGGCGATCGTGAGGGTTCGAATCCCATAGCCTACACAGCAAAAAAAGGGAGCTGCACCAAATGGTGCAGCTCTCTTTTTGGCAGCGGGAGAAGGATTCGAACCCTCACATACGGAGTCAGAGTCCGCTGTGCTACCATTACACAATCCCGCTGTGTTCTGACGAACAAAACTTATTATACAGATTTTACTTAATTTGTCAACACCTAATTTTAAGTTTTTTCAAGAAAATTTGCAGCCCTGCCCCGGCCCATTGGGCAGGGCTGCCATGATGTACAGACGACTGTTAAAAAAGTACGGTTACAGATCTTCTGCTCTGAAGTACTTGCCCAGCGGCTTGTTCAGCAGCAGGATCAGCACGAGGCAGATCAGCACGCACAGCACCACATAGGGGGCGTTATAGAGGAAGGAATAGAACCACTCGTTGGTCATGGTCATACCGAAATAGGTGTCCGGCATCCACTGACCCCACACCACAGCGCCCACCACAAAGTGAGCCACGAAACGCAGCGCGCCGCCCAAGAGCGTGCCCTTGATCATAGCGCTGCTCTTACCGCGCATCAAGCCTGCGCCAAAGCCCAAGAGTGCATAGGCGATGAGATAGTCGGCGATCATGGTCGTCCAGTCGATGGCGATACCGTTGCCCAGGAAATACTGCAGCATACCGTGAGCAAAGCCCACCAGCGTGCCCCAGCCGCAGCCATAGCGCACGGCAAAGAGAATGATGGGCAGCATTGCAGCATCCACGCTGCCGCCGTTGGGGAATTCGTACACGCGCAAATACCCCAGAATCTGTGCAAAAGCCAACAGCATCGCGCCTTCACACAACATTTTGATCTTCTTGTGGTCCATTGATTTTACCTCCTTAAACAAAAAGTACCACATGGCGAGCCATGCGGCGTCGCAATGCGGTACACGAAGGTACATACTATATGATCGCATTCCTACGCCGGCATTACCCGGATCAGGTTCGAGGGACAGGACAGCGATATGTCTCATCTCAGCCAGCTTGCGCCAGCGCCCCTTGGATTGTAGCTTTACTATAACACCGCTGCTCCCCGCTGTCAAGCAAAAACACCGCCAGCGGGCGGTGTTTTTACATCCACGAGGCGAAGGGGCGCAGCAGCCAACCCAACAGACGACGCTGCCATGGGCGGCGCTCCCATTCCGGCAGCAAAACCCGGTGGCTCTTCCCCATCACCGCCTCCATATCCTGCAAAATTTGCCGGATCGCCGGCAGCTCATACAGCACCACACCGCACTCAAAATGCAGACGAAAGCTGCGGTAGTCCATATTGACCGTGCCCACAAACGCCGCTTCGCCGTCTGCCACCACCGCTTTTCCGTGCTGCAGCCCCGGTGTATAGCGGTAGATCTTCACGCCGTGGCGCAGCAGCTCGCCAAAGTAGCTCTCCCCCACCCAGTACGCCGTTTTATGATCCGCCACGCCCGGCATCAAAAGGCGCACATCCACGCCGCTGTCGGCGGCGATGCACAGCGCCTTCAGCATGGCGTCATCGATGGTGAGATAAGGCGTTGCGATATACACCCAGCGCCGCGCGCCGGCGATCAGGTGGAGAAATACATCCTCCGCCGTGTCCTGCGGGTTATTATCCGGTCCGTCGGCAACCGTTTGACAGTAGCCTGCGCCTTCTCCCCTTTGGGGGCGGTACTGCTGCTCCGCATCCCGCAGTGTTCCGCCCAAACGGCGCCACATATGGAGAAACTCCCGCGTCAAGCCCCACGCGCCATTCCCCTCCAAGCGCACGCCGCAATCCTTCCAATGTCCAAAGCGCACGATACGGTTAGCGTACTCGTCCGCCAGATTGACGCCGCCGGTATAGCTGATATTGCCGTCGATACAGGTGATCTTGCGGTGGTCGCGATAATTGAAGTGGGCGCGGTTGACATAGTGATGCACCGGATTGAAAAGCGTCACCCCGACTCCCTGCTGCCGCAGCTGCTCCAATTCCTCCGGCGGCAGGCGGAACATACTGCCAAAATCGTCGAAGATCAGCTTGATCTCCACTCCCTGCGCCGCCTTCTGCAGCAAAATTGTCTTGAGCCGATCCCAGATCTCGCCGGCTGCAACGATGTAATACTCCAGAAAGATGAAGCGCTCCGCCTGCGCCAAGCGCTGCAGCATATCCTCTAAATATGCCTCACCCGAGGGGAAATAGGTCACTTGCGTATCCCCCCACAGCAGATAGCCCTGCCGATCCAGATACGCCGCCAGCTTGCTCCACGCAGGGTTTCTTTCGCCCAGCTCCGCAATGCGCTGTCGGGAGTACTGCCGCGCCGCTTCCGGTTCCTGCGGCGGTGCGATGGGCAGCAGCTCCAAGCGCTTATTGGGGCGGTCGCCGCTCCACAGATAGTACAGCACCAAACCCACCACGGGCAGCGCCAGCACCAGTAAGATCCAGCCGTGCTTATAGCTGCTGCCGCCGGGGCGGTTATAGATGCGCAGCGCGCAGATCAGCGCCAGTGTCTCCAGCGCGGCATAGGCATAAAACATCCGCTGGCGCAGCAGATAACTGGCCAGCACCACCAAGGCGATCTGCAACAGCAGCAGACCGCCCACCAGCGTAAGGCGCAGCAGCGCCGTAACCCGTTTGTTTTGGATCGCGCACACCTCCTTTGACAAATTGCGACAAACAAAAAAAGAGCTGCCCGAAAACGGACAGCTCTCCTTCTCTTTTTCTTTATGCTTTGCTGCGCAGCAGGTCCTGCTGGATCTGCCACAGCTTGTCGGACAGGTCGACATAGTACTTGTGGGGGTTATCGAAGCGCTTGACCTCGTCCCACAGCGTATCCACCTGCTGACGGCAGTACTCGCGGATCTCTGTCAGCGAGGGGCTGTCGTACACGCGCTTACCGTTCAGGAACACGGGCACCAGCAGCTCCTTGGCGGTGAAATCGTACACCACCTTTTTCTTCCACGTGGCGTAGGGATCGAAGATCTCCAGATCGCCGCTGTCATCCACGGTCTCATCGTAGACGGTCATATAGTCGGCAATGGCCTTGCCGGTATCATTGCCGTAGAAGCGCCAGAGCTTCTTGAAGTGGGGAATGGTGATCTTCTCCACATTCTCACTGACCTTGATCTTGGGGGTGACAACGCCGTCCTCGTTCTCCACTGCTACCAGCTTATACACGCCGCCGAACACCGGCTCGCTGCGGGCAGTGATCAGCCGCTCACCGACGCCGAACATATCGATCTGTGCGCCCTGCAGCAGCAAATCGCGGATCAGATACTCATCCAGCGAGTTGGACACAGAGATCTGGCACTCCGTCCAGCCGGCCTCATCCAGCATCTCGCGTGCCTTCTTGCTCAGGTAGGTCATATCGCCGGAGTCCAGACGGATGCCGCACTTGGTGATACCCAGAGGCTTGAGCACCTCGTTGAAGGCGCGGATGGCATTGGGCACGCCGGACTTCAGCGTGTTATAGGTATCCACCAGCAGCGTTGCGTTGTTGGGATAGATCTCACAGTAGGTCTTGAAGGCATCATACTCAGTGTCGAACATCTGCACCCAAGCGTGTGCCATCGTGCCGCCTGCCGGTACGCCGTAGAGCTGGTCGGAGATAGTGCAGGCAGTGCCGTGGCAGCCGCCGATATAGGCAGCTCTTGCGCCGATGATGGCAGCGTCAGCACCCTGCGCGCGGCGGGAGCCGAACTCCAGCACCGTGCGACCCTGCGCAGCGCGCACCACGCGGTTGGCCTTGGTGGCGATCAGGCTCTGATGATTGATGGTCAGCAGCGTGAAGGTCTCGATCAGCTGTGCCTGAATGGCAGGGGCACGCACCACCACCAGCGGCTCCTTGGGGAACACAGGGGTGCCTTCCGGCACGGCGTAGATATCGCCGGTGAAGCGGAAGTTGGCGAGATACTCCAAAAATTCCTCGCAGAACAGATTTCTGCCCCGCAGGTAGGCGATATCCTCCTCGGAGAAGTGCAGATTCTCGATATACTCGATCAGCTGCTGCAGACCGGCCGCGATGGCAAAACCGCCCTCATCGGGCACGCGACGGAAGAACACGTCAAAAATGACGGTGCGATCCTTATAGCCGTTATTGAAATAACCATTGCTCATAGTCAACTCATAAAAGTCGCAGAGCATCGTCATATTCAGCTTTTCCTCAGTTTTCATTCTTTATACCTCGAATGCTTTAATTTGGGTTACGGTAGTTGTATTATACAACACCCGCGCGGCAAACGCAATCTATTTCCGCAAAAACTTGACATTTTATATTTACTGGTGTCTTGACACATTTTGTTCGTGTGCCAGCAGCCACATTTTGCGCTCCAGACCGCCTGCATAGCCGGTAAGGCTGCCATCCGCGCCGATGACGCGGTGGCACGGCACAAGGATGGAGATGGGGTTATGCCCCACTGCGCCGCCTATCGCCTGCGCGGACATCCGGCTGCCGCGCTGCTGGGCGATACGCTGGGCAAGCGCGCCGTAGGTGGTGGTTGCGCCGCAGGGGATCTCCAGCAGCAGCTGCCACACCGCGTGCTGAAAAGCGGTACCCTCCGGCGAGAGCGGCGGCAGCTCCGGCAGGGGTTCAGCGGTAAAATAAGCATTCAGCCAAGCGATTGTCTGGTCAAAAACGGGCAGATCGGCGCAGATATGCGTACGGAGGGCGCTGTCGCCGCCACTCTCCCCTTCCATCCACAGACCCGTCAGGCTCTTGCCGTCGGAGGTTAAGGTCAGCTGACCGATGGGAGAATCGTATGTGGTGTAGTATCGCATAAAGTCTCCTATAAAGGAAAAAGCAGCACAGTTTGCACTGTGCTGCTTTTTGAAACGAAATTAGTCCTCGTCTTCCTCGTCCTCGGACTCGGCAGCCAGATCGGACAGATCAAACTCCAGCTTGGCTTCGCAGTTGGGGCAGATGATCTCACCGGCTTCCAGCTCATCCTCGGTGAACAGAATCTCTTCCTCGCAGTTGGGGCAGGTGGTTTCGAACTCGTACTCGTCGTCCTCTTCCTCGTCGCCAAATGCTTCGTACAAAAACTCCTCTACCTCGGACAGGTCATCGCTGACAGCGTCCAGTCCCTCTTCCATATCGTGCAAATCCTCAGCGATATCGGCGATCTCCTCGCACATATCATCCAGAACATCGATAATGGCGGCAAGCAGCTTGCCCTCCTTGGTCTCGGTATCCAGATCCAGACCCTCAGCCAGACCCTTCAGATAAGCCACCTTTTCAAACATCTCCATGTGTATGCTCCTTTCGCTGTAAGATAAAGATTAAGAATGGGATTCCTTACTTTGCGCGGCTCAGATATTCGCCGGTGCGGGTGTCGATGACGATCTTGTCGCCGATGTTGATGAACAGAGGCACCTTCACCTCAGCGCCGGTCTCAACGGTAGCGGGCTTCAGGGTGTTGGTAGCGGTGTTGCCGGCCAGACCGGGCTCAGTTTCGGTGACTTCCAGCTCCATGAAGTTGGGGCACTCCAGACCGAACACGCTGCCCTTATAGCTCAGCACCTTGCACACGGTGTTCTCGGTGACGAACTTGAAAGCGTCGCCCAGCAGATCGGTACCCAGAGGCACCATATCAAAGGTCTCCTGATCCATGAAGTAGTACAGATCGCCATCGTTATAGCTGTAAGCCATATCTCTGCGCTCCACGAAAGCTTCCTCGAACTTTGCGGTGGGGTTGAAGGAAGTTTCGGTCACAGCACCGGTGACCACGTTACGCATCTTGGTGCGAACGAATGCAGCGCCCTTGCCGGGCTTAACATGCTGGAACTCCACGACCTGCATGACCTTGCCGTCCATCTCGAAAGTCTTACCGTTTCTGAAATCGCCAGCGGTAATAGTTGCCATATGATAATCCTCCCATTATATAGGAAAATAGCTTTTGTATTTCCCCTTAATTACAATAATGCTAAAACAGCGTTTATATTCTACAACATATAGCGCAGTTTGGCAAGCCTTTTACACTATTTTTCCTTTCCTTTTCCGGAAAAACAGCTTAAAAATGCAGCAGTTCCTTGCTAAAGCCCATCAGATTCTCGCAGCCGTCGCGGCGCAGCACCACCACATCTTCGATGCGCACGCCAAACTTACCCGGCAGATAGATGCCCGGCTCGACGCTGATGACAGCGCCCTCCGGCAGCGGCTGGTCGTTGGCAGGGGTGGCGTTGGGGCGCTCGTGGACCTCCAAGCCCAGACTATGCCCCAGCGCGTGACCGAAATACGCTCCGTAACCTGCTGCGCGGATCACATCACGGGCGGCGGCATCCACTTCCGCGCCGGTCTTTCCGGCGCGGGCGGCATCCAAGCCCGCCTGCTGCGCCTGCTGCACGATGCGGTAGACCCGCTCCATCTCCTCCGTCACCTGCCCCAGCGCCACCGTGCGGGTCATATCCGAGCAGTAGCCGCCATAGACGCAGCCGAAGTCAAAGGCGATGAAATCGCCCTCCTGCACCGCACGGTCTGTAGGTACGGCGTGGGGCATACTGCCGTTGGGTCCGCTGGCCACGATGGTGTCAAAGCTCATCTTCTCTGCGCCGAGGGAGAGCGCCAGATACTGCAGCCGCGCCGCCAGCCAGCGCTCCGTCACGCCGCTTTTCAGCTCCGTAAGCAGCTGGGTAAAGGATTGCTCGGCGATCTGCTGGGCGCGGCGCATACACGCGATCTCCTCTGCATCCTTGCTCTGACGCAGCTGCTGCATCAGCTTTGCAGCGGCTTTCAACTGGCAATGGAGCTTTTCGGCGTAGACCTGATGGTCTGCCACCGTCATCTGGTCCTCTTCAAAGCCCACCACTTGGGCGCCGGTCAGCTCCAGCGCCTCGTTGAGCCACGCGATATAGCCCTTGCTGCTGTCCACCAAGCCGATGGCGGCATCGTCCAGCTCCCTCTCCGCCGCCTCAATATAGCGCGAGTCGGTGAAGAAAAAATTGCCCTGCTTGGTCACCAGCGCCACGCCGCCCTCACTGTCGCAGGCAAAACCGGTGGCATAAAAGCGGTTGGCTGCGCCGGTCAGCAGCATCGCATCCAGTTCAAATTCATCCAATGCGGCAGCTACCGCAGCAAATCGGTTCATAGATAGTTCTCCTTTGCCATCGCCTTGAAGGGTGCCTGCAGCGCGTGCAGCACGTGGTTCCACGCACCCACCGGTCCGCCCAGCGGCTCCACCATCAGCGCCAGAACGCCGCTGCGCTTGGCACCCAGCACGTCCGTCAGCAGCTTATCGCCCAGCATCGCCGTCTCCTTTGCACTGACCCCCGCCTTTGCCATCGCCTCGCGATAGCCGCGTTTGGCAGGCTTGCCGGCGTGACCCACATAGGTGATGCCCATATCCTTGCAGAAGGTCTCTACGCGGACGCTGCTGCGGTTATTGGAGAGGATCATCACCTCAATACCGGCAGCTTTCATCCCATTGACCCAAGAGAGCACCTGCCCATCGGGGCGCTTGACACTTCTGGGCGCCAGCGTATAGTCCAGATCGCACAGCAGCAGGCGGATGCCCCAGCTTTGCAGCATCTGGGGGGTAATATCCGTATAAGCGGCGTACAGACGATCCGGCACGAGAGAAAGACTCATATGGAATCTCCTTTCCACATAATCTGTTGTTAGTCTACCATCAAATGCGCGTAAATTCAAGGGGAGGTGATGGGATGCGAATCTGGCTTGCCGCTGCACCTGAGGAACTGAACGAGGCAAAAGGCTATACCTCCCAGCTTGCACACGCCGCCTATCGCATCGGCGAGGACGGCACATTACTGGCAAAGCCGCTGCCAAGTGCGCTGCGGGGCGGTTTGATGCTGGTGACGGGCGGTGGGGAGCGGTTGCCGGAAGACACGCTGTGCCGCGAGCTGATGCGGCGCTGCCTGCAGCACGGCTTTTCCGGCATTATACTGGATCTTGACGCGCAATGTGGGGCGCTGATCCGGAAAATGGAGCGCTTGGCGCGGCAATACGGGCGGCGGCTCTATGTGCCGGAAGCCTATGCCGATGCATCGGAAAGCGCCACTATCCTCATCTGCACGGCGCTCTCCGGCGGCAGCTTGCAGCAGCGGCTGGAGCAGGCGGCAGCGCGGTTCGGAGCGGCACGGATCGCGCTGGATCTGCAGCGCCTTGCTATGGATTTTCCTCTGCCCTGCCCCGGCGGGATGGGGACTCCCCTCTCCATCGATCAGCTGCATCAGCTGATGGGCGGTCACGCGGTCTACTTCAGCGATGGGCTGTGCGCCCACTATTTTACCCATCGGCAGGGCGGCTCCACCCACTTTGTGCTGTTTGATGACGCCGACACGCTGCGGCGGAAGATGGAGATGGGTCAGCAGCTGGGCATCAGCGAGGGGTTTGTGATGTTTCCGGAGACGGCGGACATTCTGCCGCAGCTATTCGCTGCCGAGCAAAAAGAAAGAAGCTGAACCAAAACGGTTCAGCTTCCTGATGAAACAGATTAATAATATCTCTTGTTTCTATTCTTGCGGGCGGCCTCGCTCTTCTTGCGGCGCTTGACGCTGGGGCTCTCATAGCACTCTCTGCGGCGCACCTCTGCCACGATGCCAGCCTTTGCACAGCTTCTCTTAAAACGCTTCAGAGCGCTGTCCAGGGACTCGCCTTCCTTGACATGTACTTCGGACATCTATTTTCCCTCCCTCCGATATATCCGGCTCGATCCAGGATACTCTTTAAGAGTCATCGAACATGACTTAACGGACAGTATTATAACCATAGTGCTTGTCCTTGTCAAGTTATTTTTTGCAAATTTGAAAGAAAAATGAGGAGAGATCGGTTGTATCTCCCCTCATTTTGTTCCTCAATCCATTAACCTAGATAGATCCGCAGGGGCGGCACGTTGTGCAGAATAATCTGGACCTCCATGTTCTGCGTCACCTTCGGCTGATACATCGGCTCATCAAAGCTCATTTCTGCATAGAGCACCTCATCACCGGATTTTGCCAATGTTCCCCCATCGACACGCAATCGCACCTGATAGTTGTTATATTCGATGGTGGGCAGAAGTTTTTCCTGCAGGCATTGCCAGTAATCTTCGCTCTTTGCGATCTCCGCCGCCATCTCCGGTGTAAAGGTCAGGTGCAGTCTGCCGGAGAGGATCTCATCTTTATATACTACGTCTTTCAGCTCCACCGTAATGCCATTGCCTTCCGATTTCAGCACTTCCTCATTGCGCTGTGTACAGCCCGACAACACGGACAGCAGGCACACCAGCGCCAAAACCGCACTTATCATCTTCCCGTTCCGTTTCATTTTCGCGCTCCTTTCTGCCAAAGCCCATTTTGTCTATCTATATTTACAATATATATATATAGGCCGTCTTTTTGTCAAGAAAAAATGCACTCTTTGCCCAGCAAAGAGTGCATTTTCATCATTTACTTGGCGGGCTTCACGATCAGGTTCACCAGCTTGTTCTTGACAAGGATCGTCTTGAACACCTGCATCCCCTCGGTGGCCTTCTTCACCTTCTCCACAGCCAGTGCAGCGGCAACCACATCCGCCTCCTCGCTGTTGATGGGCATCACGATGGTACCCTTCAGCTTGCCGTTGACCTGAATGGCCATCTCCACATTAGCGTCCACGGTCTTGGCCTCATCATACACGGGCCAGTCGCACTGCATTGCCATCTTGCCGTACTTCTCGGCGAAGCCCAGCAGCTCCCACATCTCCTCCACCATATGGGGAGCGAAGGGGCTGAGCATCAGCAGCAGCTGCTCCAGATCGCCCTTGGTGCAGCCGTTGGCATAGAACTCGTTGACCAGTGCCATCAGCGCGGCGATGGCGGTGTTCAGCTTCAGCTCGTCGATGTCGCCGGTGACCTTCTTGATGGTCTTGTGGATGATGGACTCGTTCTTGGCGCTGACGGTCATATCGTCGTCAGCCTGATCCATCAGGTTCCAGCAGCGATCCAGGAAGCGCTTGGAGCCCTTGACAGCGTCATCGGACCAACCGGCGGTCTTTTCAAAGTCGCCGATGAACATAATATAGAGGCGCATGGTGTCGGCGCCGTAGGCCTTGATGACATCGTCGGGGTTGACCACGTTGCCCAAGGACTTGGACATCTTCACCGCAGGACGGGTGGCCATAGAGCCGTACTTCTCGATCAGCGCCTGCTTCTCCTCCTCGGTCTCCACATTGCCCACGTAGTGGGGGTTCTTACCCAGGATCATACCGTGGCTGGTGCGCTTGGCATAGGGCTCCTTGGTGTGGACAGCGCCGATATCATAGAGGAACTTGTGCCAGAAGCGGCTGTACAGCAGGTGCAGCGTGGTATGCTCCATACCGCCGTTGTACCAATCCACGGGGCCCCAGTACTCCTCGGCCTCCTTGGACAGGAACTCCTTGTCGTTGTGGGGATCCATATAGCGCAGGTAATACCAGCAGGAGCCGGCCCAGTTGGGCATGGTGTCGGTCTCGCGCTTGGCGGGAGCGCCGCAGCAGGGGCAGGTGGTGTTGACCCAATCGGTCATCTTGGCCAGGGGGCTCTCACCGTCGTCCGTAGGCTCGTAGCTCTCCACATTGGGCAGCAGCAGGGGCAGCTCGCTCTCATCCAGCGGTACCCAGCCGCACTTGGGGCAGTTGACCAGAGGAATGGGCTCGCCCCAGTAGCGCTGACGGGTAAAGACCCAGTCACGCAGCTTGTAGTTGACCTTCTCCTTGCCCCAGCCGTGCTCAATGGCGTAATCGCGCATAGCGGGGATGGCATCCTTGACGGTCATACCGTTGAGGAACTCGGAGTTGACCATGATGCCGGTGTCATCCTTCAGCACGAAGGCTTCCTTGGTGATGTCGCCGCCCTTGACCACCTCAATGATGGGCAGACCGAACTTGGTGGCAAACTCCCAGTCGCGCTGGTCGTGACCGGGCACGCCCATAACGATACCGGTACCGTAGCCCATCAGCACGTAGTCGGAAACGAACATGGGGATGGCCTTGCCGTTGATGGGGTTATAGATCTCGATGCCCTGCAGACGGACACCGGTCTTTTCCTTGTTCAGCTCGCCGCGCTCAAAGTCGGACTTACGACCGGCGGCCACGCGATAGGCTTCCACCTCGTCCCAGTTGCCGATCTTATCCTTCCACTGATCCAGCTGGGGATGCTCGGGGGAGATGACCATATAGGTCACACCGAAGATGGTGTCCACACGGGTGGTATAGACGGTCACGTCGTCACCGGTGTTGGTCTTGAAGGTGGCCTCGGTACCGTAGGAGCGGCCGATCCAGTTCTTCTGCTGCACCTTGACGCGCTCGATATAATCCAGATCGTCCAGATCGTCGATGAGGCGATCGGCGTACTTGGTGATGGCCAGCATCCACTGGCTCTTCTCCTTGCGCACCACCTCGCCGCCGCAGCGCTCGCACTTGCCTTCCACCACTTCTTCGTTGGCAAGACCCACCTTGCAGCTGGTGCACCAGTTGATGGGCATGGTGGTCTTATAGGCAAGACCCTTCTTATACATCTGCAGGAAGATCCACTGGGTCCACTTATAGTAGCTGGGGTCAGTGGTGTCCACCACGCGGTCCCAATCGAAGCCGTAGCCCAGCATCTTCAGCTGACGGGTGAAGTTCTCGATATTCTGCTTGGTGACGATGGAGGGATGGATGTGGTTCTTGATGGCGAAGTTCTCGGTGGGCAGACCGAAGGCATCAAAGCCGATGGGGAACAGCACATTGTAGCCCTGCATACGCTTTTTACGCGACACGATGTCGATGGCGGTAAAGGGACGGGGATGACCCACGTGCAGACCGGCTGCGCTGGGATAAGGGAACTCGATCAGACCATAGAACTTGGGACGGCTCTTATCACCGGTGATGGCGGCATAGGGCTTGCACTCTTCCCATTTGTCCTGCCATTTCTTTTCAATGGCCGCAAAATCGTACTTCATGGTTTCTCTCCTTTATTTGTAAATGTACTTTTTACGCAAAAAACGCCCCTGACTTCCCAAAAGAAGTCAGGGGCGATCAGATCGCGGTACCACCCTGATACGGCCGGCAGTTGCCTGCAGACCCTCAGTGCCCTCGTGGGGCTGCGCCGTAACGGGGCGCGCCGTTCTGCCCTACTGCAAGTTCAGACAGAAAGCTACGGGGCCAGTATCACAAAGCTCCTCCACCGGCTTGCACCGAACGCCGGCTCTCTTCAGGCAGGAATCTCTGCTTTTCTCCCCATCTTCGCTTTTCACATACGCAAATATTGTAATCATAACCGCCCGTTTTGTCAAGCGGCATTTCCCTGCGGCTTACTCGCCGATGACCTCGCTGATATCCAGCGGCTTGCCGTCGCGCCACAGACGCTCCAGCCCGTAGAACTCGCGGGCCTCGGCGGAGAACACGTGCACGGCGATGCAGCCGTAGTCCAGCAGCACCCAAGTGCCGCCGCGATAGCCCTCGCGGTGCAGAGGCTCCTCGCCTGCCTCCTCGGTCAGCACCTTTTCCACATTATCCACCAAGGCGTTGATCTGGGTGTTGGACGAGCCGGTGGCGATGACGAAATAGTCCGCCAGCGTGGTCAGGTCGGTGATCTCCAGTGCCTGAATTTCCTTTGCCTTCTTATCTGCCAGAGCGCGTGCTGCCAGCAGAGCCAGTTCCTTTGCAGTTTTCATATTGTTTCTCCTTATCGTAACTGTTCTGCCAGATAGTTTCTGGCATTGACGGTATCCTCGTGCACGGGATTGCCCCAGTGCGCCATTTCTTCAATGGTCATCTCCAAGCCCAGCAGCAAGCCGCGGTCCAGATCCTCCCAGACCACCCGCCGCAGCTCATCCACGCCGGGGAAATCCCGTGTGGGCTCGATATAATCGGCAATATAGATCACCTTTTCCAGCAGCGACATATCCGCCTTGCCGGTGGTATGCCAGCGGATCGCCTCGTACACCGCGTCATTGACGCCGTACACGTGGCGCGCCACCTCTGCGCCGGTCATGGCGTGCTGCAGCTTCAGTGCGCTGCGCTGCAGCGCATCCAGCTTCACATCATACTGCTCACACAGTGCCAGCTGCTCCTCCATGGACAGCTTTTTCGTGCAGTCGTGCAGCAGCGCCGCCGTCTGCGCGTCCTTGACATCGGCGCCGTAGCGCTTGGCAAGGCGCATCGCCTCCTGCTCCGTCCCCAGCACGTGGGGCATCCGCTTGGGCTTGAGGTGGCTCAGCGCCGCGGCGCGCAGCTCATCGGCGGTGAGATGCTTCAAATCTGCCTTTGTGCCGTAAAGCCGATGGCGCAGAATATAGCCGTACACCGCCGGCGTGAGATACTCCTCACCGTCGCCCGTGGGCAGTGCGGCGCGCACCTGCGTGCTGGAGATCTCGATCACATCGGGGTTGGTCATAGTCACCACGCGGGCGCCGTACTTACGCTCCAAAAACGCCTTCTGGGCGGCGAACGCCTTGTCCTCCCCCTCCTCGGTGCGGCTGAAGGCGCCGATGGACGCAAGGGCGGTGATGACCTCCGGCTCGTGCCAAGTGTGGAACGAGAGGAACATATCCGTTCCCATCAGCAGCCACAGCTCGTCATCGGGGTAGATCGCCTTGAGCTGGCGCAGGGTATCGCTGGTGTAGCTCTTGCCGCTGCGCTTAATTTCAATGTCAAGCACTTCCGCCTTACAGCGCAGCTCTGCCGTGGAAAGCACGGTCATCTCCAGCCGCTGCTGCGCGGTGGCACTGTCGGCGCTGAGCTGCTTATGGGGCGGCACGCTGGCAGGAATGAGCAGCAGACGGTCCAGCCCCAGCTGCTGCGCTGCGGACTGGGCTGCCGTCAGATGTCCCCGATGGATGGGGTTAAAGCTGCCGCCGTAAATGCCGATCTTCATATCAGACGCTCTTTTTCTTGTCGCGGACCAGTTCGATCTTCCGCTTATTCTTATCGTGCTGCATACGGTACAGCACAAACTTGCTGCCGATCACCTGCACCACCTCACTGCGGGTGGGGATCTTCAGCTCCTCTGCCGCCTCGCGGGCGGTGTACATAGAGTTCTCCAGCACGCGACCCTTGATCAGCTCGCGGGCTTCCAGTGCATCGTTGACCTGCTTGATGAGGTTGTCGGTGATGCCGTCCTTACCGATGTGGATAATGGTATCCTCGCCTGCGGCAATGCCACGCAGCTGGGCTCTTTGCTTACTTGTCAGTTCCATAATCTCAATTCTCTTTCAAATAGTCTTTCAGTTTTGCCGCGAAATCGCGCAGCGCGACACCGCGGTGGGATATTTCATTCTTCTCCTCGGCGGTGAGCTGGGAGAAGGTCTTTCTCTTTTCGGGGACAAAGAAGATGGGGTCATAGCCGAAGCCGCCCTCACCTGCCGGTGCATACGCCACCGTACCGAAGCAATCACCCTCGGCAGTGACCGTGTCGCCACCCGGGAAGCAGCAGACGATGGATGCGTGGAAATGTGCCGCCCGGTTCAATGCGCCGCGCATATTGTTCAGCAGCAGGCGATAGCGATCCTCATCCGTCTCCACGCCGCCGTAGCGAGCGGAATAGATGCCGGGTGCGCCCTGCAGCCAATCCACACAGAGTCCCGAGTCATCGGCAATAGCAGGCAGACCGCTGGCCTCCATCACCGCACGCGCTTTCAGCTCCGCGTTCTCGGTGAAGGTGGTGCCGGTCTCCTCCACATCCACATCGATGCCCAGCTCCGACTGCAGCACCACTTCCACACCCAGTTCAGAGAGAATGGCCTGCATCTCTGCCAGTTTGCCTTTATTTTTCGATGCCAGTACCAGTTTCATTTTGTCTTAAACCTCCCACGGGTCTTTCTTGCGTTTCTTTTCCTTTTCCCGCTCCTGCTTTTCTTCTTCGCGCGCAATCTGGCGCTTTTCGCTCTCCTCGCCGACTCGCTGCGTAAAGGAATCCCATTTTTTCTTCCATTTATCCATCGAAGACTCAATTTCGGGAACGGGGGTGATGACGATGCGGCAATCGGCGCAATACCAGCTTTCGGCGCGGGCACAGTCCAGCCAGCCGCCTGCATCGTTTAAGCGAACCGCTCCTTCCTCTTCCGGAGTCAACGGAATAAAGGTGACCTCTTTGGGATACCAGCGGATGTGATGGTCGTTAAGAATCGCACCTTGCGCCATCTCTTTCTTACAATACGGACAATCCATAGCGGTCTCCTTTCTGTCAGATCGCTCCCAGAATCTCCTTCTGCATACGGATCAGCTCGCGGTTGCCCTTGGTACACAGCTCCACCAGTTCCTGCTGCTCACGGGGGGTAAAGGCGCGGCCTTCGCCGGTGCCCTGCAGCTCGATGATCTCGCCCAGCTCATTCATCACGCAGTTGAGATCCACCTGCGCGCGGCTGTCCTCGCTGTACTGCAGATCCAGCAGCGCAGTGTCATCCACGATACCGGCGCTGATACCGGACACATAGTGCTTGATGGGGCTGCGGCCCAGCCAGCCCTCGTCCACCAGATACTGGCAAGCCAGAGCCATGGCGATAAAGCCGCCGGTGACCGATGCGGTACGGGTACCGCCGTCGCCCTGAATTACATCGCAGTCGATGGTAATGGTACGCTCGCCCAGCAGCTCCAGATCGATGGCGGCGCGCAGGCTGCGGCCGATGAGACGCTGGATCTCGGCGCTTCTGCCAGACAGCTTCAGCTTGTCCACATCGCGGCGGCTGCGCTGGCGGTTGGCGCGGGGCAGCATGGAGTACTCCGCCGTGACCCAGCCGCAGCCGGGCTTCACATGGGGCGGAACACGATCCTCCACCGAGGCGCAGCACAGCACCATGGTGTCGCCGCACTCGATCAGCACGCTGCCCTCAGCGAACTTGACAAAATGGGGGGTGATTTTCACCGGACGCAGCTCATTGAATTTTCTACCGTCAGCACGTTTCATATCCATTACTCCTATTAAATCATTGCCTCGAGGAATTCCATCGCGTCAAAGGGCTGCAGATCGTCGATGCCCTCGCCCAGACCCACGAACTTCACAGGCACCTGCAGCTCCTGCGCAATGGCGATGACGATACCGCCCTTGGCAGTGCCGTCCAGCTTGGTAAGGATGATACCGGTAAGACCGGCGGTCTCCTTAAACTGGCGGGCCTGAATGAGTCCGTTCTGTCCGGTGGTGGCATCCAGCACCAGCAGCGTCTCCTTATCGGCATCGGGGGTCTCACGCTCGATGATCTTGCGCATTTTGGCAAGCTCATTCATCAGATTCTGCTTATTGTGCAGGCGTCCCGCCGTATCGCACAGCACCACATCGGTGCCGCGTGCCTTGGCGGCCTGCAGACCGTCAAACAGCACAGCGCCGGGGTCGGCGCCCTCGTGCTGGCGGACGATGTCCACATCTGCGCGGTTCGCCCAGATCTCCAGCTGATCGGCTGCGGCGGCACGGAAGGTATCACCGGCGCACAGCAGCACCTTCTTGCCCTCCTGCTTCATACGGTGTGCCAGCTTGCCGATAGAGGTGGTCTTGCCCACGCCGTTGACGCCGATGATCAGCGCGATGGAGGGCTTGGTATGCAGCTGCAGCGCCGTATCGCCCACATTCAGCTTTTCAGCGAGGATCTCGCGCAGCGCAGCTTTCACCTTTTCTGCACCCATCAGGTTTTCCTTGTAAGCGCGCTTGCGCAGCTGTTCCACCGCGTCCACGGCAATGTTCATACCCACATCGGCGAGAATGAGGTTCTCTTCCAGTTCCTCGTAAAACTCCTCGCCCAGCTCCTCAAAGGACATGGGGGCAAACCACGCTTTTTTGAATTTACTAAAGAGTCCCATATCGGTCCCTCCCTGCTTACTTGATCTTCAGTTCCTTGGACAGCTCGTTGAGGTTGGCGGTCAGGATGCGGGACACGCCGCGCTCCTGCATAGTCACGCCATAGAGCACATCCGCCTCTTCCATCGTGCCGCGGCGGTGGGTAATGACGATAAACTGGGTCTTACCGGCGATGCGGCGCATATAGCGGGCATAGCGCACCACGTTGGCCTCGTCCAGTGCCGCCTCGATCTCATCCATCACGCAGAAGGGCGTGGGATGTACCTTCAAAATGGAGAAGTACAGCGCGATGGCAACGAACGCCTTCTCGCCGCCGGACAGCAGCGTGATTGTCTTGAGCTGCTTTCCGGGGGGCTGCACCTTAATCTCGATGCCGCAGCCCAGAATATCGTTCTCGTCCTCCAGCTCCAAGCGGGCCTGACCGCCGCCGAACAGCTCCAAAAACGTCTCCTGGAAACTCTCGTTCAGCAGCTTGAACTGCACGGCAAAGATCTCCGTCATCTGGCGGGTGATCTCATCGATGATGCCGCCCAGCTCCTCCTTGGCCTTCTCCACATCGGTGCGCTGCTCGGACAGATAGGTATAGCGGGTGTTGACGCGGTCGAACTCCTCGATGGCGCCGATGTTGGGCGTGCCGAGGCTCTTGATCTCACGGTTCAGCTCCGCAATGCGGCGGGTTGCCTTGGGCACGCTCTCCAGCTCCATCCGCTGCTCCATGGCCTCGCTGTGACTCAGCTCGTAGCGCTCCCACAGCTTGTCGAGGATGGTCTTTTCCTCCATAGCGCCGGCGTTCAGCTTCTGATCCAGACGGGCAACCTCGCGCTCGGTATCCAGCAGATGGTCGTTGCAATCCTGAATCTGCTGATTCTGACCCGTGCGCCGTGCCTCCAGCGCCATCTTTTCCTCGCCCAGCTTCTGCAGCTCGCCGCGCAGTTCCTCGCCCTTTGCGCGCAGCTGCTGCAAAGCGCTCTCCTGCTGCTCCATCTGTGCCTTGGCGGCGTCGTTATCGCGGCGGAACTGCTCCGCCAGCTCCTCACGGCTGCTGCGGTCGTTCAGCAGATCTGCCTGCAGCGCCTTGAGATCGTCACGGTTCTTCACGGAAGCCTCGCGCTCCGCCGAAAGGGCGGCCTTGGCCTCCTTATTTTCGCTGATGCTCTGGGCAAGGCGGTCCGTCTCGGCCTGCAGATCACTCTGTCCGGACAGATTCTCCTCCGCCTGACGGCGCAGCTCCTCGGCGTTGGCTTCGTGGACGGCGATCTGGCGCTCCACCTCTTCCATACGCTTTTCATCGCTCTTGGTGCGCACATCCAGATTTTCCAGCTCCTGCTCCATGGTCTCGCAGCTCAGCTCCAGATTATCGGTGAGGATATCGTAGTGGTTCTGCTTACCCTCCAGCATCAGCACATCGTCCTCCGCCTTGCGCTGCTGCTCACGGGCCACATCCAGCTCATACTGCGCCTTCTGCACCTCGCGCTCCAGCTCCTCGGCGCGGACGGTTGCCTCCTGCAGCGCCTTCTCCAGATCGCCCTGCTTGGCCAGCAGTGCTTTCAGCTCGTTGGCGCGGGACAGCACGCCTGCGCTGCGGCTGACGCTGCCGCCCGTCATACTGCCGCCGCGGTTGATGACCTGACCGTCCAGCGTGACGATGCGGAAGCTGTTATGATATTTACGGGAGATGGCAATGCCGCAGTCCAGATCCTCCACCACCACGGTGCGGCCCAGCAAATCGGCAAAGATGCCATCATATTTCTTGTCGTAACGGATCAGCTGCGAGGCGATGCCCACAAAGCCGTATTCCTCCGCCACCTGCTTCTCACGCAGCTCACTGCCGCGGATGGCGGTCATGGGCAGGAAGGTGGCGCGGCCTGCGTCGCGCTGCTTCAGATAGCCGATGGCGCTCTTGGCATCCTCTTCCCGATCCACCACGATGTTCTGCATACCTGCGCCCAGCGCGATCTCGATGGCCACAGTATAGCGGTTCTCGGTGGTCATCAAGCTGGCCACGGGGCCGTGGACACCGCGCAGGGCGTTCTTCTGCGACGCCTGCATCACCGTCTTGACCGCCTTGGAGAAGCCCTCATATTCCTTCTCCATCTCGCCCAGCAGATGGACGCGGGAGCGCAGATTGTTCTCCTCCATCGTCAGCTGCAGCTTCTTCTGGGCGGCCTCCTCCGCGCGGCGGCGGCGACCCTCCATCTTCAGACTGTGACCTTCGATAATATTGGTAACTGCCTGCGCCTCTTCACGGGCGGCATTCAGTGCCTTGCGATTCTCGCGGGACTCTTTGCGTCCGTTCTCCAGCTTCTCCTGCGCGGCTGCCAGCTCCGCCTCCAGTGCGGTGCGGCGCTCGGCGATCTCGTGGACGGAGGCCTTCATAGCGGAAAGGGCGGCGCGCTCATCCGCGGCGGCGCTGCGCTCCAGCGTTTCCTTGGCCCGCAGAGCCTCGGACTCCTTGGCGGCGCTGCCTGCAGACTCCGCCACGCGGCGCACGCTGTCCATCAGCTCCGTCAGCGCCTGCTCCAGTCGGGCGCTCTCATCGTCGATCTCAACGATACGGCTGTCGATGGCGTCCACCTGACCCTGCAGCGTTTCGGTGCGGTGATTGCTCTCCGTCATCTCGCGGTCAAGGCGGGAAATGGACTCGGCATTGTGCTCCATCCCCGTTTTCAGCACAGCGATGGAGGCTTCCAGCTCCGACGCCTCGGCTTCCAGCGCGCTCATCTCGCCACGCAGCGCTTCGGCATCCACATCGTTCTGCCGCACCTGCTCAGCGCAGCGCTCCGCCTCAGCATAGACGGCGTCCAGTGCCTCTTTGGCGCGCTGCTGATCCTCCTGCGCCGTCTTGAAGTCGCTTTGCAGCTTGAACGACGCGGTTTTCAGCGCCTGCAGCTGCTCCAGCCACACGCTGATCTCCAGTACACGCAGCTCGTCGCGCAGAATGAGGTATTTCTTGGCCACCTCCGCCTGCTTGCGCAGCGGCTCCACCTGCAGCTCCAGCTCGGCGATCTTATCGTTGATGCGCACCAGATTCTCCTCAGTGCGCGCCAGCTTGCGCTCGGACTCCTCCTTGCGGTGGCGGAACTTGGAGATACCTGCCGCCTCCTCAAAGATCTCGCGGCGCTCACCGCTCTTGACGGAGAGGATCTCGTCGATCTTGCCCTGACCGATGATGGAGTAGCCCTCGCGGCCCATACCCGTATCCATAAACAGCTCGTTGACATCCTTCAGACGCACGGACTGCTTATTAATATAGTATTCCGATTCACCGCTGCGGTAGTAGCGGCGGGTCACCGCCACCTCTGCCTCGTCGCGGTTGAAAATATGCTCGGTATTATCGATCACCAGCGTGACCTGCGCAAAACCCATCTGGCTGCGCTTCTCCGTACCGCCGAAGATCACATCCTCCATCTTGGCACCGCGGAGCTGGCGGCTGTTCTGCTCGCCCATAACCCAGCGGATGGCGTCGGAGATATTGGACTTGCCGCTGCCGTTGGGACCGACGATGGCGGTGATATCCTCACCGAAGTTCAAAACCGTCTTTTCAGGAAAGGACTTGAAGCCCTGAATTTCCAGTGCTTTTAAGTACACGTACTTCACCTCATTTTGCTATTGCATACTATAACTAATTTAGTATATCAGCCAAGCGGCGTTTTTTCAAGAAAAAAAGGTGCGGGGGCAATCAAAAAAAGCAATATTCACAGATTATGCATCCCGCCATTCAGCCTTGCCGCGCCGCCTGCAGCGCGCTCCCCTGCCCGTTTTGTTAAATCTGCACAAAGACACCTGACACAAATTAGGAATTGTTATGTAGAATCAGCGTGGACAAACCGCAACCTCCGCTGTATAATTATCCCATCAAACAGCAAAATTTTGAATATTCATTCTTGTATATTCGTTTTTCGCTGAATATTCTATCCGTCTTGATATCTGAGGAGGTATATGAGATGAAGAAGATCACAACAAAGTTATTCTCCGTATTGCTGACACTGGCAATGGTGCTGAGCCTGACGGTTCCCGCCACCTTTGCCGAGGAAGCAGACATCGCAGCCGAGGAGCTGACCGATGAGATCGCTCTGCAGGTCGAAGAAGCTCCCGAGGTGGAGCTGACCGAGGAGGAATCCGAGGCTCCCGTGATGCTGGCCGGCGAGGCCACCGCATCCTTCATCAGCGACGATCCTGCCGATTATGACATGATCTCTCTGGCTGATGAAAAAGCCTTTACCGCCAAGATCCCTCTGACCGCTGCTTTGGCTGATGCGGATCTGGCCAATGTGGTATGGTCTATGGACTGCAACAAGGACCTGACCGGTTCTTTGTATCTGGACTTTGACAAGTATCCCAACCACAAGGACGGCGGCGAATTGAGCACCTGGAAGACCGGTAAGAACGCTGATATGTTCACCGATATCGTCACCTCGCAGGTCACGGAATCCGGCGTCACTTATCTGGTTGTGACCTTTAACAACACCTGCTACTGGGGCACCGATCCCAGCGCCCCCCACAGCTCCGGCGGTTCTTATCTGGATGTGTGCGGCTACTTCAACCTGAACGCCAGCCTGAACGGTACGAATCTTGGCAGCGTGGCTGTGAAGATCGTCCCCTATGATGACTTCAACACCATGGCAGAGATTTATGCCGAGCTGGACGAGATGGTGGACTTCGCCGCAGAGAACACCGATCTGTATGTGGAAAAGTTCTCTATGGGCAAGTCCTCCGGTGACATCTATGCCGCAATGGATATGCCCTACCTGATCGTAGCCAAGGACAAGGCTGTCGTTTCCGATTGGCTGGCATTCACCGAGAAGGCAGAGTCCGATCCCACTGCCGTGCTGGCTGACATCGCCGGTGGCAAGTATGACGACATCAAGGTCCCCGTTATGTACTCCAATGTCCACGCCAACGAGGTGGCTGCCGCTGACGGCGTTATGGCTTTCACCTGGCTGCTGCTCAACAGCGCTGCCGACGACGGCAAGATGGTCTACGAAGACCTGACTGATTTCACCGCCGAGGGCGAAGCACAGCTGGCTGCCGAGCTGGCCAATGACGGCGTTGTGATCCCCGATCTGGTGAAGGACACCGCCACCTATCTGGGCTATCTGAAAGCCGGTAACCGCAACTCCGGCGTCGTGGATCTGGAGAAGTACTACGAAGTCGACAGCATTGAAGTGGATATCGATGAGATGCTGGAGGACGTGTTCTTCATCCTGGTTCCCGAGGAAAACGTGGAAGGCCGCGAATACATCACCCGTACCGCTTCCAGCGGCTACGATCTGAACCGCGACAACTCCTTCCAGACCACCGCTGAGACCCAGAATATGCAGAAGCTGATCGGCACCTTTAACCCCGTGTCCCTGATGGAGTTCCACGGCAGAGTGAAGGGCTTCCAGATCGAACCCTGCTCCCCTCCCCACGAGCCCAACTTTGAGTATGACCTGCTGAGCGAGCATATGATGTACGCCGGCGAGGCATTTGGTACTGCCGCTGTGGCAAGCAACGATAGCTACAACAGCTACACCACCCCCATGCGTGACTATCTGTACGACAACGGCGACGGCACCGCCAGCTGGTACCCCTGGGACGATATGTCCACCTCCTACACTCCCCAGTTCGCTATGCTGCACGGCTCTCTGGCCTACACCGTGGAGCTGCCCGCTTACAACGATGACACCGTGGCTGCTGTCTGCTATGGCTGCCTGGGTCTGAGCGACTATCTGGCCAAGAGCAAGCTGAGCGTGCTGACCTCTCAGACCAAGATCTTTGAACGTGGTGTGACCAACGCCAACTCCGATGCCTACGAGATGGTAGGTCAGTGGCTGGGCGACCAGTATGACACCGAGGGCGCCGAGATGGATCTGTGGCGTCCCGAGTTCAAGGGCGAGGGTGAGAACGGCAACTTCTATCCCGAGTTCTACATCATTCCTCTGGATGCTGAAAACCAGACCAATCTGGATGCCGCTTACGATATGATGGCTTGGCTGAGCCGCAACGATGTCAAGATTCTGGTAACCGACAGCGAGTATTCCTATAACGGCGTCACCTACCCCGCCGGCACCATGATCGTCACTATGTATCAGGCCAAGCGCAGCGTGGCCAACGGTGCTCTGTATGACGGCACCTTTATCACCCAGTGGTCCGATCTGTATTCCGAGGGCATCACCACCTTCAACGAGACCCGTGGCTTTGATATGGTCACCGTGGCCAAGACCGGTGAGTGGGCAAAGGTCAGCGCAGCCTGCGGCGGTCTGATGGACTATGCAGATTGTATGGACTACATCGCTGACAACAAGGTCAGCCAGTTCTCCGGCACCAAGAACGCCGATGTGATCATCTCCAACGCTTCCGAGGCCTCCACCGCCGCCGTCAACGCTCTGCTGCAGGCAGGCAAGGTGGTCGGTATGGTCACCGATGAAGACAGCGAGTTCTACGGCGATTTCATCTGCAGCTACGCAGATTACCTGACGGTTGCCGATGACTACACCCTGAGTGCTGTCGGCATCACCTCTTATGACGACAACTTCCCCACTGCCAAGGTCATCACCAAGGCTCCCACCGTGTTCATCAACGGTGCATCCAAGCAGAACTCCTCCGGCTTTATCTACACCTCTCAGGTGGGTAACGCCAACTGGAACTATGACCGCATCGCTATGGAGCTGCTGAACTTTAACACCACTACCGACGCAGCTGAGGCCGACGCCATCATCGGTGCCTCCTCTCTGGGCGGCGCCGCTCTGGAAGAGGTTCTGTCCGGCACGCCTTATATCGGCTATGGCTCCGGCATCTCCAGAAGTCTGGGCAACCTGTTGTCCGGTGTTTCCCGCACCGGTCTGGGCGGTATGGACTGTATGCCCTATGTTATCTACGGCGAGAAGAACCTGATCAACGGCAGCTACATCATGGATGAAGACGATATTATGTACGGCTACGGCAACGGCTTCTTCGCCGCCATCCCCGATGGTGCCGAGATCCTTGTCAAGGTGGACGGCAGCAAGGCTCCTACCGAAGGCTTCCTGCCCATCACCAACAGAAACGCTGCCAATGTCGATACCTTCTTTGACGGCGGCGTGCTGGGCTTCTCCTACGAGGGCAAGGCTGCTGACGGCGAGAGCGACATCACCGTGGCACTGTTCGCCAACTCCCTGACCCACAAGGTACACCAGAGAGATGAGTATGCCTACATCAGCAACTTCGTCTTCTCCAACCTGCTGGGCGATGAGTATGTGGCTACCAAGATCGCTCCTCCCACCGGCGACTCCTTCCAGCTGGTGCTGTGGACTTGCACCGCCATCATTTCCGGCGCAGCCGTTGTGGTGCTGAAGAAGAAGGCCACCATCGCTTAACCCCCCTGTAATTACCCCGCTTACCTCCTCACTTAAGCGGCGTGCGAAAAGGCGGACACCCATCGGGTGTCCGCCTTTTCTATTGCTGCTCGTACTTCTTCTCGTCGATCATGGTATAGAGGCATTTGAGGGCATCGCACAGCGTGCCCACCCGATCCATCAGCCCCAGCGCCACCGCTTCTTCGCCATAGATGATGCTGCCCACATCGTTGGACATATCCCCGTTTTGCAGCATCAGCTCCTTGAACTTCTCGCCGCTGATGCGGGAATTGGCGGCAACAAAGCGGATGATCCGCTCCTGAATGCGCTCAAAGTAGCCGTAGGTCTGGGGCGCAGCGATCATGGTGCCTGACATCCGCACCGGATGGATGGTCATCGACGCCGACGGCGCGATCAGCGTCACCTTACCCGACACCGCCAGCGGGATGCCGATGGAGTGTCCGCCGCCCAGCACCAGCGTGACGGTGGGCTTGGTCATTCCGGCGATCATCTCGGCGATGCTGAGGCCTGCCTCAATATCGCCGCCCATGGTATTGAGCAGCAATAAAAGACCGTCCACCTCCTCCGACTCCTCAATGGCGGCGAGGAGGGGCAAAACGTGCTCATATTTTGTGGTTTTCGTGTTCTGTGAGGCCAGCGTGTGACCCTCGATCTGGCCGATGATGGTCAGGCAGTGGATGGTGCCGTGGCTGTTGCGCACCACGGACGAGCCCATCTCCACCAGCTGTTGGCGCGGGGTGTCCTGCTCCTCCAAAACCTCGTCGGTTTCCGTTTGGTTCTTGTGTTTCATCAGCGATACCTCCTTTTCCTTTGTCATAGGGTGCGCAGAAAAAGGAGTTGTATTCATCAGTTAAATTGTGTATAATCACCTTGAACATATACGAAAAAACACTCGTGAAAGGTCGTGATGAAGCTGAAAAATCTTCTTGGCATTGGGCGCGAGGCGCTTTTGAATGGCGGCACAGCCACCGCAGGAACCGTTGTTTCCGTCAAAAAACAGTATTGGCTGAAGGTCAACACAAAGTCTGTGCGCCGATCCGCCCTTGACGGCGCCACATTCCCCGCCATCGTTACGGTGCAGTATCGTGTAAAGGATATAACCTATACAGCCAAGCTGTGGAGCAGCCCCCGCGCCGCGCATCCTTTGGAGGGATCCGCTGTGACCGTTTATTATGACCCGGAGCAGCCCCAACACTGTGCATCCCGCTTTTGAGATAAAAAATCCCGACCTCTTCGGTCGGGATTTTCTTATTTTACGCTTCGTAGATGGCTTTGCAGCCCTTATAGGTCATATAGCAATCCAGCTTACTGACCGTTTCGAAGGGAGCGTGCATACTCAAAACCGGCACGCCGGCATCCAGCGTGGCGATATTGCGGTTGGCCATATACATAGCCACCGTACCGCCGCCGCCGGCATCCACCTTGCCCAGCTCCGCAATCTGCCAGATCACTTCCGCATCGTCCAGCACGCGGCGGACAAATGCCACCGTTTCGGCACCGGCATCGGATGCGCCGCTCTTGCCCCGGGCACCGGTATACTTGCAAAGACCGATACCATAGTTGATACGGGCGGAATTGCGCTTTTCATAGACCTCGGCAAAGTTGGGGTCGTAGGCCGCCGTCACATCGGCGGAGAGACAGAAGGAATTCTCATAGCACTCGCGCAGCAGCACGCCCTGACTGTCGCACAGATCGTGCATAAAGGTGTCAAAGGCCGCGGACTGCATACCCGTCACGCCCATGGAGCCGATCTCCTCCTTATCTGCCAGCATACACACAGCGGTGTGCTGGGGCGCTGCGATATCGAAGATGGCCTGCAGACCAGCGTAGCCGCACACGCGGTCATCGTGACCGTAGGCGCCGATCATACTGCCGTCCAGACCGATGTCGCAGGACATAGCGGCAGGCACAGCCTCCAGCTCGGCAGAAGTGAAATCCGCCTCCACGATGCCGTACTTCTCGTTCAGCTTTTCCAGAATGTGCAGCTTAACGCGGTCGCTCTCGCCGCTCTCCCCTACCGGACGGCTGCCCAGCAGGATATTCAGCGTCTCGCCGGGGATAGCCTCGCCCAGCGGCTTCTTGCTCTGCTCCGCGCCCAGATGGGGCAGCAGATCGTTGATGACGAACTTGGGCTCATCGCCCTCGCCCAGCACCACGTGCACCACCGTGCCGTCCTTCAGCGCCACGGCGCCCCGCAGCTCCAGCGGGATGGTGACCCACTGATACTTGCGGATGCCGCCGTAATAATGGGTCTTGAAATAGGCAAGCTCACTGTCCTCATAGAGGGGCGTGGGCTTCATATCCAAACGGGGTGCATCGATATGGGCTGCCACGATGTGAGCGCCCTCGGCAAGGCTCTTGCTGCCGATCACCGCCAGCATCACGCTCTTGCCGCGGTTGACGGTATAGACCTTGTCGCCCGCCTGCAGCGCCATACCGCGGCGATAGGGGCGGAAACCACGCTCCTCCGCCAGCTGCACGGTGCGCAGCGCGCACTCACGCTCCGTCTTGCCGCGATCCAGATAGTCGCGGTAGAGGCAGCAATAGGCCTCCATTGCTGCCAGATCCTGCTCATTGATGCGGTCATAGCCGTTTTCCGCCTTGGCAAACAGCTTTTCCTTCCGCAGCTTCATCTCTTCACTCATACTTGTTCCTCCTCGATCAGCCTTGCAAAAAATGATTGCGCCTGCGCCTCAAATTCCTCCGGCGCGGCGGCTGTATTGACCAGCACATCGGTGCAATGCTGACGGTAATATGTATCCGGCTTCTGCGCGGCGATGCGCAGACGAGCGTACTCCTCGCTGATCCCGTCGCGCGCCATAATGCGGGCAACCCGCAGCTCGGCAGGGGCGGTAACGCCCACCGTGCGGCAGCACAGACGGCTCAAGCCGCTTTCAATAAGATTGATGGCGTCCAAGCCAACGATGGCGTGTCCCTGCGCTCTCCGCGCCGCCTCCGGCAGCAGATGGCGGTAGACGATGGCATTGAGCCGCTCCAGCGCGGCGGCATCGGAAAAGACGATGCTGCCCAGCTTCTGACGGTCCAGCGCGCCATCGGGTGCGAACACATCGCCGAAAGCATCGGTGATAGCACCTCGCATTGCGCTGTCCGTGCGCAGCATCTCGTGATACAGCGCATCGCAATCCAGAATGTAGCCGCCCAGCTTTTCCAGCGCACGCAGGGCGCTGGTCTTGCCTGCGCCGGTGCCGCCGGTAAGCCCGAAAATCAAACCGTTTCCTGCATCCACCGTATGGAAGCCGGCGGCCTTCTTCAGCCGGTTGCCGATGGCAAGACCCAAGCCGGCGTCATCGGGACATTGGGCGTAGATGGCGGTGACCTCCGTGCCGTCAAAGGCGCGCAGGGCATCGAACACTCGCCGCGCCTGCTCCGCCTTATCGGCGGCAGCGCCCAGCGTATGGACGGTGAAATCACCGAAAAGCGGTGCAAACTCATCAAAACAGATGACACCCTCGCCTTCGCGCAGGCTGCCCAGAATATAGGCGGCGCTGCGGCGGGCATCGCCGGTAACCACGGTGACCGGCGCTTTGGGGGCGTAATGGCGGTACTTCATACCGGGGGCGCGGGGCTTCTCCCCTTCCGCCAGCTTCTGCTGCACCGCCTTATCCACAGCCACCTCGCCCAGCACCTCCTGCAGTGCTTCCAGCGGCAGTCCGCCGGGGCGCAGCAGGCGCGGTGGGGTGACCGTCAGGTCAATGATGGTGGATTCCACACCCACCGTACACTCGCCGCCGTCCACGATGGCATCGATCTTGCCGGACATATCCTCGATCATATGTCTGGCGGCGGTGGGGCTGGGGCGTCCGGAGGTGTTGCCGCTGGGTGCGGCGATGGGGACGCCTGCCGCCTCGATGATGGCCAGCGTCACCGGATGGTCGGGGCAGCGGACACCCACCGTTTCCAATCCGCCGGTGGTGCGCAGCGGCACGATACTCTTGCGCTGCAGGATCATCGTAAGAGGACCCGGCCAGAACCGCTGCGCCAGCGCGTAGGCGCTCTCGGGCACATTCTCGCAGTACCGCTCCAGCCAATCTGCCGACGGCACGTGCAGAATCAGCGGATTATCCTGCGGGCGACCCTTCGCCTCGAAGATGCGGCGCACCGCATCGGCGTTCAAACCGTCCGCGCCGAGGCCGTAGACCGTTTCCGTGGGGATTCCCACCAAGCCGCCGCGGCGCAAAATCGCCGCCGCCTCTTCAATGGCATTATGTTCAGTTTTTGCTTGAAATATCCTTGTTTCCACGGTTTACGGTCTTCTTTCGTAGATTCATCATTAAAGTCCCAGATCCTCGCCCACCAGGACCACCTTGATCTTGCCGGCGGGGCGGCACAGCCGCGTCTCCACCATATAGCAGCAGCAGCTGTCGGTGCCCTTGCAATCGGCACACAGACCGTTTGCGTTGCAGGGGGTCTTGGCATCGGGGAAGCGCTGCACCACAGCGGGGGATGTATAGTTGCGGACACGGGAATAGGCCTCGTCCATGTCCTTGACCACCTTGTTCATACCGGCCACGATGACCACGCTCTTGGGGCCAAAGCACATAGCTGCCACGCGGTTGCCGTTGCCGTCAATGTTGAACAGCTCACCCTGCTGGGTGATGGCATTGGAGCTGGTAAGGAAGGTGTCGCAGGTCAGGGCTGCGCGCATAATTTCCATACGCTCGGGAATATCCTTGGCAGTATCACGGTCCAGCACCTTCTGACCGCGCTCAGCCAGCAGCTGCTTGATGCCCAGCTCATCCACCGTCAGTGTGCCGCCCCAGGACACAACATCCTCCATAGGGATCAGTTCCAGCACCTTGGCCACAGCTTCTTCGCGGGTAGAGCAGTAATAGGCGTCAAAGTGGCGCTTATTCAAATTCGCGGCCACGGCAGGACCGGCCTTGTCGTATCTCATTTTTCTTGGCTGCAGCATAGTCAATTCTCCTTTCCGATTTCCGAGCCCTCCTGCAGCCGCCGCGCCTGATCGGCCACGGTCAGCGCATCCACGAGAGCATCCAGATCGCCGTTGATGACGGCAGCAATGTTGAAATTTTTATTATCGCCGGTCAGCCGATGGTCGGTGACACGGTTTTGCGGGAAGTTATAGGTGCGGATCTTGCCGCTGCGGTCACCGGTACCCACCTGCGTGCGGCGGGTCTGGGCGATAGCGGCGTTCTGCTTCTCCTGCTCCGCCTCATACAGCTTGGTGCGCAGGATCTTCATGGCGCGGTCGCGGTTTTTATGCTGGCTGCGCTCGTCCTGACACTCCACCACCGTGCCGGTGGGCAGATGGGTGATGCGGATGGCGGACTCCGTTTTATTGACGTGCTGACCGCCGGCGCCCGACGAGCGGAAGGTATCGATCTGCAGATCCTTGGGGTCGATGGAGAACTCCACCTCCTCCGCCTCGGGCATCACCGCCACAGTGGCGGCCGAGGTCTGGATGCGGCCGGAGGACTCCGTTTCCGGCACGCGCTGCACGCGGTGGGTACCGGCCTCGAACTTCAATCTCGAGTAGGCACCCTCGCCCTCGACGGTGAGGCTGACCTCCTTGATGCCGCCCAGCTCCGTTTCGTTGCAGCTGGCGATCTCCAGCTGCCAGCCGCGGCGCTCGGCGTACATGGTATACATACGCAGCAGGTCGGCTGCAAACAGTGCGCCCTCCTCGCCGCCTACGCCGCTGCGGATCTCCAGCACCACGCCCTTATCGTCGTTGGGATCGCGGGGCAAAAGCAGGATCTTCAGCTCCTCCTGCAGACGCTCCTGATCGGCCTTCGCCTGCTGCAGCTCCTCCTGCGCCAGCGCGCGCAGCTCCGCATCGCCCAGCAGCTCCAGCGCGTCCGTTTCACGCCCTTTGGCGTCGCAATAAGCGCGGTACGCCGCCACCACGGGGGTCAGCTCCTTCTGCTCGCGGCTCAGGGCCCGCAGACGGTCGCGGTCGGTATAGACGGCACTGTCACCCAGCAGCCGCTCCACCTCCGCAAGGCGCTGTTCGATTTGCTTGAGCTTATCCAGCATAAGCGATCCTCACTGCTCCAAAAATGCTTTCACATCGGCCACGAACTTGTCGCGCCAGAACTCGTAGCCCACATAGCCCACGCGCAGAGAATTGGCGCACAGATGGGGCTTGGCGGTATACTGATCCATCTGGTCGTAGACCTCCTCATAGCGGCGCTCATCACTTTCACGGGTGATGATATAGGCAACGCGCTTGGGCTCCAGACCGCGGCGCTTCAAAAAGCCGCGGATCACGCTGCTGCAGCGACCTGCCCACACGGGGGTGCCAATGACCACGATGCGGTAGTCCTCCAGCGGCTTCTCGGTGGTGTAGGGTGCAAGGGGATGGGTGGTGCGGCGCATGGCATCCATACCGCTGCGCAGCCAGCCCTTCCAGCCGCTGCGATCCACACCGTCGGTGATCTCCACCAGCTCGGCATTCAGCGCAGCCGCCACTTCCTCCATCGCCTTCTTGGTCTTTCCGCTGCGGGAATAGTAAATACACAAAACGTCACTCATAATACTTCTCCTTATTCTTCCAGCTGCAGGCTCAGCTCCTCCCAGCGGCTCATCTCTGCGGCGAGGCGCTGCTCTGTCTCCTGCTTCTGGCGATATACTTCGTTCAGCTTCCCTGCATCGCAGGCAACCTGCTCCATCTCCCCATCCAGCCGCTCACATTCCGCCTCCAGCTTGGAAATGGCGGTTTCGCAGATGGTCAGCTGACGGCGCAGCGCCTGCTTTTCGCGGTTGCCGCGGGGGGCGCGGGTGTCGCCCTTCTTCTCCTGCTTCACAGCGGCAGGTGCGCTGCGCTTCTCCTCCGCCTTCACCGAGCGATACTCGGCAAAGCCCATGGGATAGTCGGTAATCGTTCCGTCCGCCAGCTCCCAGATGCGGGTGGCGAAGCGGTTGATGAAATAGCGGTCGTGGGACACGAACAGCAGCGTGCCGTCAAAGGCCTCCACCGCTTCCTCGATCCACTCGCGGGAGGCGATATCCAGATGGTTGGTGGGTTCGTCCAGCACGAGGAAGTTGATCTCCTCGTCCATCAGCATACAAAGGCGCAGACGGCTCAGCTCGCCGCCGGACAGCACCGACACGCTTTTGAACACATCCTCGCCCTGAAACTGATACGCCGCCAAGCGGTTGCGTGCGCTCTGCGCCGAGAGATTCTTCTTGGCATAGAGCATGGTATCCACCAGATTGCGCTCGGGGTGGTCAAAGTGGATGATCTGGGGAAGGTACGCGCTGCGGATGGCAGGTCCCGTGCGGATCACGCCGGTATCCGCCCTCTCCTGCTGCATGATCATATTCAGCAGTGTTGTCTTGCCGGTGCCGTTCTCGCCGATGAAGGCGATCCGCTCGCCGCCCGTCACCCGCAGGTAGATCTCATCGAAGAGCTTGCGCTCGCCAAAGGCTTTGGACACGCCCTTGAGCTGCAGCACCTCATCGCCCTTGAACTCACGGCTGGCAAAGCGGGCGTCCATCTTCTTGGCGCGGGTGGGCTTTGCCGTGGTGCGCATCCGCTCGATGCGGCGCTCCATAGAGATGGCGCGGCGGTAGGTCTTGTCAAGCCCCTTGAAGGCAAACATTCGCAGCTGCTCGGCAGCCTTTTCCAGTTGCTCGATCTTGGCCTGTTCCTTGAGATACTGCTTCATCTGCTCCTGATAGCGCCGCTCCTTCTCGATGGCGTAGAAGCTGTAGTTGCCGTTGTAGAACTCGGCGTGACCGTCCAGTATCTCGATAACTCTTGTGACGGTGCGGTCGAGGAAATAGCGGTCATGGGAGATGGTGACCACGGTGCCGCGGAACTTGTTGAGGTACTCCTCCAGCCATTCCGTGGCCTGCAGATCCAGATGGTTGGTGGGCTCATCCAGCAGCAGGATATCCGTATCCTCCAGAATGAGGCGGCCCAGATTCACACGGGTCTTCTCGCCGCCGGAGAGCTGATCGAAAAGCCGCGAGCGCATATCCGCGTCGATGCTCAGGCCGTTGGCCACTTTATTCACCGCTGTATCGGTATCGTAGCCGCCCAAGCCCTCAAACCGCGCCGTCAGCTCGCCGTAGCGCTTGAGGATAGTCTCATCGCTCTCGCCCTGCGCCATTCGCTCGGTCAGCGCATCCATCTCGTCCTTCAGCGCAAACATACGGCTGAATGCGGATTGCAGCACATCCTCCACCGTGTAGCCTGCCGGATACACGGGGATCTGGGAGATGAGTCCCACGCGGCGACCGGATGCGATGACCACGTCGCCGCTGTCATAGTCCAGCTCGCCGGTGAGGATGCGGAACAGCGTGGTCTTACCGGCACCGTTCTTGCCCAACAGACCTACCCGCTCACCGGTGTCGATCTGAAAGGTCAGACCGTCCAATATTTTCTTTTCCAGATCAAAGGACTTGGTCAGTCCCGTTACGCTGATGTCGATCATGGATAGGTTTCTTCCAGTTCCTTTACAATTTTGGGGAATTCCATGGCATGGGATGCCTTGACCAGCACCGCCGTGCCGGCAGTAAACAGCCGATGCACCGTGGGCATCGCCTCTTCGATGGTGAGGAAGTGATACACCTCACCGGATGCGGTGGCGGCAATGTCCGCCGACTTGGGACCGATGGCCACAACGGCGTCCAGCCCCAGCTCGCCAGTCAGCTTACCCACGGCGCGGTGTGCCTCCGCCGTCAGCTCGCCCAGCTCGCCCATATCGCCCAGCACCGCCAGCTTCTTCGCAGCAGCACTGTTGGCAAGGATCTGCAGCGCCTCACGCATGGCCTGAGGGTTAGCGTTATAGCAATCGTCCACCACCAGCCGCTCCTCGCGCAGACGGATGCGGCGCATACGGGAGCCGGTGGACACATAGTCCGCCACGCCTGCCACGATCTCACCGTGGGAAAGCCCCAGATGCTCGCCAATGGCAACCGCCATAGAGGCGGGGTAGATCATATAGCCGCCGGGGGACGGGATCGCCAGGCGGTAGGTATCGTTTTTCGTGGTGACGGTGCAGTCAATGCCGTCGATGCCGCGGTCAACGATTTCCGTAACGCGGACATCGCAGCCCTCGCTCTTGCCGCAGCGCACCACATTAAAGGGCAGCTGCAGCGTATTCAGCAGCTCGTCATCGCCGTTGAGCACGGCAAGACCGTCTGCGGCGAGACCCTCGAAGATCTCGCTCTTGCTGCGCAGCGTGCCAAGGCGTGTGCCGCCCATATTTTCGATATGGGCATCGCCGATATTGGTGATCACCGCAACCGTGGGGCGCACCATCGGCGCAAGCCAGCTCAGATCACCGAAGTGATCCATACCGGTCTCCACCACCGCCGCCCAATGCTCCTTTTCAAGGCGCAGCAGCGTCTGGGGCGTGCCGATCTGGTTATTATAGTTTGCCAGCGTCTTCAAGGTATCGCCGTGGCGGCTCAGCACCGCCCAGAGCATCTCCTTGGTGGTGGTCTTGCCGGCGCTGCCGGTGACCTGAATGACGGGGATGGCGAACTGACCGCGGTACAGTCCCGCCAGATCACGCAGGGCGGTCAGCGTATCTTCCACCTGAATATAGAACTTGCCCTCCACCAGCGTTTCCGGCAATTTGGCGCACAAGCAGCCCTCCGCGCCCTTTTCCAGCGCGGAATTGAGGTAGGTATGACCGTCAAACCGCTCACCCACCAGCGGAACAAACAGATCGCCGGCGGTGACATTGCGGCTGTCGGTGGTGACGCCGGTGATGGCGTCCGCGCCGCTTTGCACCAGCGTGCCGCCTACGGCGCGGCAGATATCCGTAACCTTGCAGGGGATCATTTCCGCTCCGCTCCTCTCGCCTTGATGGATTCCAGCACCAGCAGCTCGCACAGATCACCGTAGGAGATGCCGGCGGCCTTCGCCTCCTGCGGGAAGAGGCTGGTGGGGGTCATACCGGGCAGGGTATTGACCTCAAGGCACCACGCCTTGCCCTCTGCATCCAGCAAAAAGTCGGTGCGGGAATAGACGCTCAGACCCAGTGCGCGGTGCAGCTTCAGCGCCATTGCGCCCATCTCGTGCCACTGCTCATCGGTGATAGGGGCAGGACAGACTTCTGTAACGAACTCGGACTGATACTTGGCCTCGTAGTCAAAATAGGCGTTCTTGGGGATGATCTCCACGGCGGGCAGATACCGGTCGCCCAGCACGCCCACCGTCAGCTCACGGCCGCAGATCTTCTTCTCCACGATGACGTGATTGCCGTAGGAGAGCATATTGTGCAGCGCCTGCTCCAGCTGCTCCTTGGTATCGGGCAGTTCCACGCCGATGGAGCTGCCGCCGTTGACGATCTTCACGGCGCAGGGCACTTCCAGCTCCTGCACCAGCTGCGGGATATCAGCTTCGGTATAGATCACATCGCGCCAAGGTGCGCTGCGGATCTGCTCGGCATCCAGAAAGCGCTTGGTGATGGCCTTATCCATGGCCATACCGCTGCTGAGATACCCTGCGCCGGTATAGGGCACGCCCAGCAGGTCAAAGGTTGCCTGAATGCGTCCGTCCTCACCGCAGGAGCCGTGGAGCGCCAAAAACACCACGTCTGCCATGGTGCACACGGTCAGCACATCCTTGCCCAGCATAGAGGGGCTCTGGTCGCGGCGGCTGCGGCGCACGGCTTCCAGATCCGGCTCCACGCTCTCTACCCGCACATCGCTGCACAGCCCGTCGGGCGCGTCAAACACGTCCGCCAGTGCGCCCGTATAATTCTCCAGACCCAGGAACATATCCACAAGGATCGCCTGATGTCCCTTTTCCCGCAATGCGCGGCACACACCCGTACCGGTGACCAGCGCCACGTTGCGCTCCGTGCTCAAACCGCCTGCCAATACAACAATTTTCATATTACACCTCACGATCTCCCCGCAAAATGCGGAGATACCAATAATTTACCTATTTTATCAGTATGGCATTATAGCACACCTTACCTATAATTACAACTAAATCAAAAGAAAAACCTCCCGTAACTTGTACGGGAGGTGAATGTCTTAAGTTTTGCGCAGCCATTCGGGGAGAGACCGTCCGCGGATGCCGCTGACAACGCCCATGGCCATAAAAAGTGTGAGGATCGACGTGCCGCCGTAGCTGAAGAACGGCAGCGTCAGACCGATGACGGGCATCACGAAAAGGCACATACCCACGTTACACACCGTCTGGAAGATCAGCATCGCCGCCATACCCACGCAGACATAGGCCTCCATCCGGCTTTTGGCCTTGGTGGCGGTCAGCAGGCAGCGCAGGATGATGGCCGTCAGCAGACCCAGCACCGCGACGCAGCCCACCATACCCAGCTCCTCGCCGATGGCGGAGAAGATGAAGTCCGTATGGCGGAACGGCAGGCTCCAGCTGAACTCGCTCTGGGTCTGCGCGCCGTTATAAAGTCCCTGACCGAACAGCTGTCCGCCGCCCAGCGCCAGCAGGCTGCGGGTCTGATGCCAGCCCACGCCCTGCGGGTCGTAGCCGTGGTCAAACAGCACGCGGAAGCGATCCATCATATGGGGCGGGATCTTATCCAGCTCCCACAGCACATAGAAAGCAAACGCGCCGCCGCTGATGGCCAGAATGAACCAGCGCAGCGCAACGCCTGCGGCAAATGCCATACACGCAAAGGCGAACACATACACCAGCGCGCTGCCCATATCCGAGGAGATCACATAGTAAAGTCCCACGATCAGCAGCAGGTGTCCGCCCAGAAACGCGATGGACGGAATGGATTTGAGGTCGCGGTTCTCCTTCAGCCACACCAGCTGCTGTGCCAAAAGCAGGATGAACGTCAGCTTTACGATCTCCGCCGGCTGGATATTCACCGGAAAGCCGGGGATGTGCAGCCACGCCAGATTACCGTTACTTTCAAAGCCCAAGGGGGTCTTCAGCAGCAAAAAGAAGACGATGTTGAAGCCGAAAAGCCATTTCCACTTCTTCACCACTTCCGCCAAGTCGATCTGCGCCACCAAGAAATACAGCACGATGCCCAGCAGCGCTGCCACACCCTGCACCAGCACATGGCGCATTGTACCAAGATAGTTGGTAGCGCTGGAGATCATCACCAACCCGAAGGCCGTAGCGGCGCAGCAAAGCGACAGCAGCACCAGATCAGCCTGCTGTACGATATCGGTGATAAAATCAATGGTGCGTCGGAACATACGGTCTCCTTTTCCCTTTGGGATCGCTATATAGTTTACCACAGGAAGTTTTCCGTGTAAACAAGGCTTCTCCCCTTTTCTTTTGATTTTTTCTATGTTATAATATTGCGAGTTTTGAGGAAAGCGAGGTGGGCGGTGTGGAGTATCTGTCCCACGATGTGGCGGAAACGGAAGCTATCGGTGAAGAACTGGCGCGCCGCCTGCGCGCAGGCAGCGTGGTGGCCTATCGCGGAGGCCTGGGGATGGGCAAGACCGCCTTTACCCGTGGCTTGGCGCGGGGGCTTGGCTGCCGCGGTCGGGTGACCAGCCCTACCTTTACCATCGTCAATGAATACAGCGGCGCTACCCCTCTGTTCCACTTTGATGTATACCGTCTGGATGATGCCGATGCACTCTTTGACATCGGCTGGGACGACTATCTGGAGCGCGGCGGTGTCTGCGCCGTGGAATGGAGCGAGAATGTGGCAGACGCGCTGGGCGAGGATACGGTCTATGTGACCATCGCGCGCCACGAGGACAACGAAAACTGGCGGCGTATCACCATCGAAGGAGGCGGCATATGAAGATCCTTGCACTGGAAACCTCGGCAAAAAGCGTATCCGCCGCCGTGGTGGAAAACGGCAGCGTGCTGGCAAGCGCCTATCAGCACACCGGTCTGACCCACAGCCGCACGCTGATGCCCTTGGTGGATGGAATGCTGAAGGCGGCGGAGCTGTCCCTTGATGAGATGGGGCTGATCGCCGTGGCAAACGGCCCCGGCTCCTTCACCGGTCTGCGCATCGGCGTCAGCGCCGCCAAGGGTCTTGCGTGGGCGAAGGAGCTGCCCTGCTGCGGCGTATCCACGCTGCTGGCTATGGCACAGAATCTGCGCCACACCGACGCCACCATCGTGTGCGCCATGGACGCGCGGCGCAATCAGGTATATAACGCCGTGTTCCGCGCCGAAAACGGACAGCTGACGCGGCTGACGGAGGACCGCGCCATCTCCCTTGCCCAGCTGGCGGAGGAGCTGCAAAATGACGAAACGGTGAAATTTGTGGTTGGAGACGGCGCTAAGCTGTGCTATAATTATTTACTGGAGCAGGGCATCCCCTGCCGCCTTGCCCCTGCCGCGCTGATGATGCAGAATGCCACCGGCGTGGCACTGGCTGCCGAGGAGCTGGCAAGTGAGGGCAAAACCGTGTCCTCGCAGGAGCTTGCGTGCGTATATCTGCGGCTTTCGCAGGCCGAGCGTGAGCGCCTTGCCAAGGGTCTGAAAATCACAGTTGATTGATTTCAATACAAACGATAAAAGGAGAATCGCTATGTTTAACGAAAAAGTACACGTTATGGATCATCCTCTGGTGGCCCACAAGCTGACCATTATGCGCGACAAGAACACCAGCGTCAAGGATTTCCGCGAGCTGGTCAGCGAGATCGGTATGCTGATCACCTATGAGGCGACCCGCGATCTGCCCCTGACCACCAAGGAGATCGAGACCCCTCTGTGCAAGGCCGAGATGCCTACGCTGGCAGGTAAGAAGTTCGCCGTTGTGCCCATCCTGCGCGCAGGTCTGGGTCTGGTGGACGGCGTGCTGCGTATGGTGCCCTCCGCCCGCGTGGGTCACATCGGTATGTACCGCGATGAGGAGACGCTGGAGCCCCATGTGTACTTCTCCAAGATGCCCAAGGATATCGCCGAGCGCGACATCATCATCGTCGACCCCATGCTGGCCACCGGCGGCAGCGCTGTGGCAGCTGTCACCGAGATGAAGAACCGTGGCTGCAAGCACATCAAGCTGATGGTGCTGGTAGCAGCCCCCGAAGGCGTCAAGGCGGTGCAGGACGAGCATCCCGACGTGGATATCTACTGCGGCGCAGTGGACAGCCACCTCAATGAGCGCGGCTACATCGTGCCCGGTCTGGGCGATGCCGGCGACCGTATCTTCGGCACCAAGTAAGCGATTTGAACTTTCCCATAAGGCGGCACGCGGTGCCGCCTTATTTTTTGTAAGTTCACCATAATTTTCTGTTGCAATCCGCGCCGTTTTACTGTACAATATAGACACAATCCAAGAATGGTAGCTGTAAGGAAGTGCTGCGCGCACGGGCTGCAACTATCACTCCGGCTTGCGCTTGAGTGTTTCAAATCCCATATGGGGGTTTGAAACATTTTTTGTTATCTGGTAAAGGAGGATGAATGATGTATCTGATCACCAACGGTAAACTTATCACCCGTGACGAAGGCGGTCGCGGCTACTATGAGCGCGGCGCTGTGGCCTTTGAGGGCAGCCTTATCACGGAAGTAGGCGAGGAAGCTGCGCTGCGCGCCAAATATCCCGATGCCGAGATCATCGATGCCAAGGGCGGCGTGATCATGCCGGCACTCATCAATGCCCACACCCACATCTATTCCGCTCTTGCCCGGGGTCTTTCCATCGTGGGCAACAACCCCACCAATTTCTATGAGGTGCTGGACGGCACGTGGTGGGCCATCGACCGCAAGCTGATGATGGACGGCACACGCGCCAGCGCCGATGCGCTGTACATCGACTGCATCAAGCAGGGCGTCACCACCATCTTCGACCACCACGCATCCTACGGCGAGATCCCCGGCTCCCTCTTCACCATTGCCGAGAGTGCCAAGCGCTTCGGCATCCGCTCGTGTCTGTGCTATGAGGTGTCCGACCGCGACGGCGAGGAGAAGTGCCTGCAGGGCATTCAGGAGAACGCCGACTTCATCACCCACTGCCAAAAGGAGAACGACCCCATGCTGGCGGCGATGTTCGGCGGTCACGCCCTCTTCACCATCTCCGACAAGACCTTTGAGCGGATGGTGGCTGCCAACAACGGGCGCACCGGCTATCACATCCATGTATCCGAGGGCATGAACGACGTGTACGACAGCCTGCAGAACTACGGTCGCCGCCCCGTGCAGCGCCTGCAGGACCACGGCATCTTGGGTGAAAAGACCATCCTCGGCCACTGCATCCACGTCAACAGCGCCGAGATGGACATCATCCGCGACACCAACACTATGGTGGTCAACAATCCCGAGTCCAATATGGGCAACGCCATCGGCATCTGCCCCGTGCTGCAGCTGCACAAGCGGGGCATCCTGCTGGGCATGGGCACCGACGCCTACACCAACGATATGCTGGAGTCCCTCAAGGTGGCACTGTGCTCCCAGCGCAGCCAGAACTGCCTGCCCAACGTGGCTTGGGGCGAGGTCACCGATATGCTGTTCCGCAACAACGCCAAAATCGGCGCGCGCCACTTCCCCCACCAGCTGGGTGTGCTGAAGGCAGGCGCGGCGGCGGACATCATCGTGATGGACTACAAGCCCTTCACCCCCTTCTCCGATGAGAACATCGACGGTCATATGATTTTCGGTATGACGGGCCGCCAGTGCCAGACCACCATCGCCAACGGCAAGCTTTTGATGCTGGACCGTCAGCTGGTGGGCATCGACGAGGAAGCCGAAAACGCACACATTCTGGAGGCCTCCAAGAAGCTGTGGGGCAGCCTCAACAACCGCGTATATTAACCGAAAGGAGCGTTTGCTATGTCTGAGAAAATGTATCCCATTCCCTTCCGCTCTTTGATGAACTGGGTGGTCACCGAATATGCCCGTGACGGCAAGATTTTCGGCATCCACAAGGTGTATCGCCCCAGCGGCAAGAGCCTGCCCATCTTCGGTGAGCGCATCGAGACACCCTTCGGTCCTGCCGCAGGTCCCAACAGCCAGCTGGCACAGAATATCATCGCCGCCTATGTGGCAGGCGGACGCTTCTTCGAGGTAAAGACCGTGCAGAAGATGGACGGCGCAGAGCTGGCCGCCTGCGTGCCCCGCCCCTGCATCCTCGCCAATGATGAGGGCTACAATCAGGAGTGGTCCACTGAGCTGACCGTGCCGCAGGCGCTGGATGAGTACATCAAGGCGTGGTGCGCGCTGAAGGTCATCAGCAAGGTCTACGGTCTGGGCGACCCCGATGGCTTCGTGTTCAATATGTCCGTGGGCTACGATTTGGAGGGCATCAAGGGCGAGAAGGTGGACACCTATCTGCGCGGTATGATGGATGCCTCCACCACCGCTGTTTGGGGCGAGTGCATCGCCGTGCTGAAGGAGCTGTTCCCCGCCGAGCGCGACTACATCGACTCTATCAGCCCCCGCGTGTCCCGCAGCGTCACTGTGTCCACCCTCCACGGCTGTCCCCCCGATGAAATCGAGCGCATCGCCGCCTACCTCATCACCGAAAAGGGGCTGCACACCTTTGTCAAGTGCAATCCCACCATCCTCGGCTATGAAACGGCGCGGCGCACGCTGGATTCTATGGGCTATGACTACATCGTCTTTGATGACCACCACTTCAAGGCAGACCTCCAGTGGAAGGATGCCGTGCCTATGTTCCACCGCCTGCAGGCGCTGGCGGACAGCAAGGGCGTGGAGTTCGGCCTGAAGCTCTCTAACACCTTCCCCGTGGACACCACCCGGGGCGAGCTGCCCGGCAACGAGATGTATATGTCCGGACGCAGCCTCTTCCCCCTGACCATCGAAATGTGCCACCGCATCTCCCGCGAGTTCGGCGGCAAGATGCGTATCTCCTTTGCCGGCGGCGCCGAGTATTTCAACTGCGACAAGCTGTTTGCCGCCGGTATCTGGCCCATCACCGTGGCCACCACCATCCTCAAGTCCGGCGGCTACAACCGCCTGCACCAGATGGCAAAGAAGGTGGAAGCCCTGCCCTTCCGCGCCTTTGACGGCACGGACACCCAGGCCATCTGCGAGCTGTCCACCGCCAGCCACAGCGATGTGCATCACCTCAAGCCCATCAAGCCGCTGCCCAGCCGCAAAAATAAGGACGGCGTGCCGTGGATGGATTGCTTCATCGCACCCTGCCGCGGCGGCTGCCCCATCGACCAGGATATCCCCGAGTATATGGAGCTGGTGCGCAAGGGTCTGTACGGTCCGGCGCTGCAGGTCATCACCGAGAAGAATCCTCTGCCCTTCATTACCGGCACCATCTGCGCACATCGCTGCCAGACCAAGTGCTCCCGTAATTTCTACGACGAATCTGTCCGCATCCGCGACAGCAAGCTGGTGGCCGCTGAAAACGGCTTCGGCGCGCTGATGGCATCCATCAAGCTGCCTGAAAAGGTGGCGGGCAAGAAGGCCGCCATCATCGGCGGCGGTCCTACCGGCATCGCAGCCGCCACCTTCCTTGGCCGCGCCGGTATCGAGACCACCGTTTTCGAGCGCGAATCCTGCCTCGGCGGCGTGCCGCGCCACGTGATTCCCGCTTTCCGCATCACCAACGAGGCCATCGCTAAGGACATCGCACTGATGGAGCGCTACGGCGTGGAGGTCAAGTGCGGCGCACCTGCCCCCTCCGTTGCCGAACTGAAGGAGATGGGTTACACCCACATCCTCTTCGCTGTGGGCGCGTGGAAGGCCGGCAAGCTGGGCATCGAGGGCAACATCGCCGGTGCCATCGGCTGGATGAAGGGCGTGAAGGACGGCAGCATCCGCGTGAGCGGCAATGTGGCTGTTGTGGGCGCAGGCAACACCGCTATGGATGCTGCGCGCCTTGCCAAGCGCAGCGGCGCGGAGAATGTGACCATCGTATACCGCCGCACCAAGAAGTATATGCCCGCCGACGAGCACGAGCTGGCACTGGCCATCGCTGACGGTGTTGCGTTTGCCGAGCTCTCCGCACCCGTGCGGCAGGAGAACGGTATGCTGGTATGCGAGAAGATGAAGCTGGGCGAGGCGGATGCCTCCGGTCGCCGCAGCCCCGTAGCCACCGGCGAGCTGTTTGAGCTGCCCTGCGATCTGGTGATCTCCGCCGTGGGCGAGCAGGTGGATGACGCCCTCTTCGCCGCCAACGGCATCGAGCTGGACGGCAAGGGTCGCCCCGCCTTTGAGACCAACATTGCAGGCGTCTATGCCGCAGGCGATGCCCGCCGCGGTCCTGCCACGGTGGTGGAGGGTATCGCGGATGCCGCACGCTTTGCCGAGGCGGTCATCGGCAAGAAGCACACCTATGAGATCCCCGAGCAGGCATACATCACCAAGCCCGACGCCTGCGAGAAGAAGGGTATCCTCTCCACCAGCAGCTGCATCACCTGCGAGGGTGAGCGCTGCCTGCAGTGCTCCACCGTGTGTGAGAACTGTGTGGACTCCTGCCCCAACCGCTCCAACATCTCCATCGTGATGGCAGATGGCAGACATCAGATCATCCACGTGGATAAGATGTGCAACGAGTGCGGCAACTGCACCCAGTTCTGCCCCTACGATTCCGAGCCCTGCCACGATAAGTTCACCGTCTTCCAGACGGCAGAGGATATGGTGGACTCCAACAACGCAGGCGTGCTGTTCCTCGATCACGACCGTGTCCGCGTGCGCCTCTTCGGCGAGCCGAAGGAGTACGATCTTGCCGGCAGCAACGATCTGCCCGCGGAGCTGGAGAAGCTGATCGTCACCATCCGCGACAAGTACAGCTATCTGTATCTATAAAACTTACCTGCAAGGGGGGACGGCACTGCCGTCCCCCCTTTCTTTTGAAAAAATGCGTACTTTTAGTGGATTTTCTCTTTCATTATGATATAATAAAGTAACGATCCCACAAAAAGGGAGGTTTGTCTATGAAACGGCTGTTCAAGGGCGGCACGGTAGTATCCGGCCGCGGCACCAAGCGCGCCGATGTGCTGGTGGAGGGCGAGAAGATCATCGCCGTGGCGCGCTGCATCAACGATGCAGATGCCCAGGTGATCGATGTGAGCGGAATGCTGCTGATGCCTGGTTTTATCGATGCACACACCCATTTTGATCTGGATGTTGCCGGCACCACCACTGCCGACGATTTCGCCTCCGGCTCTATGGCGGCGCTGCGGGGCGGCACCACCACGGTGATCGATTTCGCCTGCCCCAACAAGGGCGAAACGCTGCAGCAGGGTCTTGCGCTGTGGCGGCAGAAGGCCGAGGGCAAATGCTGCTGCGACTACGGCTTCCATATGACCATCGACGACTGGAACGACACCATTGAGCGGCAGATCGACGAGATGTACGCCGCCGGTATCTCCTCGTTCAAGATGTATATGACCTATCCTGCGATGATGCTGGATGACGAGACCATCTACCGCGCGCTGAAGAAGCTGAAGGAAAAGGGCGGCATCTGCGGCGTGCACTGCGAGAACAGCGGCGTGATCAACGCGTTGACGGCAGAGGCAAAGTCTGCCGGTGCGATGGGCGTAGGCTCCCACTACCGCACGCGCCCCGACTATCTGGAGGCGGAGGCAGTGGCGCGGCTGCTGCGCATCGCGCAGGCGGTGGATGTACCGGTGGTGATCGTGCATCTGACATGCACCGCAGCCCTGCGCGAGGTGGAGAATGCACGCCGGCGGGGACAGAAGGTATATGTGGAAACCTGCCCGCAGTATCTGCTGCTGGAGCAGAGCGCCTATGACAGCGATGATTGGATCCACGCGGCGCGGCACGTATGCGCCCCTCCCCTGCGCACCCCCTCCGACCAGCGTGTGCTGTGGGCGGCGCTGCGGCGCGGCGAGATCCAGACCGTTTCCACCGATCACTGCAGCTTCACCACGGAACAGAAGGAGCGGGGGCGCGGCGATTTCACCGCCATCCCCGGCGGTCTGCCCGGTGTGGAGACCCGCGGTGAGCTGCTCTACTCCGCAGGTGTTGCCACGCGGCGCATCTCCCTTGGCACGATGTGCAAGGTACTGTCCGAAAATCCTGCCAAGCTGTACGGAATGTATCCGCGCAAGGGTACGATCCGCGCAGGCAGCGACGCCGACATCGTGGTCTACGATCCGCAAGCTGACCATATGCTGCGCGCCGAGGAGATGGTGGGGCGGGCAGGCTACACCCCCTATGAGGGCTTCATCACCCGCGGCAGCATCGCACAGGTGTGGCTGCGGGGCGAACTGGCTGTGGACGACGGCACGGTGCTGGCGCACGCAAACGGCAAGTATATCCCACGCGGCAAGTGCAATCTGTAACGCCGCCATCACATATGAGAGAAAGAGGAAATCACTATGAAAGCAACGCTTGAATCGATCCTGCTCAACCAGTCCCCGGCTCTGTTTTTCCTTGCGCTGACCTTCCTTGTGTGCTATTTTGTGATGCGCAAGCGCCACAAGATCCGCGCCGCGCTGGATCTGCTGCTGACCATCATCTGCCTGGGCGGCGGCATCGCGCTGTACTATTTCGGTATGCTGTATGAGCATTTCACCATCCACGATTTCTGGAAGATCCGCCTGCCCGGCTGGATCGGCTTGGGCATCGCGGCCGCCATCGTGGTGGTGCTGAGCTATCGCTCCGCAGTAAAGCTGATCCGCAAGCGCCGCGCCGAAAAGCTGGCCGCCAAGAAGGAATCCGACCACGCCAAGGAGCTGGAGGATGCCAAGAATGCCGCTTATGAGGCCGGCAAGGCCGACGCCATCGCCGCGGAGAAGGTGGTGGACACCGTGGCTGCCGCTGCGGAAGAACCTGCGCCTGAGGCAGAAGCACCGGCTGAAGAAGCCCCCGCCGTGGACGCGTAGAAAGAACGGGCTTAAACCAAATAAGCAAACAAAAAACGGCTGTACAGCAATTGCTGTACAGCCGTTTCACTTTACGCTTAAATCATTCCACGGTCACGCCGCGCTCAGCAAAGCCTTTTACCATCACATCCAGATCCGGCTCGATATGCAGCGGCTCACCTGCCGCCGCGATGGCGTTGGCCACATCCTTCAACCCGTTGCCGGTGACCACAGACACCACGGTGGCATCCTTTTCGATGAGACCCAGCTCGCAGGCCTTTTTCAGCGCTGCCGCGCCGGTGACGCCGGCAGGCTCACCGAACACACCGCAGGTCTTACCCAGCAGGCGCTGGGCGGCGAGGATCTCCTCGTCGGTGACATTGACGGCGATGCCATTGGATTCACGAATCGCCATCAGCGCCTTATCGGCGTTGCGGGGCACGCCCACGGCGATGGAGTCGGCCAAGGTGTTCTCCTCCATGGGATACCAATCCTCACCGGTCTGGATGGCGCGGTTGAGGGGGCAGCAGCCGGTGGACTGACCGGAGATGAGGCGGGGCAGCTTATCGATAAAGCCGATGGCATAGAGATCCTTCAAGCCCTTCCACACACCGGCGATGGTGCAGCCGTCACCCACGGAGATGGCCAGATAATCCGGCATCTCCCAGTTGAGCTGCTCGGCGATCTCCAGCGCGACCGTCTTCTTACCCTCGGACAAATAGGGGTTGATGGCGGCATTGCGGTTATACCAGCCGTACTTGTCGATGGCAGCGGCGGACATCTTGAAGGTCTCCTCATAGTTGCCCTTGACACTGATCACATTGGCGCCGAAGATCATCAGCTGTGCCACCTTGCCCTTGGGGGCGCGCTCAGGCACGAAGATATAGGTCTTGAGCCCCGCAGCAGCGGCGTTGCCTGCCAAGGAGGAGGCGGCATTGCCGGTGGAGGAGCAGGCGATGGTCTTGGCGCCTGCCTCCAGCGCCTTGGCAACGGCCATTGCGCTGGCACGATCCTTCAGCGAGGCGGTGGGGTTCTGTCCGTCGTCCTTGACCCACAGCTTACGGATGCCCAGCATTTCCGCCAGACGCGGTTCTTCATAAAGAGGACTCCAGCCCACACGCAGAGGCGTATCGGGGGTATCCTCCTCCACGGGCAGCAGCTCGCGGTAGCGCCACATAGAGCGATTCTCACGCGCCGCCAGCTTTTCCTTAGTCAGCACGGTCTTGATGTACTCATAGTCGTAGACGATCTCCAGAATGCCGCCGCATTCGCAGTTGGTCAGGTCGGGCACGGCATCGTAGGTCTTGCCGCAGCGGACACACTTGCCGTATTTTACATTTTTCATATTGGTATCTCCCTTTTCGGATAACGGGGGCAGGGATCCACCCTGCCCCCTATCGGTTTTGCTTTTACAGTGCCTTCAAAAGGCCGGTCTCCTCGTTGAACTGGCAGATCAGCTCATCCAGTTCCTTGGCCTGCGCGTGGACGGCGTCCCAAGTGCCGGCGGTATCGTACCACTGGGCATTGAGATCCTCGGCGGTCATACCCTGCTGCTCCACCCAAGTGTAGTACTTCAGGTTATGGACACGCTTACGCTCGGCGTAGGTCAGCTCGATCATACTGTCGGTCTTGAGCCCCAGCATATGCAGCGCGTGATCCTTGGCGGCTTCCACCACGCTGTAAGCGCCGTGCATCTCGTTGAGCTCGGTGACACGGGAGCCGTACATAGCGGCGGAGTCGGTCAGCACCGTTGCCACCACATCGTTCTCGGTCAGCTCATAGTACTTTGCCATCTTGATGCAGCACAGCACATTGGCGATACCGGAGATGCCCATCCACGTCAGCTTCTCGATCAGCTCCTCGGACAGCTTCAGCTCCTCACGCAGATACTTCTGACCGTCAGCGGTGTTGAACAGACGCAGCAGGCGCTGGCTGTCCTCATCGTCGATGGCGATGGCCATATCGGTGTTCTTCACATTATGCACCCAAGGGATGTGCTTATCGCCGATACCCTCGATGCGGTGACCGCCGAAGCCGTTATCCAGAATGGTGGGGCACTGCAGCGCCTCGCCCACTGCCAGCTTCAAACGGGGATAGCGCTCCTTCAGCAGGTCGCCGGCGGACATGGTGCCGGCAGAGCCGGAGGTGAAGCAGGCGCCGGCAAAGTTCTGGCCGGGCTTCTTGATGGCCTCGAACAGATCCGCCAGAGCCACGCCGGTGACATTATAGTGCCACAGCGGGTTGCCCATCTCGGCAAACTGGTTGAAGATCATCATGGTGGGATCCTGCTTCAGTTCCCAAGTCTTATCAAAGATCTCCTTGACGTTGGACTCACAGCCGGGGGTGGCAATGATCTGACCGGCGATGCTCTGCAGCCACTCAAAGCGCTCGCGGGACATATCCTGCGGCAGGATGGCCACGCTGTCGCAGGCCAGGAGCTTGGAGTTGAATGCGCCGCCGCGGCAGTAGTTACCGGTGGAGGGCCACACGGCGTGGTGATACGTAGCGTCGAACTGACCGGTCACCAGACGGGGTGCAAGACACCCGAAGGAGGCGCCCACCTTGTGGCAGCCGGTGGGGAACCATTTACCTGCCATGGCGATGATGCGGCAGGGTACGCCGGACAGCTCACTGGGGATCTCCACATAGTTGGGCACAGCCTGGAACAGACCCCCGCTGTCCTTGGCCTCATTGTGCCAGGAAATGCGGAACAGGTTGACAGGGTCTACATCCCACAGACCGGTGGTGCTCAGCTTGGCAAGGATCTTCTCCGGAATGAGAGAGGGATCCTGCATCTGGGCGATGGTGGGGATGATGATCTTGTTCTTTTTCGCGATTTCGATGTTGTGGGCAAGGCCCGCTTTGTTGATAGACAGATCGATCATTTTTTCTTGTCCTCCTGCTTTGTAGAATCAATGTACGAATAAAGTGTATACTTGGAGATGCCAAAATATTTGGCAACTTTGTCACCGGACTTGGTCACAAGGAAGGCGCCGCTCTCGTTCAGGAACTGGATGGCGCGGACCTTATCATCCTTATTCATCAGCGCCACCGGCTTGCCCACCAGCGCCACCGACTGCTCGATCAGCTCGTTGAGCACATCGTTGATGTTGATGATCTTCTCCGGCTCGCCCTCGTCATCGTCGCGGGTAGAGAGCATCTCGTTGACGTTTTGCTGCAGCATTAAAATGGAAGTAACATCATAATTAATGGAAAAGATGCCCGTGACCACACCCTTGCGGTTACGGATATACAGTGACGAGGATTTCAGAATCTTTCCGTCGGGGGTGCGGGTGAGATAGCACAGATGGTCCTGAGGCTGACGCTCCTGATTCTCCAGCTGCTCCAGCACGATGCGGGATGCGCCATCACCCACCTTGCGGCCGGACACGTGTCCGTTCTCAATATGGACGATGGACTGATCCATCCGGTTGCTGTTCACCTCATGGATCACGACCTCACACTTGCTGCCGAACTGCGCCGCAACACCGGCTGCCATCTGCTTTAATAATTCCAGTTTTCTGCTTTCCATTTTCCACCTCCATTTTTTACTGATACTATCATACCATATCTAAATCCAAAATCAATGCTTTTTTGAAAAAATTTTTAGGACTGAACAATTTTTGTTTGACATCTCATTTGTGTGTGGTATGATATAGACAATACAACACCGTGTATGGATCATTGGTAAACTTTCAACTTATATGATTTTCGGAGGTGCATTATGGATTTTGAAGCCATCAAACTTGCCGCGGAAGGTTACAAAGACGCAATGAGCCGCTTTTTGCGGGATATGATCGCCATCCCCTCGGAGAGCTGTGAGGAGGAAGGCGTGGTTCGCCGCATTGCGCAGGAGCTGGAAGCTCTGGGCTATGACAAGGTGGAGATCGACGGTCTGGGCAACGTGATCGGCTGGATCGGCGAGGGTGACAAGATCATCGCCATCGACTCCCACATCGATACCGTGGGCGTGGGCAATCTGGACAACTGGACCCACGATCCCTATGAGGGCTACGAGACCGACAGCATCATCTACGGTCGCGGCGCCTCCGATCAGGAGGGCGGTATGGCTGCCGCCGCCTACGGCGGACGCATTATGAAGGATCTGGGGCTGATCCCCGAGGGCTACAAAATTATGGTGGTCGGCACGGTGCAGGAAGAGGACTGCGACGGTATGTGCTGGCAGTACATCTACAATGTCAGCAAGATCGTGCCGGAGTTCGTCATCTCTACCGAGCCCACCGACGGCGGCATCTACCGCGGTCACCGCGGACGTATGGAGATCCGCGTGGACGTCAAGGGCGTCAGCTGCCACGGCAGCGCTCCCGAGCGCGGCGACAACGCCATCTACAAGATGGCCGACATCCTGCAGGATGTGCGTGCGCTGAACGAGAACGACGCCGCGGAAGGCACCGAGATCAAGGGTCTTGTGAAGATGCTGGAGCCCAAGTACAATCCCGAGCACTACGAGGACGCCCGTTTCCTCGGCCGCGGCACCTGCACCACCAGCCAGATCTTCTACACCTCCCCCTCCCGCTGCGCTGTGGCGGACAGCTGCTCCATCTCTATCGACCGCCGTATGACCGCCGGTGAGACGTGGGATTCCTGCCTGCAGGAGATCCGCGATCTGCCCAGCGTGCGCAAGTACGGCGACGATGTGACCGTCAGTATGTATATGTATGACCGTCCTGCGTGGACCGGCACCGTCTATGAGACGGAGTGCTTCTTCCCCACGTGGATCAATCACGAGTCCGCGCCCCACGTGCAGGCGCTGATCAAGGCACACCACGCGCTGTGGGGCGAGAAGCGTCTGGCTCCCGATGCGCAGGCGCAGGCGCTGCGTGAGGGTCGCCCCCTCACCGACAAGTGGACCTTCTCCACCAACGGCGTGTCCATTCAGGGTCGCTACGGCATCCCCTGCGTGGGCTTCGGTCCCGGTGCGGAGAGTCAGGCTCACGCCCCCAATGAGATCATCTGGAAGCAGGATCTGGTCACCTGCGCCGCCCTCTATGCCGCCGTTCCCATGCTGTATCAGCCCGGCGACAAGAGCCAGAGCGTCACGCAGTTCCGCCAGAGCCTGACGGACAACGATATTAAGTAACTGCCCAAAACGAGAGAAGGAGATTACGACTATGAGCAAAACTGTGGAACTGGCACGCAAGCTGGAAAAGCTGAACATCGCCGATATGTACCGCAAGGACTTCTACTGGACGTGGGATAAGACCGACGAGGAGCTGGAGGCCATCTTCACGGTGGCTGACGCACTGCGCGATCTGCGTGAGCGCAACAAGTCCACCCGCGTGTTCGACTCCGGACTGGGCATTTCGATCTTCCGCGACAACTCTACCCGCACCCGCTTCTCCTTCGCCTCCGCCTGCAATCTGCTGGGTCTGGAGGTGCAGGATCTGGACGAGAAGAAGTCCCAGATCGCACACGGCGAGACGGTGCGCGAAACTGCCAACATGGTGTCCTTTATGGCCGATGTCATCGGTATCCGCGATGATATGTTCATCGGCGAGGGTCACAAGTATATGAAGACCTTTATGGACGCGCTGGAGGACGGCTACGGCGACGGCATTCTGGAGCAGCGCCCCACGCTGGTGAACCTGCAGTGCGACGTGGATCACCCCACCCAGTGCATGGCCGATATGCTGCACATCATCCACGAGTTCGGCGGTGTGGAGAACCTGAAGGGCAAGAAGGTCGCCATGACCTGGGCCTATTCTCCCTCTTACGGTAAGCCTCTGTCTGTGCCCCAGGGCGTGATCGGTCTGTTCACCCGCTTTGGCATGGATGTCGTGCTGGCACATCCCGAAGGCTATGAGGTAATGCCCGAGGTGGAGCAGATCGCCGCCGCCAACGCCGAAAAGACCGGCGGTTCCTTCACCAAGACCAACTCCATGGCGGAAGCCTTCGCCGACGCTGACATCGTCTATCCCAAGAGCTGGGCGCCCTTTGCCGCTATGGAGGAGCGCACCAAGCTGTATCAGGCCGGCGATAAGGACGGCATCGATGAGCTGGAGCAGCGCCTGCTGGCACAGAATGCCCAGCATAAGGACTGGACCTGCTCGGAGGAGATGATGAAGCTGACAAAGGATGGCAAGGCTCTCTATCTGCACTGCCTGCCCGCCGACATCACCGGTTTGAGCTGCGAGGAAGGTGAGGTCGACAACTCCGTGTTCGACCGCTACATCGTGCCGCTGTACAAGGAGGCCAGCTTTAAGCCCTATATCATCGCCGCTATGATCTTCCTTGCCCAGATCAAGGATCCCGTGCAGGCACTGCTGGATATGGATGCCGGCGAAAACACCCGTAAGAATCACTGATCACTGACCTTGAAGCAGGTCTGCTGCCTTGTTCGTTCCCACCGTAACCGTGTGAAACCAGACAATCCGACAGCAGACCTGCTTTCTCACTTTTTGACCCGGAGGTATGTTATGAAACAACGGATCGTTATTGCACTGGGCGGCAATGCGCTTGGCACAACGCTGCCCGAGCAGGCACGCGCCGTCCGCATCACCGCCAAAGCCATCGTGGACCTGATCGAGCAGGGCAATGAGGTGATCCTCGCCCACGGCAACGGTCCGCAGGTGGGCATCATCAACAACGGTATGATCGCGCTGACCCACGAGGATCAGTCGCAGGGCATCACGCCGCTGTCGGTCTGCGGCGCGATGAGCGAGGCGTACATCGGCTACGACCTGCAGGGTGCGCTGCGTGAGGAGCTGCTGAACCGCGGCATTGAAAAGCCGGTCTGCACCATCGTCACACAGACCGTGGTGGATAAAGACGACCCCGCGTTCCAAAACCCCACCAAGCCCATCGGTAAGTTTTTGTCCGAGGAGCAGGCGCGGGAAATTGCCGAAAAAACCGGCTACATCATGAAGGAGGATTCCGGCCGCGGCTGGCGGCGCTATGTGGCCTCCCCCATCCCCATCGACATCGTGGAGATCCCCTGCATCCGGATGCTGTCTGACGGCGGCGCGGTGGTCATCGCCTGCGGCGGCGGCGGTATCCCCGTTATCGAGGAGGGCAACCATCTGCGCGGCGCGGCGGCTGTGGTCGACAAGGATTTTGCCTCTTCCCTGATGGCACAGCAGCTGGACGCCGATATGCTGATCATTCTCACCGCCGTGGAGAAGGTAGCCATCAACTTCGGCAAGGAAAATGAGCAGTGGCTCTCCTCCCTTACCCCCGAGGAGGCGCAGGTCTACATCGCGCAGGGCCAGTTCGCCCCCGGCTCTATGCTGCCCAAGGTGCAGGCTGCGGTGCAGTTCGCCCAGTCCAAGCCCGGACGCAAGGCGTTGATCACCGCGCTGGAGAAAGCGCGCGACGGCATTGAGGGCAAAACCGGCACGCTGGTGCGCCAGTAACGGGCCGCAGATTGTTCAATTTTCAGAAAACACCGCTCCCCCTTCTTCTCTCCTTTAGTATTTTGTCAGAAAACGGGAATCCGCTGACATTTTTTGTTGCAGACTTTCCTTTTTTCGTGTATAATTCTCCTGTAAGACTTCGGGGAGTCTCCCGATTCATAAGTACAAACAATATCGGACGCCAAAAAATTTAAGGAGGATCACAAGTATGAAGAAAATTCTTGCTCTCATCCTGGCTCTGGTCATGGCTCTGTCTCTGGTTGCCTGCGGCAACAAGGACGATGACGGCGGCAAGGATGGCAAAACCATCAAGGTCGGTCTGATCTGCATCGGTGACGAGAACGATCAGGGCTACACCTACAACTTTATCCGCGGCAAGGAAGCTGCTACCGAGGCTCTGAAGGCCAAGGGCATCAATGTTGAGTGGGTCGTCAAGTACAACATTGGCGAGGACTCCAAGTGCGAGGATGCCAACATCGAGCTGGCCGAAGAAGGCTGCAAGATCATCATCAACAACTCCTTCGGTCATGAGCCTTTCATGCTGAAGGTAGCTCCCGACTATCCCGACATCACCTTCATCGGCTGCACCAACCAGGCTTCCTGGTGCGATGATCTGAAGAACACCCACAACGCTTTCGCCAACATCTACGAGGGCCGTTATCTGGCCGGCGTGGTTGCCGGTATGAAGCTGCAGGAAATGATCGACGGCGGCAAGATCACTGCTGACAAGGCTGTCATCGGCTACGTTGGCGCTTTCTCCTTCGCTGAGGTTATCTCCGGCTTTACCTCCTACTATCTGGGCGCCAAGAGCGTCTGCCCCTCCGTCACCATGAAGGTGCAGTTCGTGGGCTCCTGGTCCGACGCTACCGCTGAGGGTACCGCCGCTGACGCTCTGTGCGACGCCGGCTGCGTGCTGATCTCCCAGCACTCCGACAACACCACCCCCGCTACCACTGCTCAGTCCAAGGGCGCTTTCCACACCGGTTATAACAACGATATGATCTCTGTGGCTCCCGAGGCTTCCCTGATCGGCACCCGTATCGACTGGTCCGTCTACTTCACTCACGCCATTGAGACCATCGTCAACGGCGGCGAGCTGGAGCAGGATTGGTGCAAGGGTCTGGCTGACGGCGCTGTTGTGATGACCGATCTGAACACCAAGATCGCCGCTGCCGGCACTGCTGACAAGCTGGCTGCTGTTGAGAAGGACATCAAGGACGGCAAGCTGCAGGTCTTTGATACCTCCAAGTTCACCGTTCAGGGCGCTGCTGTGACCAACTCCTTCGCTCTGGATACCAACGGCGACTTCGCTCCCGATTCTGAGGAAGCTGTGTTCGACGGTGCTTACCACGAGTCTTACTTCCAGTCTGCTCCCTACTTCGCACTGCAGATCGACGGTATCACCTGGCTGAACTCTGCGTTCTAATTCCCCCTCAGGTAAATAGAGAGGCTGTCCCCCGGCAGCCTCTCTTTTTCATAAACCCCCACCCCACGCATAGAAAGGATGACAGCCTTGGAAACTGTTTGCGCTATTGAATTGAAAAACATCACGAAGCGCTTTGGTTCTGTCGTTGCAAACGATGGCATCAACCTGAGCCTGAACCGTGGTGAAATTCTCTCTTTGTTGGGTGAAAACGGCAGCGGCAAGACCACGCTGATGAATATGCTCTCCGGCATTTACTATCCCGACGAAGGCGAGATCTGCGTTGGCGGCGAAAAAGTCACCATCTCCTCCCCCAAGGATGCGTTCCGCTACGGCATCGGTATGATCCACCAGCACTACAAGCTGGTAGACGTGTTCACCGCTGCGGAAAACATCGTTCTGGGTCTGGACGATGAGGAAAAGCTGGATATGAACCAGACCAACGCAAAGGTGCGGGCCATCTGCGAAAAGTATGGCTTCGACATCGATCCTACCAAGAAGATCTATGATATGTCCGTCTCCCAGAAGCAGACGGTGGAGATCATCAAAGTTCTGTACCGCGGCGCCGATATTTTGATTCTCGATGAGCCCACCGCCGTGCTGACTCCTCAGGAAACTGACAAGCTGTTCGCCGTGCTGCGCAATATGCGCGCTGACGGCAAAGCCATCGTTATCATCACCCACAAGCTCCACGAGGTGATGGCGCTGTCCGATAAAGTAGCCGTTCTCCGTAAGGGCAAGTACATCGGCACTGTCAACACCGCCGAGACCAATCCGCAGGCACTGACGGATATGATGGTGGGTCACACCGTGACGCTGAACATCGACCGTCCCACCTACGAAAAGCCCGTCCCCCGTCTGTCCCTGAGCGGCGTCTCCTGCTTCGATGCAGAGGGCGTCAAGCGTCTGGACGATGTGAGCTTTACCGCTATGGGCGGCGAGATTCTGGGTATCGCCGGCGTGGCAGGCTCCGGTCAGCGCGAGCTGCTGGAGTGCATCGCCGGTCTCCACCCCGTATCCTCCGGCTCCATTATGTACACACCTGACGAAGCTGCCCCCTCCGATCTGGTGGGCAAGTCGCCTATGCAGATCCGCAAATCCGGCGTAGCTATGGCCTTCGTGCCCGAGGATCGTCTGGGCATGGGTCTGGTGGGCTCCATGGGTATGACCGGCAATATGATGCTGCGCTCGTGGCGCAAGGGTAAGAGCATTTTCGTCAACCGAAAAGACCCCAACAAACTGGCCAACCAGATCTGGCACGATCTGGAGGTCGTGACTCCCAGCACCGAGTTCCCCGTCCGCCGTATGTCCGGCGGTAACGTGCAGAAGGTGCTGGTGGGACGCGAGATCGCCAGCGCTCCCTCTGTTCTGATGACCGCCTACGCTGTGCGCGGTCTGGATATCAACACGTCCTACACCATCTACAACCTCTTGACCGAGCAGAAAATGCAGGGTGTCGCCGTTGTGTATGTGGGCGAGGATCTGGATGTTTTGCTGGAGCTGTGCGACCGGATTCTGGTGCTGTGCGGCGGTAAGGTCAGCGGCATCGTGGATGCGCGCACCACCACCAAGGAAGAAGTGGGTCTGCTGATGACCCGTGTAGGCGGAAAGGAGGCGGAGTAAATGAATAAAAAGCATGAACCGCTGATCCGCCTCGCCAAGCGGGAAATGATGCCTAAGGGTCAGGTCTGGGCCATCCGCATCGGCTCGATCCTGCTGGCACTGCTGCTGGGCGGCTTCATCCTGATGGCCATCGGCGTCAACCCCATTGAGGCTTACGGCACCATTATCTCCGGCTCTCTTGGTAAAAAGACGGCTCTGCGCCAGACGGCAAAGATCGCCGTTCCCCTGCTGGGCTGCGCACTGGCTATCGCTCCGTGCTTCAAAATGCGCTTCTGGAACATCGGTGCCGAAGGTCAGATCACAGCCGGCGCTATCGCCGCCAGCTACTTCGCTCTGTACTGGGCTGACAAGCTGCCCGCCCTGCCCCTGCTGGTCATTATGGGTGCAGCCGGTGCGATTGCCGGCGGTATCTGGGCGCTGATCCCCGCTTTCTTCAAGGCCAAGTGGAACACCAACGAAACGCTGTTTACGCTGATGATGAACTATATCGTCATCGGTATCGTCCGCTGGCTGGAGGGCGGTCCCTGGGAGGGTCGTAAGGGCTCTCAGGTGATCCCGCAGTTTGCCGAAAATGCCTGCCTGCCCCGTGTGCTGGGTGTGCATTGCGGCTGGATCATCGTGCTGATCCTTGTGGTGCTGATGCATATCTATATGCGCCACACCAAGCACGGTTATGAGATCGCCGTGATCGGCGACTCCATCAACACCGCCCGCTATGCCGGTATGAACGTGGGCCGCATTATGATGCGCACCATGTTTATCTCCGGCGCCATCAGCGGTCTGGTGGGCTTCATCGTGGCCTCCGGTGCCAACGGCACGCTGTATCACGGTGTTGCCGACGGTGTAGGCTTCACCTCCATCACCGTTGCGTGGCTGGCACAGCTGAATGCCTTCGCTATGGTGGCCATCTCCGGTCTGCTGGCCGTTCTTACCAAGGGCGCGGAAACGTTGCAGACCCGTCTGGCAGTGCCCGCCTCTATCTCCGAGATCATCACCGGTATCCTGCTGTTCTGCATGCTGGGCTGCGAGTTCTTTATCAACTTCCGCCTGATCCTGCGCGCCAAGAAGCAGCAGAAGGAAGCCGCAGCCGAAGGAAAGGAGGCCAACGAGAATGCCTGAGTTTGTGAATCTGACGATTGCCCTCATCGTTGCCGCCATTACCTACGGCACCCCCTTCCTGTTCGGTACGCTGGGCGAGATTTTGACGGAAAAGTCCGGCAACCTGAACCTTGGTGTTGAGGGTATTATGTTTATGGGCGGCGCTGTCGGTCTGGGCGGCGTGTTCTACTACGAAAAGCTGACCGGCAATGCCAACGGCATCGTGGCTGTTATCGTAGGAATCCTCTGCGCCTTTATCGCAGGCTGCATCGCCTCGCTGATCTTCAGCTTTATCACCATTACCCTGCGCGCCAACCAGAACGTGACCGGTCTCGCCCTCTCCATCTTCGGTACCGGCGTCGGTCAGTTTATCGGCGAGTATATGCGCGTCAGCGAAGGCGGCTACATTGCCATCAGCAACAGCCTGAAGGGCTTCTTCCAGAATTCCCCCTTCCCCGCCTTCCTGCAGGAAATCCCCGTGGTGGGTCCCATCCTCTTCAGCAGCAGCGTCTTCTTCTATATGGGCGTGGTGCTGGCTATCGCCATGCATCTCTTCCTCAAGCGCAGCCGCAAGGGTCTGTACCTGCGCAGCGTGGGTGAAAGCCCCGCCACCGCCGATGCCGCCGGCATCAATGTGACCCGCTACCGCTATCTGGCCACCGTCATCGGCGGCGGTATCTCCGCCATCGGTGGTATGGTCTACATTATGACCATCGCCGGCTGCGTGTGGAACCACGAGGGTCTGTCCGGCGTGGGCTGGCTGGCCGTGGCACTGGTCATCTTCTGTCTGTGGCGTCCGCTGTCCTCCATCTGGGGCAGTATTCTGTTCGGCGCACTGATGATTCTGTATCTGCGCCTGAACATCCCCTTCATCCCCATGCAGATCTACAAGATCCTGCCCTATGTGGTGACCGTCATCGTGCTGATCGTTTCCTCTATGCGCAATCAGAAGGAGAATCAGCCCCCCGAGGGTCTGGGTCTCAACTACTTCCGCGAGGAGCGCTGAGCTTATCAAAAATATCCCCCGTTTTGCGGGGGATATTTTTCCATCGAAACGAGGTTACATTATGCCGTTATCCATCATTTTGGGTGACATCACCCAGTCCCGTGTGGACGCCATCGTCAACGCCGCCAAATGCTCCCTCTTGGGCGGCAGCGGTGTGGATGGGGCGATCCACCGCGCCGCAGGTCCCAAGCTGCTGGCAGAGTGCCGCACGCTGGGCGGCTGCGAAACGGGGCAGGCGAAGATCACGGATGCCTACGATCTGCCCTGCCGCTATGTGATCCACACCCCCGGTCCTATCTGGCGCGGCGGTGATGCGGGCGAGGCGGCGCTGCTGCGCTCGTGCTATCGCTCCTGCCTGGAGCTGGCGGTGCAGCACGGGTGCAAATCCATCGACTTCCCCTCCATCTCCACCGGTATATACGGCTATCCCCTGCCGCAGGCGGCGCATATCGCGCTGAAGGCCATTATGGATTTCCTCTATGAGCATCCCGATCTGCAGGTGCGGATGGTGTGCTTCGATGAAAAGACGCTGCGCGCCTATCAGGTGGACTGGAATATGTTCTATCAGGAGACGAAACCAACGCATTGAGCCAAACGTATTGATGAGGTGATCCGCTATGAAAGAATCCCCGCCCGTATGGGTAAAATATCTGCGTTACTTGCTGCTGTCGCTGTTTCTGTGGGGTGTATTTGGCTATCTTGCAAACGCCCCGTTTATCACATCCCCAGTCCTTCTTCAAGTCTTTTCTCTGGCGGCAGCCGTTTTCTTCGGCGTTCTGCTGATCAACATCGGGCAACTGATGCTGGCGATCTTTGCACCCCGCAAGATGAAAAAATAGCAATAAACGAAAAGGAAGCCCTCTCGGGCTTCCTTTTCCTTTTATCAACTGCGTTATTGCTTTTTTGCCACCACGATGGGCTGGTAGAATCCCGTTTCCGCCGGAAACTTCCACTCTGCGCGGCAGCCACACGATTGCAGCAGCTCCGTCAGCTCCGCGCGGCGGGTTGCCCGATACTCGCAATCGAATTTGCTAACCTGCAGCGTTTCTGCATCGTCGATGATGTACTGCTTGAGCTTATAGTGCTCGCCCTCCCAGTCCCACGTCTGGAATGATACACGCTGTCCACGATCCGTCTTGTGGATATAGGGCGGCGAATAGGGCGGCTTCTCTGCAAGCAGCGTATCATAATCCCGGATACTGGCAACAAAGATGCCGCCGGGGGCAATTTGGTTTGTGATACTCTTGATTGCCGCTTCCAGCGCGCTGTGGGAGAGCATGTGGGGCAGGGCGTTATCCATACAGATCACGATGTCAAACCGCTCCTGAAAGGTCCGCTCCAAGGCGGTGAAGTCAGCGCGTTCAAACCGGATCGTGACACCGTTGTCGGCGGCGCGGCACTGCGCCTCGGCAAGCTCTCCTTCGCTGATGTCCGAAGCCGTGACATCGTAGCCAAGGGCGGCAAGCCCAATGGACTGCGTTCCGATGCCGCAGGCACAATCGAGGATTTTAGCGGAGCGGTCAAAGCCGCTTTCCCAAAAAATCTGCTCCAAAATATCCGCCTGCTGCTGCGTGGTGGTCTGCCAATCTTCAAACAGCTTGTCGTATTGCGATGCCATGCTGTCATAAAAAGTTTGGGTAATATCCATAAGTCGTTCCTTTTATTCCTCAAACAGACATTTGGCGAGCTTCAGGAAGATATCGTCGCGGCGCTTGATGACTTCCTCATCCTTGCCGTCGGAGTAATCATAGAAGCCTGCGCCGTTTTTCACGCCAAGGCGGCCTTCATCGATGCACTGCTGCAGCAGGCCGAAGGGCTCTTTATCGTCGCACAGATCGGGCCAAGTGTACTTGGAGATGTTATAGTGGATATCCAGACCGCCCAGATCGCAGGTCTCAAACGGGCCGAAGCAGGCGTAGCGGAAGCCCAGCGCGTACTTCATCACATCGTCGATGGCCTCGGGGGATGCGATGCCCTCGCGGACGATATGCAGGCTCTCGCGCAAAATCGCCTGCTGCAGGCGGTTGAGCACAAAGCTGGGGGCGTCCTTGATGACCACCGGCTTTTTCTTCAGCTTCAGCGCGATTTGCCGCACCTGCTCCGCCGTTTCCTCTGCCGTCTTTTCGCCGCAGATGATCTCGATGAGGGGGATGATATGGGGCGGATTCATCCAGTGCATACCGGCAAAGCGCTCCGGATTGGTCACGGCTTCTGCGATTTTGGTGATGCTCAAACCGGAGGTATTACTGCACAAAATGGCATCATCTGCCACGATTTTGCACAGTTTCCCATAGAAATCGTGCTTGATCTCCAGCTTTTCGAGAATCGCCTCCACCAGAAAATCGGTGTCCGCCAGATCCTCCAATTTGTCGGTGAACACGATGCGCTGCTGCAGCGCGGCGGACTCCTCCGCCGTCAGCTCACCGGCTTCCACCTCGGCGCTCTGGTTGATGGCGATCAGCTTTTTCGCCTTCTCCAGTGCGGCGGGAAACAGATCGTACAGCTTGACCGGATAACCAAACTTGGCAAAGGCCTGCGCCAGCGAATAGCCCATCGTACCGGCACCGGCAACGGAAATGTTGCGGATCTCCTTCATCGTTAGCCCCTCCGTCAAATCTTGATGAGTTCGTATGCTCTTGTACCGATCCCCAGCTTTTCGGCGTGCTCAAGGCAGCTCATCCAGTCGGTCTCGGGGTGCATACGGTGGAAATGATCGTGGTCGTGATGGTCACCGCTGTCGGCGGCGGTGCCGTGGATGATGGGCTGGGCATTGACCGCGTCGGCGCAGGCCATATCCAGCGCCACGGGGTCGAAAGAGGCGAACATGCCCACATTGGGCACGATGGCGGCGTCATTCTCGCTGTGACAGTCACAGTTGGGGGACACATCAATGACCAGCGAGATATGGAAGCAGGGTCTGCCGTCCACCACCGCCTTGGTATACTCGGCGATCTTGCGGTTGAGCACCACGCTGCTCTCGTCGCTGTTGTTGACGATGGCATCCTGCAGGCAGATGGCAATGCAGCGGCCGCAGCCCACGCACTTATTGTGGTCGATGAACGCCTTCTTGTCGGTGATGGAGATGGCATCGTGGGCGCAGATCTTGGTGCACATACCGCAGCCTACGCACTTCTTCACCCGCACCTCCGGCTTGCCGGCGTTGTGCTGCTCCATCTTACCGGCGCGGCTGCCGCAGCCCATACCGATATTCTTCAGCGCGCCGCCGAAGCCCGCCTGCTCGTGTCCCTTGAAGTGGCTGAGGGAGATGAACACATCGGCATCCATAATGGCGCGGCCGATCTTGGCTTCCTTCACATATTCGCCGCCCACCACCGGCACATAGGCCTCGTCCGAGCCCTTGATGCCGTCGGCGATCACCACGTGGCAGCCGGTGGACAGCGGGGAAAAGCCGTTGAGCGCCGCCGCATCCAGATGGTCAAGACCGTTTTTGCGGCCGCCTACATACAGCGTGTTGCAGTCGGTCAGGAAAGGCTTGCCGCCCCGCTCCTTCACGAAGTCCGCCACCGCCTTCGCCCAGTTGGGGCGCAGAAACGCCAGATTGCCCGGCTCACCAAAATGCATTTTGATGGCCACGAACTTTTTGTCAAAATCGATCTCGCCCATACCGGCGGTTTTCATCAGCCGTGTCAGCTTCTGCTGCAGATTCTCGTGGAAGTCGGCACGCAGGTCGCCAAAGTATACTTTCGATGCCATAAAGATCGCTCCTTTGCCGTTTTCTTGTAAATTCAGTGTACCATATCCGCGCCGCTTATGCTACAATATTTTTTACGAAAGGAGGCGGCGTATGTCTGTTTTGACCCATACCATCACGCAGACCGAGGACGGCTGCACCGTGCGGGATATTCTCACCGCGCGATTCCATATCTCCACCACGCTGCGCAAACAGCTGCGCCGCCGCGAGGGCGCGATTTTGCTGAATGATGCGCCGGTAACCGTGGCGCAGAGGGTGCGCTGCGGCGATTTGCTGCGCGTGGATGTGTCCGATGAGGCGGGCAGCGCCGATGCGATTCTGCCCGTGGACGCTCCGCTCTCCGTTTTGTGGGAGGACGAGCATCTTTTAGCCATCGACAAGAGCGCCGGTATCGCCGTGCATCCCGCCGCACTGACGGAGGAGTCGGTGACGGTGGCAGGCGCGGTGGCGCACTATCTGGGGTCTTCCGCGTTCCACGCCGTCAACCGCCTTGACCGCGGCACCACCGGCGTGATGCTGATCGCCAAAAACGGCTATATGCACGCGCGGTGTATGGATCTGCTGCATACAGCAGCGCTGCAGCGCGAGTACCGCGCCGTATGCGATGGCATCCCCTCCCCCGCCGCCGGCAGCATCACGCTGCCTATCGGGCGGGACACCGATTCTCTGCTGCGGCGGTGTATTGACCCCAGCGGACAACCTGCCCAAACCGAATACGAAGTGCTGCAGCTCTGCGGTGAGCGCGCGCTGCTGCGATTGCTGCCCCACACGGGGCGCACTCATCAGCTGCGGGTGCATATGGCGGCCATCGGCTGCCCCCTCACCGGCGATTGGCTGTACGGCACGGAGGATCGTGAGTTGATCGCGCGGCCTGCGCTGCACTCCCACATTCTGCGCTTCACCCATCCTTTGACGGGCGAGGCGGTGACCGTCACCGCACCGCTGCCGCAGGATATGCTGTGCTTACTGGAGGAAACGCTATGACATTCCGCGAGATGACACGCGAGGAGATCACCGCGTGGTATGATAACGAATTGACCCGCACCTTTATCGCGCAGGAGCGCAAGCCATTGGAGAAGATTTTTGCCCTCATAGCGGAGGAACGCTATGAGGTGTGGGGTCTTTTTGAGAGCAGCGCGCTGCTGGGTTATGCCTGCCTATGGAAAGCGCCGCAGATACCGCTGGTACTGCTGGACTACTTGGGGGTCACCGCCGCGCGGCGCAACGCAGGCTTGGGCGGTGATATCCTGCGCCGCCTGCAGCAGCAAGGGCGACCGTTGGTGACCGAATCGGAGCTGCCGGTGTTGGGTGACTCGGAGGACGCCAACGCCATCCGCCTGCGCCGCATCGCATTCTATGGGCGCAACGGCTTCACCGCCGCCTACCCCATGGCCACCTGCGGTATGGCGTGGCAGGCGCTGACCTACGCGCCGCAGCTGGCGGTGGAGGAGGTTATGGCTTTCCACCGCGCACTCTACGGCGCCGAGCGCACCGATGTGGTGGTGCCGCTGCCGGAGGGCGCAACACCGCCGCCCTCATTTTGGGGCAAATAAATTTGTGACATCCCCCTCTTTTTCCGGAGTAAGAAAGTAAGACGGAAAGGTGGTGGCTTTTATGGAGGACACGCGGATCATCGACCTGCTCTTTGAGCGCTCGGAGCAGGCCATCGAGGCGCTGGACAAAAAATACGGCAGGCTGTGCCGCCGCATCGCCCAGAACATCGTGGGCGACGGGCGGGACGCGGAGGAGTGCGTCAACGACGCCTACTTGGGCGTGTGGAACACCATTCCGCCCCAGCGTCCGCAGGTGCTCTCATCCTATGTGTGCCGCATCGTCCGCAACCGCGCCGTTTCCCGCTTGGAGGCCAACGCAGCGCAGAAGCGCAGCGGCTACGAGGAGGCTTTGGACGAGCTGGACTTCGCCCTTTGCGGCGGCAGCCGCGCCGAGGACGAGTGGGCGGTGGGTGAGCTGACCGCGCTGCTGGATCGCTTTTTGCGCACGCTGCGCCGCACCGACCGCGTGCTTTTTGTCCGCCGCTACTGGTATGGCGACGCCGTCAAGGACATCGCCGCGCAAGTGCAGATGTCCCCCCACAGCGTCACCGTCCGTCTTTCCCGCATCCGCGAAAAACTGACGCGCTTTGCGCAGAAAGAGGGGTTCATTCTATGAAAAAAAGCGCAATTTCCCTCGCTTTAAGCGATATTTCCGACGAGTTTGTGCTGGAGGCAGCACAGCCCAAGCGCCGCAGTCCTGCGCTGCCCATCCTTGCAGCCGCCGCCTGCGTGTGTCTTGTTCTGCTGTGCGCTTTTGCGCTGCGCGCAGGCGATCCCAGTGGCATCGCACCACAGCCGCCCATCTCCGGTGAGCTGACTGTCACCATCCCGCTGGTGGATAAGGACATCGGCAGTCCCATCAACGAAGCTTGTATGGTCGCCTTTTTCATCTATGAGGGGCGGTTTTATGAGTCCTACGACGCAGCGCCTATCGCCCTGCGCGGGGAAAAGCTGGGTACTGTCAACGGCAGTATCGACGAGTGGTCATCCCCCACCGACTATGCGGAGCTGTCCGGCAGCATCGGCGGCGATTTCTACGCCGTGGAGGGGTACGATCCCGGTTTTCTGCTGTGCAAGGACTTGTCGGACGGCGAAGTAATGCTCTACATCAACAACCGCGGCATCACGGTGCATAAGGGGGCGGAGCTGTTTGACGAGGGCTTCCGCCTGAGCGGCAGCTATGCCTCCGTCACGGGAATGAGCCGCTACGATTGGTTCTATAGCACCGGCAATTTTACCGACCTGACCGAACACCGCGACGTATTGGACGCCTTCCTTGCCGCGCTGAATGAGGGTACCTTCGTCCGCACGCAGGACATTCTGCCCGAGGGGGCAAGCAATGTTTACGACTCGCTGGAGTCGCATCACCTCTATTTCACCAAGCCCGACGGCGTAAAGGTGCATCTGCGGCTGCTAGACGGCGGCTATGTGCAGCCTGACCGCTTCCGCGATGTGTGCGTGCAGATGGATAAAGGGGCATTTGACGCGGTAACCGCGCTGATGGGATAAACGAAAGACAGTTCTGCCAACGCAGGACTGTCTTTTTTCTCCCTTTACGAACGAAATCCGGCGTGGTATACTGGTAAAAAACTGTAAGGAGGTCCGGTATGGATCTTTGCAACCGCAATCACATCCAAGCTCTGCTCTCGCGGCACGGCTTTCATTTTTCCAAGGCGCTGGGGCAGAATTTCCTCATTGACGCCTCCGTTCCCCTGCGCATTGCAGAGGCCTGCGGCGCGGACGAGGCAACCGGCGTACTGGAGATCGGCCCGGGCATCGGCCCTTTGACCCAGCAGCTGGCGCGGCGCGCCGGTAAGGTGGTGTCGGTGGAGCTGGACCGGCGGCTGTACCCCGTATTGGGGGAAACTATGGCGGCGTTTGACAACTTCACCCTCGTGCCCGGTGACATTATGAAATGTGACCTAAATGCGTTGGTTTCGGAATATTTTGGTGGATTACGTCCCATTTTGTGCGCCAATCTTCCCTACAACATCACCACGCCGCTGCTGACGCGGTGCGTGGAGAGCGGGCTGTTCGAGTCCCTCACCGTGCTGATTCAGAAGGAAGTGGCGCTGCGTATCTGTGCCAAGCCCGGCACGGCGGATTACGGTGCTTTTTCTCTGCTGATGCAGTATTACACCGAGCCGCAGCTGCTGTTTACCGTGCCCAACACCTGCTTTTTGCCGGCGCCCAAGGTGACCTCGGCGGTGATCTACTGCCCCAAGCGGCAGACGCCGCCGGTGGAGGTGAAGTCGGAAGCCTCGCTGTGGCGCGCAGTGCGCGCAGGCTTTGCCCAGCGGCGCAAAACGCTGGTGAACTCCCTGCAGAGCGGCTATCCGCTGCCCAAAGATGTGCTGGCGCAGGCCATCGCCGACTGCGGCTTAAGTGCCGACATCCGCGGCGAAAAACTGAGCCTTGCCGACTACGCGCGCCTTGCCGACCGCTTGGACGAGGCGCTGGAAAAGTGACAAAAAGAAGCACCCGAGGGTGCTTCTTTTTTTGCTTTATTGGTGAATTATACTATCAAGTGCAACACTTGGAAAAAAGAAGAAGTTCATACAGATCTCTGGTAGAATGAAGTTACCACACACCAAACTACGGAAAGGAGATCTGTATGAACTACCATCATCTTACCATAGAAGAGCGCAGTTGTATACGGAAATATTATGTGGATGGACTAAGTTATCGGGAAATTGCCCGACTTGTGGGTCGGAGTCCAAGCACGATCTCACGAGAACTCAGGCGCAACTGTACGCATATGTACGATATCCCCACATATTACCCACATACAGCGCAGAAGAAATACCTTCTGCGCCGCTCCTACTGTCACCGCGGAATGTACTGGAATACCGAAGTAGTGGCATATATAGAGGAAAAACTGCGCGCTACATGGTCTCCAGAGCAAATTGCTTGTACACCCTGCGAGCTGAAACTGCCCAGTTGGCGAACGATCTACCGTTGGATCTACGACAAGTATTTAGTGCATGGTAATTTGAAAGTGCTGCGCCGTAAAGGAAAGACCCACGGCGTAAAAGAGACTCGCGGTAAATATAACAAAGGGAAATCCATCAGAAAGCGGGATAAGCAGGTATACAAGAGGCAAGAGGCCGGTCATTGGGAAGCGGATACTGTGGTCAGTGGTTTGGGGAAAAGCAAAGCTTGCTTTGTAACGCTGGCCGCAAGAAAGACTCGTTTCTACATCGCATTGAAACTGCCGGACAAAAAGGCTGCGACGGTTGAAGAAGGCATTGTCAGGTTGTTGTCTCAGTTTCCTACGCAGCTTGTGAAAAGTATTACTTGCGACAGAGGCACAGAATTTGCCAACTGGGCAAATATAGAACGCCGGCTCAATTGTGATGTCTACTTTGCAGACCCATACTGCGCATGGCAAAAGGGAACAAATGAAAACAGTAACGGGTTATTAAGAGAGTTCTACCCAAAAGGTCGAAATCTTTCCCGGGTTGCTCCGGCTACACTAAAACGAAACCTGGCGTTGATCAACGCCAGGCCTCGTAAGGTATTAGGGTTTCGCTCTGCTGCCGATTTGTGGGCTTCTGAGCTTGCTAAGTGTTGCACTTAGTTTGACAATTCACTTTTATTTCACCTTTTGCCACCGCGCACTCCGCAGCGAGCCGGTCACCACGGGGCAAGGGATGAGCGCGGCGAGGGTGTCGGCGGGGACGATATCCGCTTGGTTGATGAACACGCAATCGTGGTACTTTTCCGCCGACAAAACCGTGGCAACATCTCGATCTTCCACCGTATCCGTCACTTTTTTTCCGCAGAGCGCGGCGAAGCGGTCGGGGCGGTGGGCGACGGCTTCGATGGGCTTAGCGATGCCGGATGCGCCCACCACGCAGATCACCTTTGCGCAGTTTTCCGGCAGCACCGGCTCGTGGGGGGCGTGGGCTTTCAAAGGCAAGCCTGCCGCGCCGTCTGCCTCCACCAGCACGAAATCCGCCAAAAGCCACCAGCCGTCAAAGGCAGGGGGAATCAGCTTATTTTGTTGGTTGATTTCGCCGATATAGACGGTTTTACCCGTTTTCAGTGCCGCAATGGTTTCCTCTTTTGTATGGCACAAGCACTCACCCTCCGCAGGACGCCACATCTTGGTGGTGGTACAGATGAGCACGCTGCCGCGCGTCTGCAGCTCCTGCGCCAAATGGCAGATGAGGCTGGTTTTGCCGCCGCTGCCGATGACCGCCGTCACGCCTTTTTGAATCTCCAGCACATCACACAGCATCACAGCACCTCCTCTATGGCTTTTCGCAGACCATCCGCGCTGTACCGCCCGCTGCGGCGCAAAAACGCGCGGTGGAGCGACGCCAGATTCTCCGCGTTATGCTCGATCTCCTTGCTGTAAAGGCGGATCAGTTCCGCCTGCTCACACTCGCTTTTACCGCCGGCGATGGCGCAGAGCACCAATGCGTGGAACACCGTCAGCTTGATCCACGGCAGCACCCGCCCGTCATACACGCCCTTGAGGAAAAAGCGGAACAGATCGTACACCAGCACCTTCTCCAGATAGAGGGGCGAGACCGCGCCGACGGGGGTGGACGGGTGCAGCGCCGCTCGCCACTGTGGCATCAAAATCTCCAAGCTGCGCAGCTTGGAAAGATAGGTAGGCAGCACCCTTTGCTGCCGGCATTCACCCTCCGCGCCGCCCAGCTCCTCACCCAGTGCCAGCAGCTGCTCCAACCTTTCGCGGATGGAGAGCGCTCTCGTCTGGGCGATGGCGATGGCGGTTTCCCGCGCCTTCAAAAGCCGGAAAAAGAGGGCGGCATCAATGTCGGTATAGTCGCAGATCGGCTCGTCCGTCTCCTCGGTGACAAACGCCACCGGCTCGGTGCGGCGCAGGTAGCTTTCGATCCACGCGGGGCAGGACAGACCCGCCATCACCTCGCGGCGGCCGCCGTACTGCTCCACAAAGCGGGGATGGAGATGGCAGGTGCGGCACAGCGAGCCTTCGCCGCATTGGGCGTAGAGATCGCAGAGATTCTCGGCATTGAGCATCACACAGCGCCCGTCTTTACGGGCAAACTGCCACTCCCCATCCACCTGCACCAGCGCCTCACGCAGCCGCGCGCCCAGTGCGCCGTCCATGGCGCGCAGACGCGCTGCGCTGTCCTCGTCCACGGGGATCTCCCAGAGGGCGCAGCAGGTATCGGGGCAGGCGGAGGCAAGGCAGCGAAACTCGCTGTCCCAGACCGGTTTTGTGATACGCATCGCGCACCCCCCTTTTCTATTCTGCCTCTATCATACCCTCCGCGGCGCAAATTGGCAAGCCATTCCTGCCGCGACGCCCACAGAAATCCAAGCAAAAAGCTATACAAAAAAATGCGCCGTTTTCCCCGCTATTTCTATGCTTTGCGCCCTTGTTATGTTTGACACTTTAGATTAGGAGTGGTATACTAAATTGAATTGATATGTAATTTGGGTTAGTGTGACCAATTTGTGGTCAAGCTGAACTATTGGAGGTACAAAATCGATGAATATTCCCTTCTCTCCTCCCGATATAACGGAGGCTGAAATTGCCGAAGTCGCCGAGGCGCTGCGCTCGGGCTGGATCACCACCGGTCCGCGCACCAAGGAGCTGGAGCGGCAGGTTGCCGCCTTGTGCGGTACAGAGCGCGCCGTGTGCCTGAACTCCCAGACCGCCTGCGCCGAGATGGCGCTGCACGTGCTGGGCGTAAAGAGCGGCGACGAGGTGATCACCAGCGTATACACCTACACCGCCAGCGCATCTGTCATCTGCCACGTGGGCGCGACCCCCGTGCTGGTGGATACCCAGTGCGGCTGTCTGGAGATGGACTATGACAAGCTGGAAGATGCCATCACCGAAAAGACCAAGGCCATCATCCCCGTGGATCTGGGCGGCATCCCCTGCGACTATGATCGCATCTATGAGATCGTGGAGCGCAAACGCCATCTGTTCCGCGCCGAGTCCCCCGTGCAGCAGGCACTGGGGCGCATCGCCGTGATGGCGGACACCGCACACTCCTTCGGCGCTGTGCGCAAGGGCAAGCACACCGGCGCACTGGCGGACTTCTCCTCCTTCTCCTTCCATGCGGTGAAGAATCTGACCACCGCTGAGGGCGGTGCGCTGACTTGGCGCACCATTGAGGGCATCGACAACGAGGAGATCTACAAGCAGCTGCAGCTTTTGAGTCTGCACGGACAGTCCAAGGACGCCCTTGCCAAGACCAAGCTGGGCGCGTGGGAATACGACATCATCGGACCGTGGTACAAGTGCAATATGACCGACGTGGCTGCCGCCCTCGGTCTTGTGCAGATGCAGCGCTATGAGGGGATGCTGCAGCGCCGCCGCCAGATCATTGAGCGCTATGACGCTGCCTTCCGTCCGCTGGGCGTGAAGACGCTGCCCCACTATACCGACACCCATCAGTCCTCGGGGCATCTGTATCTCACCCGCGTGCCGGGTATCACCCCCGAGCAGCGCAATGACATCATCACCAAGATGGCGCAGCTGGGCGTGGCCTGCAACGTGCATTACAAGCCTTTGGCGATGCTGACCGCCTACAAGAATATGGGCTTTGACATCGCCGATTTCCCCAACGCCTACGCCATGTTTGCCAACGAGATCACCCTGCCCCTGCACACCAAACTCACCGATGAGCAGGTGGACTATGTGATCGCGTGCTATACCGATGTACTGAAAGAGTATCTGAAATGATTTTGAAAAAATGGGAGGAGCTGCCGCCCGAGCTGCAAACCGAGGCTGTGCGCCCCTACTACGACATTCTGAATAAAAAGCGGGGCAGCCTTGTGTGCAAGCGGCTGTTCGACATCGCGGTGTCCGCCGTGATGCTGGTGGTGCTATCGCCGGTGTTTTTGCTGCTGGCCATCGCCATCAAGCTGGATTCCCCCGGTCCGGTGTTCTTCCGGCAGGTGCGTGTGACCCAGTACGGCAAGGAGTTTCGCATCTTCAAGTTCCGCAGTATGGTCAACAACGCCGACAAGCTCGGCTCGCAGGTGACGGTCAGCGGTGACAGCCGCGTGACGAGAGTGGGCAGGCTGATCCGCAGCTGCCGGCTGGACGAGCTGTGCCAGCTGATCGACATCTTCCGCGGCACCATGACCTTTGTGGGCACACGCCCCGAGGTGCCTAAGTATGTGGCTGCCTACACCGACGAGATGATGGCAACGCTGCTGCTGCGTGCAGGCGTGACCAGCGAGGCCAGCATCCTCTACAAGGACGAGAGCCAGCTGCTGGACAAGGCGGAGAACGTGGATGAGACCTACATCCAGACCGTGCTGCCTGCCAAAATGCGCTACAATCTGCGCGCTATTGAAAAATTCAGCTTCTGGGGCGATATCCGCACCATGTTCCGCACCGTTTTCGCGGTGCTGGGCAAGGAGTATAACGACCTTTAAGCTGCTGTGAGGTTATTATGAATATCTGGCTGATTAACCACTATGCTGTGCCGCCTATGTACTATCCGCTGGCGCGGCAGACCATTTTCGCCAAGCATCTGATGGCGATGGGACACCAGGTGACCATCATCGCCGCCAGCACCGTGCACAACTCCGATATGAATCTTATCACCGACAGCTCGCGCTGGCGGGAGGAGACGGTGGACGGTGTGCACTATGTCTACATCAAGTGTATGGACTACAACGGCAACGGGCTCAAGCGCATCTACAACATCTGTGAGTTTGCGTGGAAGCTGCCTTCCGTTTGCAGAAAGCTGAAAAAGCCCGACGCCATCGTTGCCACCTCCATGCCCCCCACCTCCTGCGCTATGGGCGTGCGTCTTGCCCGCAAGTACGGCTGCCGCGGCATCGCCGAGATCGCAGACCTCTGGCCTGAGAGCCTGATCGTCTACGGCGTGGCTGGGCCCCGCCATCCCGCGGTGATCGTGCTGCGCTGGCTGGAGAAGTGGATCTACAAGAAAGCCGACGCCGTGGTGTTCACCATGGAGGGCGCTTACGACTACATTTTGCAGCAGGGCTGGGACAAAGAGATCCCCCGCAGCAAGGTGCGTTTTATCAACAACGGTGTGGATCTGGAGCAGTTCCGCTACAACCGCGAGCATTTCACCGTGGACGATCCCGATCTCAACGATCCCGACACCTTCAAGGTGGTCTACGCAGGCTCCATCCGCAAGGCCAACGACATCGGCATGCTGCTGGATGTGGCCAAGGAAGTGACCGATCCCAAGGTGCGTTTCCTGATCTGGGGCGCAGGCGACGAGGTGGAGATGCTCCGTCAGCGGCTGGTGGATGAGAACATCACCAATGTGGTGTTCAAGGGGCGTGTGGAGAAAAAATACATCCCCTACATCACCGGCAAGGCGGATCTGAACTATCTCGATCCCTTTACCGATGCCATCGCACGCTACGGCATCAGCTCCAACAAGCTGTTTGAATATTTTGCCGCGGGCAAGCCGATTTTGATGGGTTTTGAGGGGAACTACAATCCGGCCGCGCCCTACGGCTGCGCTGTGATCTGTCCGCCGGATGCCGCCTCCTTGCTGCAGGGTCTGCAGCAGGTGCTGGCACTGAGTGAGCAGGACTACGCCCAAATGTGTCAGGGCGCACAGCAGGCGGCGGAGCATTACAGCTTTGCCCATCTGACACAGATGCTGGCTGACACCATCGAGAAAAGAGATTAACTACTGTTTGAGGAGATAAACACAAATGGAATTCACATATGCGGCGTATCGTGATCTGATCACGCTGCTGAGAAATGAGGGTTACCGCTTCTGCGGTTATTTCGATCACGAAGGCAACGACAAGCGCGTCATCCTGCGCCACGACATCGACTACAGCATGGAACGCGCCGTCAAGCTGGCACAGGTGGAGCAGGAGATGGGCGTGAAGTCCACCTACTTCGTTCTGCTGCGCACCGATTTCTACAACCCTGCCTCCAAGCGCACGCTGGATCTGCTGCGTCAGATCCGTGATATGGGTCACGAGGTGGGTCTGCACTTTGACGAGGTGGCTTATCGCGACTGCGGCGCCGAAACGCTGGGCGAATGGATCCGGGTGGAGGCGGCGCTGCTGAGCGAGATCTGCCAGTCCCCCGTGCGCTGCTTCTCCATGCACCGTCCCAACCGCCTGACATTGGAAAAGGATCTGCAGGTGGATGGTTTGGTCAACTCCTACGGAGAGGAATTCTTCCGCGACTTCAAATATCTGTCCGACAGCCGCCGCAACTGGCGTGAGCCGGTGCTGGATATCATCCGCAGCGGCGCGTATGACAAGCTCCACATCCTGACCCACGCCTTTTGGTACGGCGATCAGGAGGAGACCATCAGCGACGCCGTCGGGCGCTTCGTCCGCAGCGCCAATCTGGAGCGCTATGACCAGATGGCGGAAAACATCCGCAGTATTGAAGACATTCTGCACAGAAGCGAGGTCTGACCTATGCAAATAGCCGATATTCTGGCCTATCTGCGGCAAGAAAACATCCCCTTCACCTTCCGCGGCAACGAATGTGACACCGTGGACGGCTTCTCCTCGCTGGCGCATTACAAGTGCGGCAGTATGACGTGGGTCAAGAAGGCGGAAAATCTGCCGCAGGACGCGGATCTTAGTCAGATCCGTCTGGCCATCGTTTCCGAGGATGTGGAGGGCAATTTTGCCAACACCATCACCTCCCCCCTTTCCCGCCGCGCCTTTTTCGGCGTGCTGGAGCATTTCTATGCCCCTGCCGATACCGCGCCTGCCATCGGCGCGAACACCTATCTCTCACCGCAGGTAAAGCTGGGTAAGAATGTGCGCATCGGGCACAACTGCTCGCTGGACGGCGAGATCACCATCGGCGACAACGCCGTGATCGGCAGCAATGTGACCATGGTGAACCGCGTGGTCATCGGTGAAAACACCGAGATCCGCTCCGGCGTGGTGATCGGACACGATGACAGCATCAGCTACACCGAGGACGAGCACCACAACAAGATCCCCATCCGCCACTTCGGCGGTGTGTGGATCGGGCGCAATGTGATGATCGGCGAGAACAGCACCGTTTGCCGCGGCACACTGGATGACACCTACATCGGTGACGGTGTGCGGCTGGACGCGCTGACCCAGATCTCCCACAACTGCCGCTTCGAAAAGAACTCCGTGGCCGTGGGCGGCTGCCGCTTCTTTGGCAGCGTGACGGTGGAGGAGGGCGCTTATCTGGTGGGCGCTTTGGTTCGTAATCAGCTTCGTATCGGCAAGGATGCCTTTGTGGGTATGGGCTCTGTTGTCACCAAAAATGTAGAAAATCATCAAACCGTGGTGGGCAACCCCGCCAGACCGTTTGTAAAGAAAGAAGGATAACGATATGCAATTTATTGATTTGAAGGCGCAGTATGCGGCTTTGAAGGACGAGATCAACGCCAACATCCAGTCCGTGCTGGACGCCGCGCAGTTTATCAGCGGTCCGCAGGTGAAGGAGCTGGAGCAGCAGCTGGCCGCCTTTGTGGGCCGCAAGCACTGCATCTCCTGCGCCAACGGTACGGACGCGCTGCAGGTGGCCTTTATGATCGCCGGTGTGGGCGAGGGTGACGCGGTGTTCTGCCCCGATATGACCTTCATCTCCTCCACCGAGCCGGCCAAGATGTTCGGCGCGGCCTCCGTGTTCTGCGACATCACCCCCGATACCTACACCCTCTGCCCCGAGAGTCTGGAGCGCCAGATCAAGGCGGTTCTTGCCGAGGGCAAGCTGACCCCCAAGGCTGTGGTGGCGGTGGATATTCTGGGCAACCCCTGCGACTACGACGCCATCATCCCCATCTGCGAGAAGTACGGACTCGTCCTCATCGAGGACGGCGCACAGAGCTTCGGCGCTTCCTACAAGGGCAAGAAGTGCTGCGCCTTCGGTCAGATGGCCACCACCTCCTTCTTCCCCGCCAAGCCTCTGGGCTGCTACGGTGACGGCGGCGCCATCTTCACCGATGACGATACCATCGCCGATCTGTGCCGCTCCATCTGCGTACACGGCAAGGGTCCCGGCGGTAAGTATGACAACATCCGCGTGGGTATGAACTCCCGCCTTGACACGCTGCAGGCAGCCATCCTGCTGCCCAAGTTCCGCGCATTGGCGGACTACGAGGTGGACGCCCGTCAGGTGGTAGCAGGCCGCTACAACACCGCCTTTGCCGGCAAGTGCGTCACCCCCTTCGTGCTGGACGGCTGCGTGTCCGTGTGGGCGCAGTATGCCGCGCTGGCTGCCGATACGGAGCAGCGTGACCGCATCATCGCACACCTGAAGGAAAAGAACATCCCCAATATGATCTACTATCCCACGCCCCAGCACGCGCTGCCGGTGTTCAAGAATGAGCCTACCTACGGTGAGGAATTCAAAAATGCCAACGATTACTGCAGCCGCACCTTCTCTCTGCCTATGCACCCCTACCTCAGCGCAGAGGAACAGCAGCTGGTGATCGACGCGGTTCTGGAGGCGCTGTGATGGAGAAGAACTATTTCGTCCACGAGTCCAGCTATGTTGACGAGGGCTGTCAGATCGGTGAGGGCACCAAGATCTGGCACTTCTCCCACATTATGAAGGGCTGCAAGATCGGCAAAAAGTGCAACATCGGTCAGAATGTGGTCATTTCCCCCGATGTGGTGCTGGGCGAGGGCTGCAAGATCCAGAACAACGTGTCCGTCTACACCGGCGTGATCTGTGAGGACGGCGTGTTTTTGGGCCCCTCCTGCGTGTTCACCAATGTGATCAACCCCCGCGCTTTCATCGAACGCAAGGATGAATATCGCAAGACCACAGTGAAAAAGGGCGCCAGCATCGGCGCCAACGCCACCATCGTCTGCGGACACGATATCGGCAAGTATGCTTTCGTCGGCGCCGGCAGCGTGGTGACCCGCGATGTACCCGACTACGCTATGGTATACGGCACCCCCGCCAAGGTGATGGGCTATGTGTGCCAGTGCGGCGGCAAACTGCATTTTACAGACGGCAAGGCTACCTGCGCCGCCTGCGGTAAAGAATATAAAATGAATGAAAATAAAAAAGTAGAGGAGATCGACTAATATGACGATGAAAGAAACTCTGATCAAGAAAATTCAGGACAAGACCCTGACCATGGGCGTTTGCGGTCTGGGCTATGTGGGTCTGCCTCTGGCAGTGGACAAGGCTCGTCACGGCTTCAAGACCATCGGTTTTGACGTGCAGCAGGAGAAGGTGGATCTGGTCAACGCCGGCCAGAACTACATCGGCGACGTTGTGGACGCCGAGCTGAAGGAGCTGGTGGAGAGCGGTATGCTCAGCGCCACCACCGATTTCTCCCGCGTGTGCGATGTGGACTTCATCGCCATCTGCGTGCCCACCCCTCTGGATGCTCACCAGCAGCCTGACATCAGCTATGTGAAGAACTCCACCATCGAGATCGCCAAGTATCTCAAGCCCGGCACCATGGTGGTGCTGGAGTCCACCACCTATCCCGGCACCACCGAGGAGCTGCTCAAGCCCATTCTGGAGCAGGGCAGCGGTCTCAAGTGCGGCGAGGACTTCTATCTGGGCTTCTCCCCCGAGCGCGTGGATCCGGGCAATCTGGTGTACAAGACCAGCAACACCCCCAAGGTCGTAGGCGCTATCGGTGACGATGCCGCCGAAGTCATTTCCATGGTTTACCGCGCCATTCTCGAGGGCGATGTGCACACCGTGTCCTCCCCCGCCGTGGCGGAGATGGAGAAGATCCTGGAGAACACCTACCGCAACATCAACATCGGTCTGGTGAACGAGCTGGCCATTCTGTGCAACAAGATGGGCATCAACATCTGGGAGGTCATCGACGCTGCCAAGACCAAGCCCTACGGCTTCCAGGCCTTCTATCCCGGCCCCGGTCTGGGCGGTCACTGCATCCCTCTGGATCCCTACTATCTGAGCTGGAAGGCACGCGAGTTCGGCTTCCACACCTCCATGATCGAGGCCTCCATGATGATCAACGACCGTATGCCCGAGTACACCGTGGAGCGCAGCGGCAAGATCCTCAACCGCCACAAGAAGGCACTCAACGGCGCCAAGGTGCTGGTGCTGGGCGTGGCTTACAAGCAGGATATCGACGACTACCGCGAGAGTCCCGCCATCCACGTTATCAACGAGTTCCACAAGACCGGCGCCAACGTGGACTTCTACGATCCCTTCGTGCCCAAGTACCGCGAGAAGGGTCAGTGGTTCGAGGGTCTCAAGGAGATCTCCCCCGAGATCATCCGCGGCTATGACATGGTCATCATCACCACCGGTCACACCACTGTGGACTATGAGATGGTCTGCTCCGCCGGTGTGCCCGTGTTCGACTGCAAGAACGTGACCAAGAATATCGAAAACAAGGAAAACATTGAGGTGCTGTAAGCAGCACGCAAGGAGCTTTTTATGACCAAAGTTTGCCACATCACCAGTGCCCACGACGGTGAGGATATCCGTATCTTCCATAAAGAGTGCGTTTCGCTGGCTAAGGCCGGATATGATGTGTATCTGGTGCAGGTGGGCGAAAGCTATGAAAAGAACGGCGTCCATCTCGTGGGCTTGGGCGCGCCTGCCAAGGGGCGCTTGGACCGGTTTTTGCACGCCGGTAAAAATGCCTATCGCAAGGCGCTGGAGGTGGATGCGGATATCTACCATCTCCACGATCCGGAGCTGCTGGGCTTCGGGCTGAAGCTGAAGCGGCGGGGCAAGAAGGTGATTTTCGACAGTCACGAGTTCTATGCCGAGCAGATCAAGCACAAGCACTATATCCCCGCTTTCTGCCGCGGCTTTGTGGCAAAGATCTATGACCGCTACCAAAAATATATCCTGCGCCGGCTGGACGGCTTGGTCTTCCCCTGCCTGCTGGACGGGCGCGACCCCTTTGAGGGGTACTGCCGCCACACGGCGATCGTGGACAATGTGCCCATGCTGCACGAGCTGTACGATCACTATGACCCCACCGTGCAAAAGTATCCCCGCAGCGTCTGCCAGATCGGCAGCCTGACCCACAACCGCGGCATCACCCATCTGGTGCAGGCGGCGGCAAAGGCGGACTGCACGCTGTATCTGGGCGGTGCGTTTGAATCGCCGGAGTACGAGGCACAGCTGCGCGCCATGCCCGAGTTTGACCATGTGGTGTATCTGGGTCTGCTGGATCGCCCGCAGGTGCTGGAAACACTGCAGCGCTGTCAGCTGGGCGCCGCCACACTGCTGAATATCGGGCAGTACAACACGGCTTGGAATCTGTCCACCAAGGTCTTTGAGCAGATGTCGCTGGCGCTGCCGGTGATTTTGAACCAATACCCCTACAACGATAGGATGGTGGAAAAGTATCAGTTCGGCGTCTGCGTTGACCCCGAGGATACGGACGAGATCGCCGCTGTCATCCGCCGATTGCTGGACGATCCGGACGAGGTAAAGCGTATGGGCGAAAATGGGCGGCGCGCCATCCGTGAGGAATTCAACTGGGGCGTGGAGGAGCAGAAGCTCCTTGCCCTTTACCAAGAGATTGTGAATGATTAAGGAGAATCTGATATGAATTATGCACTGATCGGCTGCGGCCGTATCGCCACCAACCATATCAAGGCGGCGGTGAACAACAAGCTGAACATCGTGGCAGTATGCGATGTGCTGCCCGAGGCCATGGAGGCACTCCTCGCCAAGCACGGTCTGGAGAATGACGCCTCCATCAAGCGCTACACCGACTACAAGCAGATGATCGCCGAGAACGACATCACGTTGGCTTCCATCGCCACCGAGAGCGGCATCCACGCCGAGATCGCACTGCACTGCATCGACAACGGCGTCAATGTCATCATCGAAAAGCCCATGGCTATGAGCATGGATGACGCCGAGGAGATCATCCGCCGCAGCGAGGAAAAGCACGTCAAGGTGGCTGCCTGCCATCAGAACCGCTTCAACATCGCCGTGCAGGAGCTGCGTCAGGCACTGGAGGCAGGCCGCTTCGGCCGTCTGTCCCACGGCTCCATCCACGTGCGCTGGAACCGCAACGAGGGCTACTACACGCAGGCTCCCTGGCGCGGCACCTGGGCGCAGGACGGCGGCTGCCTGATGAACCAGTGCATCCACGGCATCGACCTGCTGCGCTGGATGATGGGTGACGAGGTGGACGAGGTCTACGGCGTGACCATGCAGCAGTTCCACGACTATCTGGAGTGCGAGGACATCGGTATGGCCGTTGTGAAGTTCAAGAACGGCGCTGTGGGCACCATCGAGGGCACCACCAATGTCTATCCCAAGAATCTGGAGGAGACGCTGTATCTGTTCGGCGAGACCGGCACGGTGAAGATCGGCGGCACCTCCACCAACAACATCGACGTATGGGACTTCGCCGACGAGAGCGAGGCCGATCAGAAGAACAAGGGTCTGCAGGAGGCCACCTCCAATGTGTACGGCAACGGTCACACCAGTCTGTTCGCCGATATGATGGACGCCATCGAGCACGACCGCAAGCCCTATGTGGATGCTGTCGCCGGCCGCAACGCCCTTGAAATGATCCTTGCCATCTACCAGTCTGCCGCCACCGGCAAGGCGGTCAAGCTGCCCCTCAAGGGCGTGGCTTCCACTGACTTTACCGGTCGTTTCGACAAATGAACATCCTGACCGTCTGCTATTACGGAATGTATCAGGATCTGTCTCTGTCCTTTGTTCATGCCCAGATGGCGGCATACGCCGCGCAGGGGCACCGCGTGCGGGTTTTGATCCCCATCGCGTGGGGCAAAAAGGACTGGGACGGCTCGGCGGTAAGCTGCAAGCGCCGCGTGCTGGACGGCGTGGAGATGATTCCTCTGCGCTATCTCTCCCTCTCCGGCTACGGCGAGGGAGGCTTTAACACGCGCAGCGCACTTTGGGCGCTGCGCTGTGGACTGAAAGGGCTGCTGCGCGGCTTTGCCCCCGATGTGATCCACGCCCACACGCTGGGCTTTTGCAGCACCATCGGCGCGTGGCTGAAGCAGCGGCTGAACGTGCCGCTGGTGGTCACCACCCACGGCAGTGACAGCTCCATCGCGCTGGAGCGAGGCGAATATGAGCAGATGAAATCGCTGTGCGATGAGGCGGATCACATTGTGGCGGTTAGCTCCGTGCTGGCCGAAAAGCTGCGCAACTGCGGCACCGCCACCCCCATCTCCACCATTCTCAACGGTTTTATTCTGCAGCATCTGCCCGAGGTGCAAGACAAGCAGCCCCTGTCCTTTATTCAGGTGGGACAGTTATCGCAGCAAAAGCGGTTTGATGTCACCATCCGCGCTTTTGCCAAGCTGCGCGCCGCCTATCCCTCCGCCACGCTGACCGTTATCGGTCAGGGCAGTGAGCGCGAGGCGCTGCAGGCGCTGTGCGAGGAGCTGCAAGTCACGGACGCCGTGCGCTTTTTGGGGCAGATCCACAACCGCGAGGTGCTGGCCGAGATGGCGAAGCATCAGTTTTTCGTAATGCCCAGTGTCCGCGAGGGCTTTGGCATCGTATATCTGGAGGCGATGGCCTGCGGCTGCATCACCGTCGGCACTGAGGGCGAGGGCATCAGCGATGTGATCGTCAGCGGCGAAAACGGCTTCCTCGTGCCTGCCGATACCCCCGACGCCATCGTTGAGGCGGTGGAGTCTTGCGTGCGCCAGCCGCAGATGGCGGAAACCGTCGCCCATCGGGGCAGCTATACTGCCCGCCAGCTGACTTGGCAGGCCAACGCGCAGTCCTATCTGCAGCTGTTTGACTATTTGATCCCCGGCATTTCCTAAGGAGTTTTTTCATGGCTATTCAACAATTTCTGATTTCTAAAATCCTGCAGCCGCTGCAGCAGCGGATCACCGCAGGCTGGAGCGAAAAAACAAAGGACCGCGTGTTCATCCTGTGCGGTCTGGCCCTGTTTTTCCATACATTTCTGGACGGTATGGGTGTGATCCCCTACCGCTATCTCATCTTTTTCGCCATCAACTGCCTGCTGCTGGGCGGTATGGTGCTTTGCACCCTGAACAAGGACATGAAGCCCGTGCGGTTTCGCCTCTTCCCCACCGTCTGCTGGTTTTGCATCGGCTTTTTGATGCTGCTGGCAGGCGTGCTGGTGACGGACAACCGTCTGCCTGAGGCGATGCTGTTTTTGGTGGTATATCCCGCCATCTATCTGGTGTGGAACAACATTGACCGCCAAAAAATCTTCGCGCTGCTCAGCCGCGTCTGCATTCTTTCCTTTGTCCCCTACACGCTGATCAACATACTGCTCTACCCTATGGGTGTCAAGCAGTATGGCGGATTGATGTGCAACGTCAACGGCGCCAGCTTCTATCTGCTGCTGGTGTTCGCCTGCCTGCTGGTGGAGATTCTGGATGCGCGCAAGTTTGACCGCAAGCTGATTTTGCATATCATCGCCTTCGGTCTGTGCGTGGCGCAGATCTACTACACCAGCTCCCGTACCGGCTATCTGGCCGGCATTCTGGTGGCAGTGTCTACGCTGATTATGTATGTGATCCTCCACAGAAAGGAAAAGCTGTGGCTGCTGACGCTGGGCAAGCTCCTGGCCTGCGCGTTGAGCGCCGTGGTGCTGGTCAACTCCGCGTTCTATCTCTTTCAGGCGTCCAAGCTCTATCCCGAGTTTCTCGCTTCGCTGAATCTGCCCACCGAAGATGCGGTCAGCGGTGACTTAGTGCTGAATCTGGACGCCGTCTCCGACCTCAACGACAACAAGTTCGCCATCCTCGACAAGTCCCTCGACCGCATCTCCACCGGCCGCATTTCCATCTGGAAGGCCTTCGGTGCGGAGCTGAATCTGCTGGGACATCCCGACGGCGACTCCTACTATATCTCCATTCTGGGGCGCGAGATCTTCACCACCCATAACACCATTTTGCAGTTCGGCTATGAGTCCGGCATCCCTGCCGGCGTGCTGTATCTGCTGTTCAACCTCTTCACCGGCGTCGCCTCCATCGCCCATGCGCGGCGCTATCGCAAGGAGCGGTTCTCTATGCTGCCCTTCGCCGTGACGCTGACCTTCGGCTTTATGTCGCTGCTGAGCTCGCTGGGCGTTTCGTTCTACTATATGATTACTTTGTATTACTATCTTGTCCAATTCCCGCTGATGGTGAAGCAGGAGGATGCCAACAAGGCCGCGTAAGCTGTGGCGCTGATGCGGCGCACAAAAAGGAAGCTTTCTATGAATCATCGCACCAAAAGCATTAAAAACCTATTATTCTCTGTGCTCAGTCAGGGTATTGCCATCGCCTTCGGTCTGATCCTGCCGCGTATGTGGGTGGTCAGCTACGGCTCGGAGGTCAACGGTCTTTTGACCTCCTTGGCACAGTTCCTTGTGTATCTGTCCCTCTTTGAGGCGGGCATCGGCGCGGCAACTATGCAGGCGCTGTATCAGCCCGTGGCTACCGATGACTGGGACGGAGTCAACGCGGTGCTGGCCGCCTCCCACGAACATTATCGCAAGACCACGCGCTGGTATATGATCGGTCTGGTGGCGCTGTGTCTGGTGTATCCGCTGGTGGTGGACAGCACGCTGTCCTACTTCACCATCTGCGGCGCCGTGTTCTTCAGCGGTATCGGCAATGCCGTCAACTTCTACATTCAGGGTAAGTACATCTACCTGCTGCAGACCGACGGCAAGCTGTATATCACCACCACTATGACCACCATCGTCAACGCGGTGATCAACCTGACCAAGATCGTGCTGATCTCCCTGCAGATCGACATCGTGCTGATCCTTGTGGTCTCTTTCCTGATCCAGTGCACGCAGGCGGTGTTCATTCTGTGGTATATCCGCCGCCGCTATCCGCAGGTCACGCTGAATGTCACCCCCAACTACGCCGCCGTGGCGCAGAAGAACTCCGTGCTGGTGCATCAGATCAGCTCGCTGGTGTTCCGCCACACCGATGTGATGATCCTGACCGTGTTCTGCGATCTGAAGGTGGTCAGCGTGTACTCTATGTTCAAGCTGGTCACCAGCCAGCTGGAAACGGTGCTGTCTCTGCCGCTGGAGAGCATCAAATTCTCGCTGGGACAGACCTATCACACCAACAAGGAGCTGTTTATCAAGCGCATCCGCATTGTGGAGTCCCTCTACTCTGCCGCCTATTACGCACTCTTTGCCGTGGCGCTGTTTCTGATGCTGCCCTTTATGCGCCTTTACACCGCGGGCATCACCGACATCAACTACATCGATCCCCTTTTGGCAGTGCTGGTGGTGCTTTGCTCGCTGCTGGACGGCAACAAGGTTATTATGGTCAACACCATCACCTTCGCAGGACACTTCAAGCAGACCGCTATCCCCTCGGTGATCGAGTCGGTCATCAATCTGGTCACCTCCATCATCGGTGTGTATTTCCTTGGCATCTACGGCGTGCTGCTGGGCACTGTCGCAGCGCTCCTCTACCGCAGCAATGATATTATCATCTACGGCAACCGCAAGCTGCTGGGCTGCCGCGCGTGGGAGTCCTACGCCATCTATCTGGTGAACGCCGTGCTGTTTTTCGCAGCGCTGGGGCTGCTGAATGTGCTGTTTGATCCGCTGGCCATCACCTCCTACTGGCGGTTTATTCTGGTGGGCTTTGCCGCCTCTATCCTTTCCATGGTGGTGGTGCTGGGCGGTCAGCTGCTGCTCTTCCCCCACTGCCGCCAGTTCGTGCGGCAGATCGTGGATCGCATTTTCCACCGCGCATAACGCATACAAAAACTCCCCCGACCGCGAAGGTCGGGGGAGTTCTTTTTCAGCTTGCCGCAAAGGTTCCTGAGGCGCTGCCAACGGTGATGGTATAGTCCTGCCCGATCACCACATCGGCGCTGGAGAGGATCACGATGGCAAAGGGCAGCTGGGGCGTGGCGCTCAGCACCTCCCTGCCCTGGGTGTCAGTCAGGGTGATGGGCGTGCCGGCTTGCTGATTGCCCACGCTGACGGCGATGACGCCCTGCGTGCCGTCGCTGAAGGTCTGCGCCATCATATACGAGCCGGTGCCGATGAAGGTTCCGCCGGTGATGGTGGCACTGACATCGTAATCCAGCACCGCCGTGTCGCCCTGCGTAGGTCCGCAGACCACCACATAGCCGCCGCTGATCTCCAGCGTGCCGTTGGCGTCGATGCCGTCACCGGAGGCGTTCATATAGATGCTGCCGCCGGTGATGGTGATGGCGCCGTTGGATGCACCCATACCGCCCATTCCGCCCATTCCGCCCATTCCGCCCATTCCACCGCCGAAGCCGTCATTGCCGCGGAAGCCGCCAAAGCCGCTTTGATCCGTGCCGCCGGCAGCGTTGATGCCGTCATCACTGCTCTTCAGGGTGATGTCACCGCCGGAGATGGCAACGGTCAAACCCTCCAATCCCTCGTAGCTCTGGTTGATTGTGATGGTGCCGCCGTTGACGCTCAGCGTATCGTCGGCGTGGAAGCCGTCATCACCGGTTTGGATGTCGAAGGTGCCGCCGTTGACGGTGACAGAGGTGTTGGAATGCACCGCATCGTCCGCGGCATCCACGGTGAAGCTGCCGCCATTGACAGTCAGTGCTCCGGAGGCTTTCAGGCCCTTCATACTGGTGCTGTCCTCGGCGGTGGTATCAGTGAGCGTGCCGTAGCCTGCGCCGCCCATATCGGGGCGCATTCCGCCGCCCGGGCCGCCCATTCCGCCCTTGCCGCCGCCCATATAGCCGCCCCAAGAATCGGAGGTCAGCGTGGCTGCGTTGGCGCTGCCGCCGCCGGCGGTGATATGATAGGTGCCATCCTCGATCTGCAGCGTGCTGCCGGCGCTGATGCCGTCCCCCTCGGCCGCCACATTATAGCTGCCGCTCTCCAAATAGACGAAGCCAAGGGTGGCATCGTCTGTGTTCTCGGCGTGGATGCCGTCCTTTCCGGCGTCCACCGTCAGCGCGGCGCTCACGGCGCGCACACTGTCATTGGCGTCAATGCCATGGGAGGCGGAGGTGATGTGATAGGTGCCGCCGCAGAGCACCAAGTCATCCTTGCAGACGATGCCGTGCCCTGCCGGCGCATTGACCGTCAAGCTGCCGCTGCCGTTGAAGGTGATGTCCTGCTTGGAAAACACCGCGCCGTCGATGTTGTTGTCGTCAATGGCGGTAAAGCTCTCGCCGCTTGAAAGGGTATTCTCGCTGCCCTGCGCCAGCGTTACCACCACCTTGTCCGCCTGCAGCACATAGAGGGCGGCGGAGGTCTCACTGTGGATGGAGGCTCCTGCCAGCACGATCTGCGGCTTGTCGGTTTCGTCGGCATTGACCACGATCATCCCGTCCTCCAGCGTGCCGGTGAGGATGTAGGTGCCCTCGTCGGTGATGGTGACGGTGCTGCCGTGGATCTCCACCGCGTCGCTGCTGCATTGGGCGGTGGTGCCGGTGAGGGTGACCGTAGTGCTTTTACCGGAGTAGGAGGCGTCCAAGTCGCGGTCGGTAAAGAGATCGGAGGACGCCGTCAGCTTGTCGGTACTGTCGGGGACGGAAGCGGTGCTGCCATCACCGGCAGGTGTCTTGCTGCCGCAGGCGGTCAGCATCAGCAGCGCCAGCCACAGCGCTGCCACACGCATTTTTCTCATAGTCTGCCCCCCTTTACAGCTCCATCGCGGTACTGTCCTGCAGCGAAACGGAGATCTCCAGATTGCCGTTGCGACAGCGCAGCGCGTCGATCATCGCCTTCTCCTCCGCCGCAGTGCGCAGTGTGAGGTGGTAGGTCAGGCGGAAAAGGCTGCCCATATTGGTGGTCTTTACCCGCATCAGCTGGCAGGAGGTGGTGTATTGGGCGAAAATATCCTCAAATACGCCGGTGTAGTCCAGATCCTCGGGGACGGTGACGGTCAGCACCTTATAGAGGGCGGCATTGCGCTGCGCGCCCAGATCCAGGCGGCTGCACACCATAAAGGCGGCGCACAGCACCAGTGTAAAGAGCAGCGCGAAGCCCAGATAGCCCATACCGGTCACAAGTCCTGCGCCCATGGCCAAAAACAGCGTGGCGATCTCACGGGCCGTACCGGGGACGGAGCGGAAGCGCACCAGACTGAACGCGCCTGCCACCGCCACGCCTGCGCCCACATTGCCGTTGACCATCATAATCACCACGCACACCACCGCCGGCAGCAGGATCAGCGTCATCACAAAGCTCTTGGTGTAGCGGGTGCGGTACATATAGCTCAGCGCGATCACCAAGCCCAGCACCAGCGCAAAACCCACGCACAGCAGAAAATCCTGCACGCCGATCACCGTGGTCATATCTGTGTCAAATAATCCCTTGAATAGCTGTTCCATCTTGTTTACGCTCCTTTATTTGGGGGAAAATCAGCCGCTGATAGGCTGTTCCGTATTTGGAAAATGAGGTTTTATAGAGTTTTTCCTCGCTCAGCACCCGCACCAGCCACAGCGGGATGCCGCCGGAGCATTTCAACTCCATCAGCACCGTATCCTCATCCAGCAGCGGCGTGCCGTAGGCTTCCGTCTCCAGCGACAGCTCCGTCTGTCGGCAGAGGATGTTCTCATCAAAGGTGAGGCGGAAATCGCCGCCGTCGCGGCAGTAGTACGCCTCCCGCTCGTAGGACAAGAACAGCGTGGGGTGCAGCGTGCCGTAAAAGCGGAGGAAATAATCGATCTCCCGAGCGATCTGCGTATCCTGCGGCAGCGCGCCGCCGCCCAGCCACGAAAGTGCCTCCTGCTCCGGAAGCGATAAGCGGCGCTTATACACCACGCCGTCATATTTCTTCTTCAGCTCCACAAAGACGGGGCTTTGGCAGGTGGCGCGGCTGTAGCTGCGCAATCGCAGCTTCTCCTTATAGGTGGGCTTTTCCATGGATCGGCGGATCAGCCGATAGCTGTCGGTGTCGAAATAGAGGTTGCGGATCACGGAATGTCCGTACTGATCCAGCTGCATATAGGGCGCGATCGCCTGCACGATCCGCGCTTTCTGCGCCCGCGTCAGCAGATATTTCAGCTCATAGCGGCGAAACACGCTTTGATAGGGCATACCGATCCCCCCTTTCTGATGTCAAGTATAGCGCGGCAAGCTTAAAAGAGCCTAAAAATATCTCCGCAGAAATAGTTTTTGAGGGATCGTCCGTGGGGAGCGGCGCGCCGAGTCGTCGCGCCCTACGGATGTATCAGCGGTTTGACGCAAAATTAATATCCCCCAACGGCGTGTCGGGAGAGTTTTATATGCGGGCAAAGCCCTATGTTACCAGCCACGCGGTGGGCGCGGCGGGATTGCTCGTCCCCGCAGAGGCGGTGGGTTTTCCAAGGCGCTGACGCTCACGCGCTCCCTGCTATGCCGATGGCGTGTCCTGTCTCCGACGGGTAACTTTCTTTCTTCAGCGAAAGAAAGTCACCAAAGAACGCCGCAAGGAACCGATGGTTCCTTGACCTCCTTTGCTCTACTGCAGATTTGCGATAAGCCGCTAAATGTAGCATTGCCTCTGCGTCTAACCCGCTCAGCCGCTCATTCTGCTGTAAATGTAGAAACGCTTTCTTCTTCCGTTTTATTTTGGTGCGCAACGACTGCGGCGGTTTGACGCAAAAAAAGACGCTCTTGCGAGCGTCTCTTTTTTCGATTCTCCTTTTAGCCCTCGTAGCCGATCAGCAGGCCGCCCTGCTCGGCATAGTAGCTGCAAAGACCCATACACGTGCCGATCTCCACCGTTGCGCCGTGGAACTCCTTGCAGATCAGCTCCTTTAGCGCCATGGCAGCGCCCAGATTCAGGCAGTGGTCGATCCAGACCCGGCCGCCGCAGTAGCCGTGCTTCTTCATTTCCTCCACGATGGTGGCAAGCGCACGCTTTTCACCGCGGCACTTGTGCAGCGGCTGCAGCGTGCCCTCATCGCTGGCCTTGCCCACGATGCGGATGCCCAGCACGCCCACCAGCTTGGCCACGGCGGGGCTGGTGCGGCCGTTGCGCGCCAGATTCTCCAGCGACTCCAGCGAGAACAGCAGGTGCGTTTTTTTCATATATTCGTGGATCTGCGTTTCGATCTCCTCGAACGCCAGCCCCTGCAAAATCAGTTCACGCAGCTTATCGATGATGAGATGGGACTCGGGACCCACCGACAGCGTATCCAGTACGCAGACCTTGGCGCCCTCGTGCTCCTCCATATAGTCCTGCGCGGCCTGATTGGCGGCGGCGCAGGAGCCGGACAGATTGCTGGTGATGGTAACGGCAAAGACGCCGTCAGCCCCCTCAAAGGCTTCCTTCCACTCAAAGGCGTTGGGGCAGGAGGTGGAGGTGGCACTCTTGGTGGCCTTGATCTCCTCCAGCATCTCAAACACCTTCAGCTCCGGCGTATCCACATATTCCTTATCCACGGAGATGATCTTCAGCGGCACATGGGCATACGCCACATCGTTCAGATGGAATACATCCGACGAGGAATCAGCAACAATTTTATAAGTCATAGTGTGGTTCCTTTCTACAGTACGACACATTATCCTTGCACTTTCGGTTATGCACATTTTACCCTACCGCAAAACCACTGTCAAGTAAGCGGCAGAGTGGTAAGTGTTGAACTTTCTGTAAATTTGCGCTATACTGGTGTGCGGCAACGATGACAAAATCCAAGGAGGCACTATGACCCCTACTCTATATTCCTATCTGCTGATCTGTCCCCTCACCTTTGTGGCAGGCGTGGTGGACGCGGTGGCAGGCGGCGGCGGACTGATCTCCCTGCCCGCTTTTCTCATCGCAGGACTCCCCGTACACAACGCCATCGCCACCAACAAGATGAGCTCCAGTATGGGCACCACCATCGCCACCCTCCGCTATGGGCTGAGCGGCTTTATTCCGTGGAAGCTCGCGCCGTTTTGCGCCGTGTGCGCTATGCTGGGCTCCAACTGGGGCGCCAATCTGGCGCTGCTGCTCAGTGACCGCGTGTTCAAGATCGTGATGCTGGTGATTTTGCCGCTGACGGCGTGGTATGTGCTGCGCGGGCAGGTGCTGGACACGGAAAAAGAACCGTTTTCCCAACGAAAGACCACGCTGATCGCTATGGTCATCGCGCTGGCGGTGGGCGTCTACGACGGGTTTTACGGACCCGGCACCGGTACCTTTTTGCTCTTGGGCTTGACCGCGCTGGGGCATATGCCGCTGCAGCAGGCCAACGGCACCACCAAAGTGATCAATCTCACCAGCAACATCACGGCGCTGGCGGTTTTCCTGCTGAACGGAAAGGTGCTGCTGCCGCTGGGCATTGCGGCGGGACTTTTCAATATCGCCGGTAACTATCTGGGTGCGCGGATGTTTGAAAAGGGCGGCGCCAAGGCGGTGAAGCCGGTGATGGTCACCGTGCTGGTGATCTTCTTTATCCGCGTGATCACCGATCTGATGTAAAAAAAGACTCCCCGCTGGGGAGTCTTTTTCTTATGCTTTCGATGGGGGCGCATCGGTGGCTCCCTATGATGAGGATTGCCCGTCCGCGCTGACGCTCACGCGCTCCCTGCTGTGCCGATGGCCTGTCCTGCCGCCGGCGGGTAACTTTTGTCACCAGCGACAAAAGTCACCAAAAACGCCGCAAGGAACCGATGGTTCCTTGACCTCCTTTGCTCTACTGCGGCAAATCCGTAAGCCGCTAAATGTAGCATTGCCTCTGCGTCTAACCCGCTCAGCCGCTTACTTTTCTGCAAATATAGATTCACTTTCTTCTTTCGTTTTATTTTTTATCATCGGCAGAAGCCTTTTTTTGAACCACTCGCCCAGCGAATGGTTTTCGTTATGTAAAAAAAGACTCCCCGCTGGGGGAGTCTTTTTCTTATTCTTCCACTTTCGCAAGGGCGATATGCTCGGGCAGGATGGGCAGCTCACGGTGCCACACGCCGGTGGCGCGATAGATGGCGTGGGCGATGGCGGGTCCGGGGGTGTTGATGACGATCTCACCGACAGACTTGGCGCCATAGGGGCCGGTGGGCTCACAGCTATGCTCAAACTCCACACGCAGCGTACCCATATCGAGGCGCGTGGGGATCTTATACTGCATCAGCGACGACTCAATGGGTCTGCCGGCAGCATTATAGTTCACATCCTCATACAGCGCCATACCGATGCCCTGCACGATGCCGCCCTCCGCCTGCGCGCGGGCAAGGGCGGGGTTGATGGGCAGACCGCAGTCCACCACCGCCATATAGTCCAGCACCGTCACATGGCCGGTCTCCCGATCCAGCTCGATCTCCGCCATACCCACCATATAGGGCGGCGGCGACACCGGCGAGGTGTGGGAGGCGGTGGCCTGCACGGCAACAGTATTGCCGCACTGGGCGTGATAGGAGATATCGGCGATACTAACCTCCTTGCCCGTCACCGTGTGGCGGACGCCGCTGCCCACGAACTCCGTTTCCTCTACGGGGCAAGAGAGCATTTTCGCGCCTACGGCGCAGATCTTCTCTTTCAGCTCGCCGCAGGCCTTCACCACCGCCTTACCGGTGACATAGGTGGTGGACGAGGCGTAGGAGCCGGAATCGTAGGGGGACACATCCGTGTCGGCGCTGAACACCGCCACATCCTCTACGCTGCAGCCCATACACTCCGCGGCGATCTGGGAGAGGATCGTATCGCTGCCCGTACCCATATCCGCCGCGCCGTGGATCAGGTTATAGGTGCCGTCATCGCTGAGCTTGACGGTAGCGGATGCCATATCAATATCGGGAATGCAGCTGCCCTGCATGGCCATCGCCACGCCGGCGGCGCGCACCTTGCCGTTACCCATATCGCGCACGGGATAACGCTGCTCCCAACCGAACATCTCGCGACAGTGGGACATACAGCGGTCCAGCGCGCAGGCGTTGGCCATATTGTCGTAGTACGCCGGCATCTGCATACCCTCGCGCACCATATTCTTCTCGCGGATGACGGTGGGATCGATCCCTAACTGCTCCGCCAGCTCGTTAACTGCCGATTCCACGGCGAAGATGCCCTGCGTGGCACCGAAGCCGCGGTACGCACCGGCCGGCTGCAGGTTGGTATACACCACCTCGCTGCGCCAGCGGTGGGCTTCCAGTCCGCCGGTATAGAGGGGCGCCGTCTTTTCGCGGGTCAGTCCCACGGTGGCAGAGCCGTGTTCGCCATAGGCGCCGGTATTGGAGAGGACGGTCATATCCAGCGCGCGGATATGGCCATCGCGGTCAGCGCCAAGGCGCACCCGCAGCTCCATCTCGTGGCGGGGGCTGCCTGCCGTCTGGCACTCCTCACGGGTAAAGATCAGCTTGGCAGGGCGGCCGGTTTTGACGGTGACAAAGGCGGGATACACCTCGCACACCGCTGTCTGCTTGGCGCCGAAGCCGCCGCCGATACGGGGCTTTTCCACGCGGATCCGGCTCTTGGGGATGCCCAGTGCGCGGCTGAGAATACGGCGCACGTGGAACACGATCTGGGTGGAGGAGATGACGTGGAGCCGTCCGTAGCGATCCAGCTGGGTGCAGGTGCGGAAGGTCTCCATCATGGCCTGCTGGCAGGCCTTGGTGTGGTAGGTGCGGTCGATGACCACATCGCAATCCGCCATCACCGCCTCCACATCGCCGTGTCCCATCTCGTCCACCGACACCAGATTGCGGCGATTGTCACCGCCTACCGGCAGCAGCAATTCCCAATCCGCCTCATCGTGGACGAGTATCTCGTTATCCTTGGCGGTATGATAGTCCAGCACCGCAGGCAAAACCTGATATTTGACGCGGATGAGCTTCATCGCCTTCAGCGCCGCCTTCTCATTCTCCGCGGCGATGATGGCAACCGGATCGCCCACATAGCGCACGTGGCGGTCGAGGATCAGGCGGTCATAGGGACTGGGCTCGGGGTAGGTCTGACCGGCGATGGCAAAACGGGTTTGAGGCACATCCTCCCAAGTGAAAACATCCACCACGCCGGGTACTTTTTTGGCGATCTCGGCGTTGATGCTCTCCACGATGGCGTTGGCGTGGGGGCTGCGCAGCAGCTTGACCGTCAGCGCGTCGCGGGGCGCAAGATCGTCCACAAACACGCCCTTGCCCAGCAAAAGCTGCATAGCGTCCTTCTTACGGACGGCGTGATTCACATTTTGATACTGCTTTTCCATATTTCTCACCCCTTGCGGCTGTTGAGATAATTGCGGATACCACGCAGCTGACCCTCATAGCCGCTGCAGCGGCACAGATTGCCGGCGAGGTAGGCGCGAATCTCATCGTCAGTGGGATCGGGATTCTCCCGCAGCAGCGCGATGGTGTTCATCACAAAGCCGGGGTTGCAGAAGCCGCACTGCTCCGCGCCCTGATCGGCGATGAAGCCCACGAAATCGGCAGCCTCGGTCTGCAGACCCTCCAGCGTGGTGATGCTGTGTCCGTGGGCGCGAGCCGCCAGCACGGAGCAGGACAGCACCGGCACATCGTCCATCAGTACGGTGCAAAGTCCGCAGTTGGCGGTCTCACAGCCCCGCTTGACGCTGAGGCAGCCCTGGGCGCGGAGAAAATCGATCAGCAGCAGATCCGGCTCGATCAGTGCCGACACGCTGCGTCCGTTGAGCTTGACGGTAATTTCCATAGTTAGCATCCTCCCATCTCCCGCACTGCACGCTCCGTCAGCACGCGGACCAAGTGTGTGCGATATGCGGCGCTGCCGCGGTGATTGCTGCCGGTGGGCATCTTTTTCGCCACATACTCGGCAAAGGCTGCGGCACTATCCGCCGTGATGATGCCGGCAAGCAGGTTTTTCTCGTCATACAGTACGCGGGCGCGGGCGGGGCGGGCGCCGATGACGGCGCGGTATGTACCCTCTACGCAGCCCACGGCGCAGGTGAGGACGGGGAAATCGGTGCGGGCATTGCGCATCGCGTGGTAGGCAAAGCGTCCGCCGCGCTTTTTCACGATCACTCGCACCAGCACATCCCGATCCTTTTTCATCTTCACAAACTCCTCCAGCGCGACGATGCCGCCTTGGTACAGCTCCACATAGCTGTCCGCCGCCAAAAACACCGTCAGCACATCGGAAAAGCCGAAGCGGCCGAAGATGCTGCCGCCCACCGTGGCGAGGTTGCGGAACTGCACACCCACGATGTCGCGCACCGCCGCGGCGATGGCGCCGCCGAAATAGGTATTCAGTCCCTCGTGCAATTCCAGCTGGCGCAGCGTGACGGAGCAGCCGATGGAAAATGCCTCCTCCGTCTCCTCGATGGTGTTCAAGCCGAGGTCACCGAGATCGATGGCGGTGTGGACGGCGGTCTTGCCCATTTTCAGCCACAGCATACCGCCGATGATACGGCTGCGCTTGTTCTGATTCAGTTCCCACGCCTCCTGCAAGCTTTGGGCGCGGACATAGTTCTGGATGGTAATCATACTATCTCTCCTTAACGGATTCATTCACTTGTATTATAGCATAGAAAGATGGTTGTGGGAAGAAAAAACACTGATTTCCCGCGCATAAAACAGCCGCCTGCGGTATAGCAGGCGGCTGTTTGAAGGTTACCGTTTTATGAAGCATTCACTAATATCCATCAACTGAGAAAACGCACCTTCCTCTATCTCCTCTGTACTGGCGATAATCTCAGATGTATAGGCGGTGTGCAACTCGTCATTTTCCACAAGCTCCTGCACGCAGATATAGATCTGCTCCTCATTGGGAAAACCGCACACAACCACGCGCCTCAAGTAGTTTTCGTCCGTATAGACGGCTATGGCGCGCTCAGTGGGGAGCGGATGGGTCACAATGGTGGCACCACGCAAGCGGTATTCCAGATATTGAATGGGAAATCCGAGCTTTCCATAGCGGTGCGCCGCACAGAAAAGGCCAATGACGGTTGCCAATTCGATAACACCCATGATGGAAAAGATGACCCAATCCCGTTGGCTGAATTCGTGCAAATCTCTTCCGTCTGTCAACCAAACGGTAATAATAATATTGCCAAACATCAGCAAAATGGCGCCAAGCATCCACCAAAACGCTTTTTTGCGCTTTGCTTGCGCTTGGGATAGTCTTTGCCGCAAAGTATCGGGCGATTCCTTTTCAACCGTAAAGGTCTGGCGGCGAATGGCGGCACATAGCGCACCTGCATTTACAACGCCTGCAATAACGTGCCGTTTTCCGCTTTTCAGTAGGATCGTCAAGGCATTGATTTGAGCCTGCGCAAAAGCCACATCATCGATCCGGCAATCCAATCTGCCAAACCAATGGTACTTGGCGCTGATACAGTCTTCCCCAATGCGGATATAGGCACCACGATTCATCAGTCCAAAAAAGACACCTATCGCGCCGCATAGAATTCCCATAACCAGAAGAGATGCCACACCTTGCGCGTTCATTTTCTCTCCGCCGGTAACTGCGAAACAGCACCGCGCAATACAGAGCACACCGAAAGAGACTACCAGCCCAAAAAAGATACTCCCTTTTTTGCGAATAAACACTCCGTCCATGGTATCACCACCTTTAGTGTATCATATCACAGCGGTGAGGAAAAGTAAATCTACACTCCGCAGCACATGCAGTTTATTGCATTTTTCGGCGTTCTGTGCTATCATTCTCACAAGAAAGCGAGGAGCGCACGATGGACACCATTAAAATCTTATTTGTTTGCCACGGCAACATCTGCCGCAGTCCGATGGCAGAGTATGTGATGAAAGATATGGTACACAAGGCAGGCTTGGAGCAGCACTTTGAGATCGCCTCCGCTGCCACCAGCCGCGAGGAGATCGGCTGCGGCGTCTATCCGCCGGCGCGGCAGAAGCTGGCGCAGCACGGCATCGGCTGCAAGGGTCACGCGGCGCGGCAGGTGCGGCGCGACGACTACGACCGCTACGACTATCTCATCTGTATGGATCGCTACAACCTGCGCAACATCACCCGCATCATCCCCACCGATCCGCAGAACAAGATCTGCCGTCTGCTGGACTTCACCCACCGCCCGGGCGATGTGGCTGACCCGTGGTACACCGGTGATTTCGACGCCACCTGGCGGGATGTCAACGACGGCTGCTCCGCGCTGCTGACGCTGCTGCGGCAGGAAAAGCACCTATGAATTGCCTCCCTCATCAGAGGGAGCCTATCATTCATAAGAAAAACCCCCGCAGCCAAAGCTGCGGGGGTCACTTATTTACACAGTTGCCGCTTCTTCCGTTTTTACACGGACGGGACGGCGCTTTTTCATTTTATACAGCTCCTCCGTGGCAAGGCGGGTCTTTGCCACCACATCACCGCCCTTGGGGAAGCAATAATACAGCTCATCATTGGTGCCGATACAGATCACATCGGCGATCTCGTACCAATAGTAGTCGGCATACAGACTATAGCAGGTCAGCGGGCCTTGGCTATACTGCAGCTTGCCGTCACAGCCGGTGAGGGTGAAGCCGTTTTCATCGTGATGGAGATGCCCCTCGCCCACCATATAGATGGCCTTGCGATCCACCAGCATACCGATCTTGACATCGGCTTCCAGCTTATAGGTACCCTCCTCCAATTCTTTTCGCACCTGCCGGCGCTGCCAGCGGTACCAATCGGGGATATGGGAGAACTCCGTTTTGCCCTGCAGCGCCTTCAGCCGACCCAGCTTATCCATTTCGTAGACCTTGCCGCAGTGGTGGCACTTGAGGTGGATGCCCTTGCCCACCATATGCCCCTCCGCGCCGCAGGCGGCGCAGCGGTAGAGGATGCGGTTCAAGCCGTCGGCACGGAAGGACTCGTCGATCTCCACATGATTCTCACGCTGCCACGCAAAGCCGTCAAAGGTGAAGGCCTCGTCCAGCATAGCGTCGATCTCCGCCACGGAGCGCTCACGGATCTCCTCGGGGGTCAGCAGGCAGCGCACCTTGGCCTGCACGCTCACTTTTTTGCGTTTCTGCAGGCAGTTATACAGCGGCTCACGGGAAAAAGCGCCGAAGGTGTTGACAGTGACCACCGGCACATTCAGCTTCTTCAGCAGCACGCCCAGCTTGCGGGGCAGCGGCGTGGCGGTGCCGTCAAAGGTATAGCTGGCCTCGGGGTACATCAGCACGCTGCACTGCTTCTCCTGCAGGGCGTAGCGCATATCGCCGATGAGCTTGATATCGCTGACAAACTTATTGGTGGGGATGCAGCCGATCAGCCGCATCAGCCAATTCTTGCCGATAAAGCCGTCCGAGGTGCAGACGATGCAGAAGGGCTTGGGGAAAAAGATCTTGGATGCGATCTTCAAATCGATGAAGCTGGAGTGATTCATCAGAATCAGACACGGCTGATCCCCCACCAGCTCCATCCGCTCCGCCACATAGGTGAAGCGCGCCGACAGCAGGTCGGGAATGGACAGCAGGCGGATCAGCAACCGAAACAGAAAATGAGGGCGCAGCGGGCGCTTATGCTCAGGGCGAGGCAGCGCCATCACCTTTTCGTAGGTGCTTTTCTTGGTCTTGATCTTCATACCGTTACCTCCGGCAATTTTTGAGTCGGGGGACTATCATTACGCAAAGTATAGCACCCTTTTTTCGACAGAGCAAGACATTTTCCTTTACGCGCTATTCACACACCACGCTGCAGCAGAACATATTCTCCCCTTCTGCGTTTCTGCCGCACACCAGCGCCGTATCCTCCTGCCACTGCCAGTGCAGCTGCACCGGCGTACCCAGCAGCAGCTCGCGGTGGTAGTCGATCTGGAACGCGCGCACCGCCTTGCCCTGCGGCAGCTGCAGCGCATCCAGCACATAGTCGGCGTACTTGGTGTTATTCACATGGCCGTTGATATCCAGATGGGTGAAGGTGGGGGTCACGCCGTAGCCCGCCCCCTCCGCCGGCGCGGCGGGGATCTTCCGCAGACGCCCCTCAAACAGCTGCTGCAGGCAGTACTCCTCATCGGGATACACATTGCCTGCCGGCAGCACGCGGCGCTTCTCGCTGTGCACCACCACCCACTCGGAGGTGCCGTGCACCAGCGGCGTACCGTCCAATTCCTCGATACAATACTCGCGGCGGAAATTGACGCGGCTGGGGGGCAGCGGCCAAGTGCGGACGCGGACACGGTCATAGCGGCGTACCGCACCCACCACCTCGTACTTCACCTTAGTCAGCACCCAGATCATCTCGCGGGCGATGAGATCGTCAAAGCCTACGCCCAGCCGGGTGGCGTGGATGCCTGCCACGTCCTGAAACAGATCCAGCACCGAGGCGGGGCGCAGACGGTCGCAGCAGTCAAAATCCGAGCCGCGCAGCTCATATTCCTTTTCAAATACCATTACCATAGGGGGATTCCTCCGTTAAAAGCTGTGTCGATTATACCACAAATTTGCCGCCTATGTCACGAAAAAAGAGAAAAGGCACAGTCGCGGGCGTCATCGCTCCACTTCTGTGCCTTCCTTCTGTTGTACGCCTTGGGATTCTCGCTCTTGCGGGTGACGGGGTTGATGCCGTACCACGTGCCGCGGCGCCGAACGTCCAGCTCACGTTTCTTTTTCTTGGAGAGCTTCTCATAGGGGACAAATTTTTCCATATTATTGCTCCTTTCAGCTGTATTCAGCCGCAATATAGCACTTTTGGGGACGCTTGTCAAAGGGTTGGGGGCAGATGTTGCAGAAAGTTCACAAATGGGGCGGCACGCCGAGTTGTCGCGCCCTACGGAGCAAAAAAGGCTGCCGGTATACCCGACAGCCTTTTTACTGTTTATCAGCCCTTCAACCGCTTATCGCTCTTCACCGACAGCTTGGTGCCCACGCTCTGGAACACCTGCACCAGAATGATCAGCAAAATCACGGCGATATACATCACCAGATACTTATAGCGATAGTAGCCGTAGTCGATGGCGATCTTGCCCAGACCGCCGCCGCCGATGATGCCGCTCATGGCGGAGTAGCCAAGAATGGTGGTCAGCGCGATGGTCACATTGGAGATCAGACCCGGCACGCTTTCAGGGATCATCACCTTGCAGATGATCTGCAAAGGCGTGGCGCCCATACTCTGCGCCGCCTCGATGATGTTGGGGTCAACCTCGCGCAGGCTGCCCTCCACCAAACGGGCGATGAAGGGGAACGCCGCCACCACCAGAGGCACGATGGTAGCCGTGGTGCCCACCGTGGTACCGATCAGCAGACGGGACAGCGGGAACACCATGATCATCAGGATCAGAAACGGGATGGAGCGCAGCAGGTTGATGACCGTGTTCAGCACGCTCAGCAGCCACGCAGGCAGCGGCAGAACGCCGTTCTTCTCGCCTGCCACCAGCAGCACGCCCAGCGGCAGACCCAGCACCAGTGCCAGCAGCGTTGCCACCACCGTCACATAGAAGGTCTCCCAGATGGCGAAGGGGATGCCGGTCTGCAGCGCTTCCACCGCCTCGGCGATGGATTCGGGGGAGAAAATGTTTTTATACATGCTCGCCCACCTCCTCATACTGGATGTTGGGGAAGGCAGAGAGGAACTCTCTTGCCTCCGTCAGCTGACCCTTGGGGATGCCCAGCAGCATACTGCCGTAGACCTCCTCGGAGATGGCCTGCGTGCTGGCGGAGATCACGTTTGCCATAATGCCGTGCTCCGACGCCAGACGCGCCACCAGCGGCACGCCGGTGATCTTGGAGTCGCGGAACACAAGGCGCACGCGCTGCTCCTGCAGCGGGTCGGAGATCTTCTCATCCACCGCGCCGGGGAACACCAAGCGCCGCGCCGCAGCCGATTTGGGTGCGGAGAAAACGGTGGAAACCAGTCCGGATTCCGCCACCACACCGCCATCGAGGATGGCAACGTGGGAGCAGATCTCCTTGACCACGCTCATCTGGTGGGTGATGATCACCACCGTGATGCCCAGCTTCTTGTTGATCTCTTTAATGAGGGACAAAATCTGATGGGTGGTAGTGGGGTCCAGCGCGGAGGTAGCCTCATCGCACAGCAGCACCTTGGGGTCGGTGGCCAGCGCACGGGCGATCGCCACGCGCTGCTGCTGTCCGCCGGACAGCTGTGCAGGGTACGCCTTGGCCTTATCGGGCAGACCTACCAGCTCCAGCAGCTCTATGGCGCGCTTCTGGGCTTCCGCCTTCTTCACGCCGGCAAGCTCCATCGGGAAGCACACGTTCTGCAGGCAGTTACGCTGCATCAGCAGATTGAACTGCTGGAAGATCATAGTGATGTCGCGGCGTGCCGCACGCAGCTGCGCAGGCGTCAGTGTGCCCAGATTCTGTCCGTTTACGATGACCTGACCCTCGGTGGGTCGCTCCAGCATATTGATGCAGCGCACCAGCGTACTCTTACCGGCGCCGCTCATACCGATGATACCGTAGATGTCGCCGTCGTTGATGCTCAGCGATACATCCTGCAGCGCGGCAACCTGCCCCGCCGCCGTATCAAAGGTCTTGCTGAGGTGTTTGATCTCTATCATGCTGTTCCCCTTCTTCTGTTTCTACTTACTTGATTACTGCGCGTTCAGCTTAGCCCTTCAGCGCATCCAGAGAGGTCTGCTGACCGCCGTAGAGACCCATGGGCTCCACGTGCACGCCGGCCACGGACACCAGATGGGTACCGTTCTGGGCGTTGAAGTCATTCAGGTAAGGAACGTGCTGGAAGTAGTTCAAATCAACGGTGCCGTCCTCCACCACGTTGTTGGGAACCACATAGTCATTGTAGATCTGGATATCCAGGGTGATGCCCTTCTGATCCAGAGTGCCCTTGACGATGTCCAGGATCTCGGCGTGGGGGCTGGGGGAGCAGGCCACAGAGATGGTGGTGCCCTTCAGAGCATCGTAGTTGACGGTGGCGTCAAAGCCGTCGGTGGGATTCTCAGCAACGCTGACCACGGAGCCGTTGTAGGTGTTGGTGATGTAGTTGGCAACTTCCTTGCTCAGCAGGGCGGCCACAACGGCCTTCACCTTATCGGTGTTCTCATTGCCTTCCTTGCACACCAGAATGTTGACATACTCGGAGGCGGAGCCTTCCATCACGAAAGCGTCCTTCACGGGGTTCAGACCTGCGTTGATGGCGTAGTTGGTATTGATGACAGCGTAGTCCACGTCCTTGAGCAGGTTGGGCAGCTGCGCAGCCTCAGCCTCCACGATCTCCACGTTGTAGGGATTCTCGGCGATGTCGTTCTTGGTGGCGGTGATGCCGGCGCCGTCCTTCAGCTTGATGATGCCGTTGGCTTCCAGCAGCAGCAGTGCGCGGGCTTCGTTGGTGGCGTCATTGGGGACAGCGATCTGGATGGTGTCCTTCTTTGCGCCGCAGGCGGCCAGAGCCAGAGTCAGCACCAGTGCCAGTGCCAGAGCGATGATCTTCTTCATAATCTTTATCTCCTTTAATTTTGAATGATTTGTTTTTCACGAAGCTGTATGCCGGCGCTCCGTTATACCGGTTCAATCTTCCTTATACTGTGTCCGCAGACACATTCGCTTGGTAAGCCGGATTCGCATCATCATTACCTCCTGAAAAACAAAAAACAGCGGGAAGTCCAACGACTTTCCGCTGCTATTCACTCGTTCATATCCCGATGGGTTCAGGTCTTGAATCAGGTGTTGGAAAGCTGTTGGAAGTGAGCGTGACGAAACATGCACATGCTGCACATGCGCATCTCCATAGCCATCATGGTAACGCTCTTCTTCATGTCGCTTTCTCCTTTCCTGAGAAATTGACCTACTCGGTGCTTGTGAGTATGGTAACATTCAACCCATCCACTGTCAACCGTCATTTTGCACAAAATAGCCGTTCTTTTTCGTGCTAAATTGTGAAAGACGCATTATCCTGCGCCTCATCGGGCTGCTGCACGGTCACATCCGCCGCCGTTTCCGCGGCAAAATCCAGCTGCAGCACCGCTTGGGGCACGTTGACGGCGCAGCACACCGCAAGCCCCTTTTGGGCGGCAAGACCGCCTGCAAGGTCGGTGATGCTTTGCAAAACGGCGCGGTTGAGTCCGCCGCCGCGCCAGTGGAACACCAGCTGGGGCTGTTTTTTCCGCAGCGCCTGCTTCACGCGGCTTTCCACCTGCTCCAGCTTGGTCAGTGAGATGCTGCGGTAGAAAAATCCGTCGCCGTCGGTGCAGGCAGGCAGCGGCAGCACCAGCGCCTCGTGGTCGCGGAAGATGTGCTTATCATCCAGATTGAAGTAGTCGTACCGCTCACACCCACGCTGCAGCGAGTTATCGAAGGTGGCGTCGAGATGATAGTGCCTGCCGTTCAGCGTGATGACGTTCCATGCGTGGCGGTAGCGGATGCCCTTATCGGGGTTGGCGTGGCTCAGGGCGATGACGCAGGGCAGACCCACCGCGTCGCACAGCACCTTCACCGTTTTGGCGATGCCCTCGCACACGCCCACGCCTTGGGTCAGCGGGCCGATGATTTCGTGGGAGTAGGGCTTTTTCAGCTTGTCATAGCGGACATTGTGCAAAATGAAGTCGTGAATGGCCTGCTCCTTCTCCAGCGGCGAGAGACCCTCCATCCCCCGCGCCAAGCGCTGGATGCGGGCGGCGACGGCTTGGCGGTGTTCCTTCACCTTCGCCTTGTCGAAGAGATATTCGGGCAAAAGCTCCACGTGCTCCGCCCCCTGATAGTAGCGGTAGCTGTAGCCGATGACGAAGAACAGCAGCGGCTCATCCAGCTTCAGGCGCAAATAGACCTCCGCCAGCTCCTCCGCCGCCAGCTTGGGGATGCGGATGGAGGGCGCGAGGGCGTCAAAGCCCTGCTGCAGCAGCGCGTAGACCTCCCGCTGCCGTCCCGTCAGCGTCTTGCCGTAGTAGCCTGCCATTGTCCTGCCTCCCCTGCGCGGTTTTTCTCCATTATGAAAAAGAAAGCCCCCTCTTGTCAATAGCAAGAGAGGACTTTTTGGTTGGGCGCTGGCGTAGCGGTGGGCAATACAGCGGACGGAGGGAGCGTTTCACGGCGCAGCGATGGCTTGCCCTCGGCGCTGACGCTCACGCACTCCCTGCTGTGTTGATGGCGTGTCTTGCCGCCGGCGGGTAACTTTTGTCACCAGCGACAAAAGTCACCAAAAACGCCGCAAGGAACCGATGGTTCCTTGACTTCCTTTGCTCTATTGCGGCAAATCCGTAAGCCGCTAAATGTGGCATTGCCTCTGCATCTCCCTCGTTCAGCCACTTCCCGCTCACAAATGTAGAACCGCTGCGTCCTACCGACCGAAGCGCCGACCCAAGCCTCCCTTGTGCACAGGGGAGGCGTTTATTTGGCTGCATACTATCACAAAAAGGCGCCGCGGGCGAGAAAAAACACCGCCCCGTTCGCTCCCCCAGTCAGCTGCGCTTGTGTTCCCACCGTTGCGCCAGCCGTTTGGCGTGTGCTGTTCGCACCCGCCAAACGGGGCGCTGCCTCGATTCCACCTCGCTTCATCCGCCACCGGCGGCGCTTCGGTGGAATCCCCCCTTCGAGGGGGTCTTTTGCCGCGTTACAGCGTGACGGTCTTGCCGTACTTCTCAAAAAGCGCGGTGAACTTCCTTTTCTGCTCAGGGGTCATACGCGCGGCGTACTGCTGCGCCAGCGCCAGTGCGCTGACCTCGTCGCCGCCCTTGAGATAGTTGTTCATCGCACGCTGCAGGCTGTCCGCCGCAGTGGAGCTGAGGGACTCCTGCGATGCCGCCTTATCGCTGACCTTGCCGCTGTTGACGCGCTGCCCGTCCGATGCCTTCTGCTCCGCCTGCGCCTTGTCGGCATAGTACTTGAGCAGCAGCTCATAGGCGTCATAATCCTGCTTGCGCAGCGCCTCATACGCCTCCCGCGCCTGCTCGGAGCTGTCCTGCCACAGCTTCTGCTCCTGCTGCCACAGCTCGTACTCCGCGTCCTCACGCTGCTGCAGCAGCTCGTACTGACTCAGCAGCGCCTTGCCCTGCGCGTCATAGCGCTCGCGGGCGCTCTGCTCCAGCTGGGGCAGCAGCTCTCCCAGCTGCTGGAGATACTGGTGATATGCCTGCTGCGCCGCGCCTTGGGCATAGCTGGAATCGTAGCCGCCGGTCAGCGCCGCCGCCTTGCCCAGTGTATCCTCCATGGCTGCCTTGCCCTGACGGGCATAGATGGCGGCATACTGCTGATAGGCGCTGTCCTTCTGAGGGTCATAGTGGAAGCCGGGGCGTCCGGCAATCTCCTCGTACAGCGCCGCAAGCTGCTGGGCGAAGGAGGATGCATACGCCTTGGGCTGCAGCGCCTGCAGGCTCTCGTACTCCTTGCCCGCTGCCAGCACCTCATCCGAGGCGGTGTAGCCCTTTTCCAGCTGCGCCAGCTTGTCTGCCGTTTCATCGGATACGCCGGAGAGCACCTGCTTGCTGGTGGATGCGCCGCCGGATGCTGCGCCGCCCATGATTTGACCCAAGAGGCTGCCCATAGTTTCGCTGCCTGCCACGCCGTCCACCACCAGACCGTTCTTCTTCTGATAGTCGATGACGGCTGCCTCCGTCTCCTTGCCGAAGCCGCCGTCCACCTCCAGCGAGTAGCCAACCTGATTGAGCGCCTGCTGCAGCTGGCGCACGGGGTCACCGTAGGAGCCGTAGCCCACGGTGGGATAATTCTTTGCCATTTCCTTCTCCTTTCCTTATGCGGTGCGCCGCCACGCGGAAATCTTGATGTAGGGCGGCATATTGTTGTGGGGTGCGCTGCCGCCGGTGAAACCGGTGGAGGCGCTGTGCGTGGTGACAGCCGCTGCGGTGGAATCGCCGCCGGTGATGCCCCACTTTGCCTCCGAGCCGCCGAAATAGTCGGGCACATCGGCATCATAGCCCCGCACCGCAATATGCTGATGGCGGGGCAGCTCGTCCACCGTCAGTGTGTGCTGCCGCTCGCCGCCGGTGTCGCCGATGGTCTCCTCCGCCTCCGCTGCCCACAGAAAGCTGCCGCCGATGCGCTGCCACACACCGCCAAACAGCGTTTCAGGGGAGATATGGTGGTAGGCAAGGTAGATGCTGCCCACGGGATACACCGTGTCCAGCAGCGTCCTGCCGCCCACCGTCAGCGCACCGCCCACGCGCACATCCTGCTGAAACTCCGCGTTCCACACGCACTCAAGGGTGTTCTCCTGCTCTGCGTATTTGCCGAAGGCACCGCAGTTGCCGCCCTCGCCCAAGTGGAAGGCTGCCGCCTCGGTGGAGAGGCTGCAGCGCACCGTCTTCTCCTCGCCCAAGCTGTCCACCGCCGACAGCTCCACCTCGTAGGACGCGGTCTTCAAAAAGCCGCCTATCACCCTCGTCTCTCCGCTGACGAGGGGGGTGTAGCCGCTCCACGCGCCGCCCACCGCGCGGCTGCGCATCCGCACCGACACCGCGTTGCGCCCGCCGATATCGCTGCAGACGGCTTCACACAGCACCGCCGCGTGCTCGCCGCTGCCATTGCCCGTGCCGTCGGCGCCGCAGCGGCTGACCGACGCCTGCAAAATCACCGGCAGGGCGTAGTCGTACACCGTGATTGCCTCCAGCGCTGCCGAGGCGCTGCGTCCGCGGCTGTCGGTCACCGTGACGCGGGGGACGAAGCTGCCCGCTTGGGTGACGATGCCGGTGACGCCCTCGCTCTCGCTGCCGGATTGACCGGCAAAGGTAAAGGCACTGCTGCGGATGGACGCGCCGTACTGCCCCTGCGCTGCCACGCAGTAGCGCAGGCGCGTCTTCCCCTTCACCGCCGCGTTCCACTCAGGCGGCACGCTGTCGCTCTCCAGTGCGACAGTCAGGCTCACCGACGGCACAATGCTTTGCGGCACATAGACAGTAAAGGGATATTCCTTCACCCCAATCTCGCTGCCATCTGCATCATAGGTGGTCAGCTGCAGCACGCCTGCGCCGGCGGTATCGCTGGGGATCTGCTGCGCCAGCTCCAGCGGCGGCGTCCAGCACAGCGCCGTTTCCGCCGTATGCTGCGCCACCGTTCCCTGCGCCGCGCCGAGGCGATAGGTCAGGGTGTGGGTGAAGCTGTCCACCGCCCGTGTCACCTGCAGCACGCTCTCGCTGCCCAGCATCAGCTGCGGCACGCTCAATGTGGAGGCGCGGGGGATACGGGGCAGCACCACCGCCTTTTCCGCATAGATCCAGCGCACAGAGGTATTCACATCGAAAGCCGCCTTTACCGTCACCGTCTTGGTGCCGTCCTCGCTGTGGGGTACGGTGTGGATGCCGCGATAGAGCTGCGTGGTGGTGTTGAGATGCACCTTTTTCGCCGCCAGATCCGCGATGGGCACGCCGTCCAGCGTGATGGAGCCGGAGGTGTCGCCGCTTTCGTTATAGGTGCCAAGATTGGTGGTGATCTGCAGCTCGATGAGCACCTGACTGGTGTTGTTGTCGATGCTGGCGGAGTTCTCCACCGCCTGCACCGTCAGTTGTAAGGTCGTCGCCATCTCTCACCCTCCGATCCATCGGAATGCCAGCCCGTTCTCGGCGCTGAGCTTCCATTTTCCCACCGTCAGCTGCTGCAGCACGGTGATATTGGTGATGTACAGCTGATTGTCGGACACATAGGCCACCTCCGTGGTATCCTGCCAGAACGACAGCTTCCGCGCGGTAAAGGTGGCGCGGAAATTGTTCTGGTCCACCATAGGCTCGCCGTCCACCTCGGTGGCGGTGAGATTCTGCCCCACCGCCACGCCGTACACCGGCACCGCGCCGTCATAGTACACGATACCGGTGCGGATATAGCCCTGCGTATCGGCGCGGTAGTCGTCAAAATCGGCGCTGACGGCATCGATATCCGCCTGCAGCGCCGAGGAGAAGCTGTAGTACTGGGTGATGGCGTCGGGATTGGCCTCAATGTAGTTGTTCAGCCGCTCCACATAGGTGCCAAAGTCGGACACCGCCACATACTCCCCCTCCAGCCTTGCGGCAAGGCGGTCCATCTCCTGCCGCACCTGCTGCGCCGTTTGGATGACCATACTTTTCAGCGTGCGGTACTGCTGCTCCTGCGGCTGGGCGGTGCGGGTAATTCCCTGCTGCGGCTGCGCCGTCCCCTGCTCCAGCTGCTCCAGCGCCAGATTCAGCTGCTGCGCCATCTGGAAGAGATAGGAATACTGGCGCAAAAGCTGCTCACGCACCGTACCCGTGGGCTGGGGCGGCATCATCAATGCGCTCATAGGCTGTCACTCCCCTTCTCATACACCGCCGACACGCTGTAGACGGTGCAATCGCCCACGCCCTGCAGCCGCCAGCGCAGACGGTCGCAGCGTCGGGGGCGCAGATGCAGGCAGCTTCTGCCCATAGCGCCCGTGCCCTGCAGCACGCCCTGCGCCTGCCACGATTTGCCGCCGTCATAGCTGATGTACGCCTCCACCGCGGCGTCCTGCGCCAGCTGCAGCTGCACGCTGACGCGGATGAGATACTTCTGCTGCGCCGTGTCGATGCCCAGCTCGCCGCTCTCGGCAAGCCACGCGATGCGCTCCTCCTCCCCGCCCCGCAGCGACAAAATCTCGCCGTGGTCGGTGAGGGCGTACAGCTCCTCCCCACGGGCGGCAAAATCCGTGACGCGCAGGCTGTCCTCTCTGTGCCACAGCCCCAAGCGGGTATCGTAGACCAGCAGCTGCGCGCCATCATCGCTTTGGGCGCTGAGATAGTACCTGCCATCCACCGCGCCTGCCGCCGCATCGCGCAGCGAAAGGTCGCCCAGCGCCTGCGACACCGATACGGGCAGGCTGCCGTCAAAGGCGTACACGCCGCCGCTGCCGTGGTAGTACAGCGTGCCCTCCACCGTCTGCACGCTGTTGTGGCTGCCCTTTTTCACACCCGCGCACTCCAGCGTCACGATTTGGTGAGCGCCGGCGGCATTGGTGTAGACCCGCTCGATGCACTCCTCCTTGAAAAACAGCACGCTGCCCAGATAGGCGGCAGCTGCGGTAAAAGCGCCATCGCTGCCGCGGGAGGCGGCGTAGCTGTCGGTGGAGAGACCGGCAAAGCAGTTCCAGTTCTTGAAGTCCCCCAGCTTGCTGGCGTAAATCTCATTGACGGCGCGTCCGTCCACCACGCCGTATTTGCAGCCCCAAAGGCGGTTGCCGCACTGGGTGACGAAGTCCATCTCCGGCACGGTGCGCGCCACGGTCACCGCCGTGTCCTGGGTGGTATCGCCCCACAGAATGCCGGTCACCACCAGCGCATCGTCCTGCGCCTGCAGCAGCACCGCGCTGCCGTCCAGCCCCGCGCTCTCACAGCCGCTGATGGTCACGCCGTCGCCGGCTGCAAAGCCGATGCCGATGCCGGCTGCCGCGATTTTCACGCACGTCTCCTCCACCGCCGCCCAGCCGCTCTCCTCATAGCGGCGCAGCACCGGCGCGTCGCCGGAGGTATCCAGCCACAGCGCCCCTGCCTCCGGCTGCTGGGGCTGCTGCTGCGCCGTGAGATACCGCTCAAAGGCGGTGCCGTCCGCCCTGCACAGCGAAAAGGTCACCGTGCCGTGGCTCTCGGTCCTATTTTCAAGGCTGCCGAAGCGGCTCAGGTCCCGCGTGTTGATCCACTTCTTATCGGGAAAGATCACCAGATACGCGCCCATGGAGATCAGCTGCTTGGGCGAATCGGTCAGCACCAAGCCCGTGGCAAGCCCGTTGACATACAGCGTGCTGCCGTCCACCCAGATCAGCGCCTCCTTCTCCGTCAGGGCGTTGGGGCGCTCCGCCTGCCCCACCGTGCCGCGCTTGCATCGCACCTGCAATGCGGGATAGGCGTCGCTGCACAGATTCTCCATATGGGAAAAGCTGCCCTGCGCCGCCCGCTCTCGGCGGTCATAGCCCAGAAAGCGGCTGACGGTGACGCGGCTTTGGCGCAGGATGTTCAGTTTGGGAAAAAACATCTCCCCCCTCCTTTCAGCACAGCTTCAGCGCCGTGGCTGTGCCGCGCAGTGCGCCGTTTCTTGCCAAGTGGCTGTGATAGGCAAGCAGCAGGCTGTTCCACAGCGCCATAGCGTTGTTGAACCGCTCCGTTTCGGCGTTGGCGTAGTGGATCTGCGCCTCCACATAGTGGCGGTACAGCTGGCAGTAGGGCGCGGGGGCGGTCAGCACGCCCTCCTCCGCCGCGGTGCCCGTCAGCTCCGCCACAAAGCCCTCCGCCTGCGCGATCCAGTGGCGCTTCTGCTCTTCGCTGTACTGGTTGGGCAGCAGGCTGTCCACCTGCTGCAGCACCTCATTGACTGTCAGCTTGGACATCTTCGCCCCTCCCTCTTATTCCGCCATCTTATCCACATAGCGGCGGGCCTCCTCGGCCATTCTGCGGCCGTTCTCCAGCACCTCCGCCACATAGACGGGCACTTCCACTTCCACACCCTTCATGATCTTCCAGCTCTTGCCGTTGACGGACACGATCACGAAGTTCTCCTCGTTCTTTCTGCCGCGCGGCAGCAGGATCTTGGTCATTTTGGTATTGCTCATTGCCGTTCCTCCTTGTTTGGTTTCGATACCCGCCCTCCACCCATCGGACAATTGCTAACTGTTAACTGCCTCAGTTGGCCTTATCCTGATCGGAGTAGCTGGAGCCGCACTCCACGCGCACGATGTACTCATCGTAGAGGATGGCGGCGGCGTGTACGCCCTTCCAGCCCACGCTGCTGCGCTGATCCAGAGGATCGGCGGTGCCGCTGGAGCCGCGGGGCTTGACGATGACCTCGGTGCCCTCGCTCAGATCCACAACGCCGTAAGCGCCCTTGCCCAGAAACAGGCAGGCATACACGGCGCAATTGCCTGCACCCTCTTCAAAGATCTTGGCCTCGGTGGTCTCCACGAAGCGCACGCCGTGCAGCTCGCCGATCTCGCCGCTGAACAGCTCCGTGGCGGCGGCATACTGGTGGGCGGCCAGCCAAGCTTCGTCCTGACGCAGGTCGAAAGCCACGCTGGGGTGGATGATGCAGATGTACTTGCCGTCGAACTTGGGGGCGTTCATCTTCTTCAGCGCCGTGGCAGCCTTGGCCACCAGCTCGCCCGTCAGCTTGCAGGTCGCGTCCAGCTCACTGCGGCTGGTGATCTCGGTGCCGTCAGCCTTGGGGGCGTAGATCACCTGATTGCCCTGCAAAATCTCGTTGCGGGTCACGGTGTCCAGCGTCAGACCCATATTGGCGCCGTGGCGGTCGGTGATCTCCAGCACCACGTCGTCGATGGCGGTCAGATCCAGCATATCGGACACGGTGGTGTAGTCGCCGTACTGTGCCAGCTCCTTGGTGATGTAGCTGACGGAGATGCCGCTGCCGTCGGGGGTGACGCCCTCGGTCAGGGGGGTCAGCGCCTTGTCGAAGGAGCCAAACTTACGCCACTCCACGGTCTTGCCGCCGCCCACGGGCAGGGGCTTGGTGGCAGCGAACTGGTTATGCACCAGTTGGGGGCGTGCGTTCTCCAGCAGCTCCATGCCGTAATAGGTCTTCATTTCTGCGCTCAGACCTGCGGTGGTCTGGGTGTTCATCTCACCTGCAAACAGCTGCAGGTCAAAGTTTCTCATCATAAAAAATCTCCTTTCCGTTTTGGAAACACCTCTCAAAAGCGGATCTTCTCCCCGTCCAGCACCCGCTTGCGGATCTCTGCCAGCTCGCGGCTGCTGAGGGTGCGGGGATCGTTGGCGGTGACAGCGGCAGCGCGCCTGCCCACCTCGGCGGTGCGCCCTCTGCCTGCTGCCACGGTGGCGGCAGCCGCCTGCGCGGCGCGGCGTGCCGAGTAGCTCATGGCATCGCGCAAAATCTCACGCTGATGCACCACCTCGTAGGCGCTTTTGGCGTCGATGCCTGCGGCGATCAGCCTGCCGAAGAGGGGGTTTTTCACCTCCGTCTGCCAATCGAAGGCGGGGTAGATCTGTCGGATCGCTTGCTGCTGCTGTTGTGAGGCGGCAAATGCTGCTGCGGCAGCCTCGGCTTGTGCCTGCTGCGCTCGGCGCAGCCGCTCATTTTCTCTTCGTAATCCCTTCAGCCGTCCGTCCAGAATCTTTTTCACCCGCGCATCGAATTCCTCCTTGCATCTGCCTTTGATCAGTGTTTCAAAGTCCTCCTGCTCCCCGGCGACGGGAGCGCCCTCGCCCGTAGTGACGGTCTCCGCCGTCTGCTGCAGTTTTTCTTCGTTCATACTGCTCCTTTCCGGCGATAGTGCGTCCTATCGCCACCGTTGCCCCAGCCGATTCCCCGCCGCTTTGCGACGGTCAATCGGGGGACTTCCCTTTCCGTGGTAAGCCACGACCTAATAATCAACAATTAATAATTAACAGTTCATAATTATTAATTATTCATTATTCATTGTTCATTGTTCACTCCATCCTCACGCACTGGGGATACCTCCCTGCCAGCTGGGCAAGTCCGCAGCGGATCATGGCAAACTCCGCCTCGCACGGTTCCTGCGCCGCCACCGTCACATAGCCCGAGCGCACCACCAGCTCCCGCACCAAGCCCTTCTCCTGCAGCGCTGCGATCAGCGCGTAGGTCAACGCGGAAACGGCGGCGCACACGATGTCCTGCCCGTAGGGGGCGTAGTCGGCGTGTCCCGTCAGGGTCAGCCGATCCTTGGTAAATACGGCGCGGATCATCGGGGCTGCACCGCCTGCTGGGCGGCAAGGCGCATCTGCTCCACCGCGCTCAGCTTCTCCTGCTGCGCGGCGCCGTGGGGCTGCGCCGTTCCCGCACCGCCCAGCTCCTGCTGCAGCGCGGAGGTCAGCGCCGTGCCGCCTATGGCATCCACCGCCGCTGCCAGCTCCTGCAGCTGCGCCTTCAGCATTTCGTTCTCCTGCGCCTGCGTCTGGGCGCGGGAGATGGAGTCGGCAATGCGCTCTTTGTTCTTAAACTCCATCAGCTCCAGACAGCGCAGCGCCTGATCGGCCAATTCCTCGCGGAAAAAGCCCATCTGGAACAGCTGCAGCGCCAGCTGATTGTACTCCATGGTCTTGTAAGGGTTCTCCTTCTGCGCCGCGATCTCCAGATCGAACTCGGGCACGCGATACTGCACGCCAAAGCCGTCATCGGTGATCTGCAGCTGCAGCCCCGCGCTGTCGTAGCTGACAAATTCCGCGCCGTTCTTGCCCAGCAGGCGGAACTGGCGGGGGAGGCTATAAAACTGGCGGATCAGCTCGATGCAGAGGGTCACCACATCGCTGAAGGCCTCGTAGCCGTCGGCGATCATATTGCGGCTGAGCTTGCCGCCCGCCTCCTGCAGCGCCGCGATGGCGGTGGCGGCCGTCACGCCGCCGCTGGTGCCGCCGTTTGCCACATCGCGGTTGCCTGCCGTCTCCTTCATCTCGGCGATCTTGCTCTGCAGAATCGCCACATACACGCTGTCCAGCCCTGCGGTGTGGATAGGTGCGATGGAGTCGGCGCCCAGATTTCCGTTGGTGTGGACGAAGGGGCGCGTCCAATCGGCGTACTCCTCCTCGTTCACGGCGCCGTCGGCGCGGATGAAGAAGCGGGGCGTAGCCGCCGCCAGCGCGTTTTTCAAAATCGCCTGATTCATCAGGTCGATCTGCTTCTGGGGGGATTTGCACAGATCCACATAGCCGTAGCCGCAGGGCGTGCCCTCCTCGGGGAACAGCACGTCGAACACGAAGGGATACTTGCCGTGGTCGTACCAGCCGCGCTGGGCGATGTCGCTTTCCACATCGTTTTCCGTGGCATAAAGTACGGTCTGCCCCACGAATTTGCAGTATTGCAGCACTTTTCTGCCCTTTTCCTCGGTGTGGTAATACCAATCCACCACCAGCGACTTGTCGGTCGTGTCCACCGCATCGTCGTAGAGATAGCGGCTGACGGAGAAGCTGCCGCCGTGGAGCTTACCCTCCAGCTGGGGGTAGTGCTGCACCAGCTCCTCGTTGCTTACCAGCTCCGTGGCGAAGAAGTGGGGCGAGTCCTGAATGTCGGTAACACCCGGCTCCCAGAAGAGGTTGAGCATGTCCATACTGCGTATGGTGATGTCGCCCAAGCCCCCCAGCTTGCTGCCGTCCCAGAACACACCGTAGGCGGCACAGCCGGACTTCAGCTTGCGCCACCAGCCGTCGGCATAGACCTTTTTGAAGCGGCAGCGCTTGAGGATCACCGGCAAAATGCGGCTCAGCTTCTCCGCCTCGGCGGTGTCGCTCTGCTCGCGGGGCAGCACGGTGGGCTCGGGGTAGCTGTCCATAGCGTCGGCGTGCTTGGAGAGGATGCAGTTGACCAGCCAGCCGCTGGTGGGACGGGGGTCTGCGCCGTTGCCGCCCTCGCCGTTTTTGTCCATCTGCTCCCAGTGGCGCATTTTCCAGAACTGCTCGTTGTCGATGAGCCGCTGCTCCAGATGCGCCTTGCCGCGGCGGTACTTCTTCAAAATCTCCGCCGCCTGACGCACCTGCTCTGCGCCGATCTTGGGGGTAAGAATCTGTTCCATATCGTTCCTCCTTGTTTTTCAAAAAGTCCTCTCACTTATCCCCCTCACATAGCAGAAAGTTGTATAGTTTTGTACAACTTTGAAAAAATTTTTTTGAAAACGAAGCAAAAAAGCCCGCCCAAACCGTTCACTATTAATTATTAATTATTCACTGTTAATTGTTACCTGCCCCACGCGCCAAAGCTGCCCCGCGCCAGATCCAGCGGATCGTCCGCCGGCAGCCGGCCGCTCTCCTTGCGCGCCGGAGGGATGGGCCGCGCCATACAGAAATAGCGGCACTCGTCCGCCACGTGATCCTCCTGATGGGTGTCCAAGTCCTCCACATCGGTGGCGGAGAACATCAGCTGCGGCACGGTACGCAAAAAGGCGCGGCAGGTGTTGAACACATACATCATCGGGTAGCCCTCGTCATCAAAGCTCATACGGTAGTGCATCTGCATCCAGCCGGGGATGCGGCGGTTGTCGCCCCGCTGGAAGTACAGCCGATACTTCAGCGCCGTCTCATACACGCTCTCGCCGCGGCTGGTGTCCCAGATGGAGGGGTCCGCCACGCCTTGAATGTCCCGCCCGCGCAGCCACGGATGGTTGTCCTCGATCTCGCGGATCTTGGCAAACTGGCGGTCGGGCGTCCAGCGCACCCCCTCGTCCGGCGTTTCGGTGCAGCCGTACAGCTCCAGAATGCGGTAGATCACGCCGTCAAAATCCACCGCCCACCACGCGCAGGAAAAGGGCTTGGCGTAGCCGAAATCGTAGCTGCGGTAGATGCGCCACTCCCGGGGGATGGGGAAGGGCTCGATGACGTGGGTAAAGCGGCGGTCGGCGTAGTGGGCAGGATCGTCGGTAAATTCCTGAAAAAACTGCCCCTGAAAGATGTCCCACCTGCCCTCCAGCCACGCCTCGCGCAGCTTGCGGGGCAGCGCCTGCAGCTGCTTGAGATAGTCCGGCTGGGCGCGCAGCAGCGCCGTATTGTCGGTGACGCGGGCGGGGATGAAGAGGTAGTCCTCCGGCGACTCCCCCGCCTCGTAGCGCCGGTCGATGAAAAGGCGCTTGATGTAGCCGTGCCCCGGACCGCCGGGGTTGCAGGTGTAGTAGATGCGCTTGGGGAAATCGTTGACACCACGCAGGCAGGCGGCAAACTGCCGCAGCCACTCCTCCTGCAGCTGGGTCGCCTCGTCGATGAAGATCACATCGTACTCCGCCCCCTGATAGCGGTCCAGATCGCCGTCACAGCCGCAGTAGCCGAAATCCAGCACGCTGCCGTTGACGAACAGAAACTGCCTTGCTACGGCGCGGTACTCCGCCAATTCATTCAGCTCGCGGCGCAGAAAGCGGATGTGGTTGTTCTCCAGCTCCTGATAGCTGCGGCGGATCAGCAGCATCCGGATGCCGGGATAGCGCACCGCCATCAGCTTTGCCTTGGTGCGCACCGCCCAGCTTTTGCCGCCGCCTCTTGCGCCGCCAAAGGCGATGTACTTGCAGGCGCTGTTTAAGAATTCCTCCTGCCGCGGATTGGGTCGCTCCAGCGCCAGCCATTTTTCCACCATTGCTCTCCCTCCTCACTCGCTCCAGCGCCGGATATCGCCCTCCAGCACCAGATGGATCCGTTTTTCCTGCTGCTCCTCCTTGCCGCTGACGGTCTGCTGCAGCGCCATCAGCTCCTTCAGCACGCCTGCCAGCTCCTTGAGCTCCTTCACGCTCAGCTCCTCGCTGTTCTTTTGGCGGATGGTCTGCTGCGCCGCGGCAGCCAGCTGTCGGGACGCGGCGGTGAGCCACGGCTCCCCCGTTTCCCCACGGCGCTGCTTCAGCCGTTCCGGCTTGCTCCAGCCCTCCGCGATGGCTTTTTGGGAGATGCACGACGAGGAAACGCCGTACTCTGCCCCCAGTGTGCGGTAGCTGCCCTCCCCCGCCTCGTAGCGGCGGCGCAGCGCATCCCACGCGATGTCCTTTCTTTTCATTGCTCTCCTCCTTTTGTAATGAACGGTGCAAAGACTTTTTTGGCGTAATCGCCAAGGCAAGCGGTGCAGACCGCCTCACCGCTGATGTGGTAGTAGGTCTCCCCCCGATAGATCTCGCCGCCGCACAGCGCGCATTGCTGCACGATGGCAGAGCCGTCCGCCTCTATGATCCGTGAAAACCGCATTTTCTCTCTCCTTTCCAAAAAGTCCTCTCACTTATAGGGCGAAATCCGCCGTTTGTTGCCTATTTTGATGCAACAGACGAAAAATTTTTTTGAAAATAAGCAAAAAAACTGGGGTCCGCCCCCCAAATCCGCACCCCGTAGGGCGCGACGACTCGGCGCGCCGAACTTGGTCGTGTTCACCCTCCTCGCTGACGCTCACCCAAAGCCTCCCCTGTGCAAGGGGAGGTGTCAGCGCAGCTGACGGAGGGGTTGTCAACGGCTGGCGCAGCGATGGCTCACCCTCCTCGCTGACGCTTACGCGCTCCCTGCGAGGCTGCCGTCTTGTCCTGCCGCCGGCGGCCTCTTTTCTTTCCAACAGCGGAAAGAAAAGAGGAAAAGAAACGCCGCAAGGAACCGATGGTTCCTTGACTTCCTTTGCTCTACTGCGGCAAGTCCGTACGCCGCTAAATGTAGCATTGCCTCTGCGTCTAACCCGCTCAGCCGTACCCCAAGGGCACTTCCTCGCGCTGCGCGCTCAGGGCGCTCCCTCTCAAAAATGTAGAACTGCCGCGTTCTACCGACCGAAAGCTCCCCGCCCCCAAAAGCCTCCCCTGTGCAAGGGGAGGTGTCACCGCAGCTGACGGAGGGGTTGTCAACGGCTGGCGCTGACGCTCACGCCCCCACCCCAAACTGTTCACTGTTCAAATCGCGCAAAAAAAGAACCAAGCCGTCACACAGACAGCCTGGTTCTTCTTATTTTGCTTGTCACAGCCCCAGCAGCAGCTTCACCTTCAGCACCGCCGCCACCGTTTTGGCGTCCTCGATCTCACCGCGCAGACAGCGCTGCGCCAGCTCATCAAAGGGGATGCGCTCCACGGCGAGAAACTCGTCCTCGTCGGGGGAAACCTCCCCGAACTGCAGGTGACGGGCGAGGTAGAGATACAGTGTCTCGCCGTAGCACCCGGGCGAGGGCAGCAGCTTACCCAAGTCCACCCACTCGCCGGCTTCAGCGCCAACCTCCTCCTTCAGCTCGCGTTGGGCGGTCAGCAGCGGCTCCTCCCCCTTCTCCCGCTTGCCGGCAGGGATCTCCAGCGTCACGCGGGAAAAGGCGTAGCGGTACTGCTTCACCACCGGCACGCAGCCGTTTTCATCCAGCGCCAGAATGCCCACGCCGCCGGGATGCTCCACGATCTCGCGGTAGGACGTGCCGCCGTCGGGCAGCGATACCTTGTCCACGTGCAAGCTGATGACCCGCCCTTGGAAGATGTCCTTGCGCTCCAGTGTTTTCTCGGTCAGTTCCATACTTACCCCCTCCTTTTTTCCCCATTCTACCACGATTTTGCCGCCGTGAGCAAAAATTTTTTCGTCTGTTGCCTATTTTGATGCAACAAACGGCGGATTTCGCCCTATAAGTGAGGTGATAATGATGAGCAGACCCGGAATCGTATTTTATCTGGACTGGAAGTATGTGTTTCAGTCGCTGACCGACGCCGAGTGCGGTGTACTGCTGCGCGCCATACTGGACTATGCCGACACCGGCAGCGCGCCCCAATTTGATGACCGCATTCTGCAGATGGCTTGGGGTGCGATCCACCCACGGCTGGACGAGGATAAGCGCCGCTATGAAGCCACGGTGCAGCAGCGGCGGGACGCGGCCAATAAGCGCTGGGGCAAGGACACATCAACGCCCAGCGTTGACGGGATGGACAAGTACATCGACTGGTGAGAATGCAAATGCATCGCGCCGTATGCAAACAATGCCAACTAAACTAAACTAAACTAAGCTAATCTAAACTAATCTAAACTAAACTAATGGCGCAGACCGGCGTTAAAAAGCGGCGCCAAAATGTGGAAAACCCCGCCGGAACGTGGAAAACTCCCCCCGCCCGCCGCACCACTTGCACAAGTGGGGAGAATGTGGTATAATACCCCAGCATCGCCAGCGAAAGGAGGCTCCGCCATGGAAAAGCGCGGCATCAAAACCGCGGTGCAAAACCGCAAAGCGTTCCACGACTATTTTGTGGAGGAGCGCTACGAAGCCGGCATCGAGCTGTTCGGCACGGAGGTCAAGTCCATCCGCGGCGGCAAGGCGAATCTGAAGGACGCCTTCTGCGTGGCAAAGGACGGCGAGCTGTACGCCTACCAGATGCACATCTCACCCTACGAGCAGGGCAACATCTTCAACCGCGACCCCGACCGTCCCAAGCGGCTTTTGATGCACAAGCGGGAGATCCGCAAGCTCCACGCGCTGCAAAAGCAGGACGGCTACGCGCTGATCCCCTTGTCCCTCTATTTCAAGGATAGCCGCGTGAAGGTGGAGCTGGGCTTGTGCAAGGGTAAAAAGACCTATGACAAGCGCGACGCCATCGCCGCCCGGGACGCCAAGCGGGAAATGGACCGCGCAGTAAGAAACAAGAATTACAATTAACAGTTAATAACAGTTAATAATTAATAATGAACAATGAATAATTACCGCAAAGGAGTAGAATGATGAACCCTATCGCAACCATTACGATGGAAAACGGCAGCAAGATCGTCTGCGAGCTGTATCCCGACATCGCACCCGAGAGCGTGCGCAACTTCATTTCCCTTGCCAACCGCGGCTTCTATAACGGGCTTATCTTCCACCGCGTGATCTCCGGCTTTATGATCCAGGGAGGCTGCCCCAACGGCACCGGCACCGGCGGTCCCGGCTACTGCATCAAGGGCGAGTTCGCCGCCAACGGTGTGAAGAACGATCTGCGCCACAGCCGCGGCGTGCTGAGTATGGCGCGTTCTCAGGCACCCAATACCGCCGGCAGCCAGTTCTTCATTATGCATCAGGACGGCTTCTTTCTGGACGGCCAGTATGCCGCCTTCGGCTGCGTGATGGAGGGTATGGAAACGGTGGATGCCATCGCATCGGTCAAGACCAATATGCAGGATAAGCCTAAGGATCCGCAGGTGATCGCATCTATCACGGTGGATACCCACGGCGAGGAGTATCCCGCTCCCCGTCTGCTGGCAGACCCCTTCGCACGGATGCGGTAAATTCGTCTTTATTCCGGAGAGGGGCTTCCCTCTCCGGCGTAAATAAATGCAATCCACCTCACCCAATATATTTGGGGGCGTACCGGTTTCGACGGGGGCGCGGAGGCCGGATAAGCGGGCGGCGGCGCCTGACCGCCATAAAACGGGCAATTAAAAATTAACTAACAACACTAACACTGTTGCTGTCGCTGCCTAAGCAGTGACCGTCTGAACCGGAGTGGCCGCGGGCCGGGGAAGGCGTCGTTAACGCGGCGTCCGTGCGGCGGGTAAGAGTTGCCCCGCCCACGCACTATGACTCTACTGAAGCGCCAAGTCTGTTAAGTGCCTTAGCGCGGAGGGAATGAAGAAACTTAACTGCGCCCGGAGAAAGTCTTGTCAAAACGCTTTCGGACAGGGGTTCGACTCCCCTCGCCTCCACCAAAACTAAAAGCCCACCCTACGGGGTGGGCTGTTAGTTTTGCATCGCACAGAGGGGAGTCGAACAGCTAAGATGCGATATGCCGGTGGCATATCGCGCCGACAGCGCGCACGTTGTCGGTATCTTCTATTTTCGTTCCACCGGAACGAAAATGCAACTTGACGAACCCGAGCCGTGCGCCACCTTTGCAAGCCCCCTTGTGGGTGTCTGTTTCTTTTTGCGCCGCAAAGAGCAAAGCCGGACAGCCGATTGCTAAAGCAATTGACAAAATATCCGCTGCGTGCTATTCTATTTGCACAAGTACATATTCCCGTTAAGTGCCTGCGGCAGCGGTAACAGCTGCTGTAAGGAGAATAGCGAATCCGGTGCGAATCCGGAACGGTACCGCCACTGTAAACGCGGAGGTGCCCACTGTTGACGAAAGTCGGTCATTGGCAATCGCCGAGAAGGCTTGGTGGGCATCGCAGATGCGTAAGTCAGGAGAACTGCTTGACGGAGGTAAAGCCACCAGGATCTGCAAGTACGGATTCTGTGCTTTTTGTTGCGGAAAACCGGCTGCAGCAGCTCTTTATGAGTTGCTGCAGTTTTTATTTTCCGCGGCAAGACCAAGTGAATATTGCTTATTGGTATGGCAAGGTGATCCGGTCAGAATCCGGAACAACCGTCCATTGCTGTGTTTGGCTTCGCGCCATCAGTCAGAGAGCCTGCTATACCAATTGGGTTGATCGCGCTTTGACCGGAGAGTGTAACCTTGTTTGCCCGTACTTGAGGGCAGGCAGGTTGCACTCTTTTTATTTGCGGGAGACCACGAAGCTGCAAAGGAGGGATGCATATGACACCGGAGGAAAAGAAGGGCTGGGCGGAGGACCTTCTGCGTCAAAAATACACCGAGCTCGGGCGGCTGCCCACCAAAAAAGACTTCGACAGTGTTGTCTGCGCCCGAATCAAGGCCTATCTCGGCCCGTGGCCGCGAGCGTTGGAGACCGCCGGTCTGAAAACGCCAAAAGAGAAGAAATTGAACCCATAACTATAAGAAAGGACTTATCTGAAATGCGAATGACCAAGAAGATTTGCAGCCTGCTCCTCGCCTTTGCGCTGGTGCTGAGTTTGCTGCCCACCGTCGCCTTTGCCGCCGAGCCGGAATGCGTATATATCTCCATCAGCGATGACTCGCAGTTTGTCACCGCGCCGGACGGCACACCGATGGGCTTTTTCCCCGTGCCGCTGGAAGACGTGGCGCTGATTGACCTGAATGAATTCGGTTTGGGTGACTACACCTATGATGCCGACCACGACGGCACACCCGAGCTGACCGCACTGCAGCTGTACATCTATGTCCACGAAGTGATCCTGGGTCTGGATTGGACGGATGTCAATATTACCGGCAGCGCAGGCAGCACCTACTTTGCCGGCGGTCTGTTCGGCTTCTCCGACGAAAATCTCCGCTATGACTACAACGGCGCGTATCCCGCGGTGGACGGTTGGGGTCTGACGGCCGACCAGATCGTTCTCAAGGACGGTGATTTCCTCAACATCGCCCACTACACAAGCTGGGCATTCTGGGGCGACAGCACCACCGGCTTCCACTACTTCACCGATGCCGCAGGCGATCTGCAGCACACCTATCAGGTCTCCGCAAACCAGCCGCTGGAGCTGGGGATCGTCCGCAGCTACTCCGATTGGAACAACGGCGGCGCACCGGCCTATGACAGTGAGATCGGCTATGCCGTTTACTACGGCAAGACCTACGGCAGCGCGGAAGGCTGCGTCTATTCGGATGAGAACGGCCTGTTCTCCGTCACCTTCCCCACCGCCGGCACTTGGTATGTCTGGGCTGACGGCGGCTTCGGCGCGGAAAACCCGACGGACATCGTCTCCGCCCCCGCCCTTGCCACCGTCATTGTTCCGGATCTGCAGTTCACGCTGGATCTGACTGCGCTGGAAGAGCCCATCTATGACGGCGGCGTCGTCGCCTATGATCTGGCTGATCTGAGCGACTTTGCCTTCCTCGACGACACCGCCGAGGCCGGAAAAAAGTTCGAATGCGGCTTCCGCGCAGACAAGCACGACCTGTATACGGTCTATGTGGATTTTTACACCGATAGCGCCGTGGTAGGCTTCTGCGTCAACGGCGACAACTACTTTGCTGAAGATCCCGGCACCGGCTGCATCGATTGGGAGCTTGGCAATGACACGTATGTTGGCTATGGCTTTGGCTACACGGACGATGATGACAGAGAATATGCCGAGTTCTATCTGCAGCTGGGCTCGGAAGACGCATACCACACCGCCGGCATCTGGGACATCACACCTCTGCTGCTGACGGATGCCATCATCGAAACCGTCATCGCCATCGATGACATTTATGCTGCCGGCGACATCACAACGGAAAGCGGCGATGCCATCGACCACGCCGCCGCGCTGTACGAAGCGCTGAGCCCCGCGGAAAAGGCCGTTGTCGACCACATCTTCCCCGATATGCTGCAGCTGCTGGAAGAGGCACAGACTTCCTATGACCAGCTTATGGGGCAGGCTGCTGCCGATAAGGCTGCCGCAGATGCCGTAAAGGAAAAGATCGCCGCCATCGGCACGGTAACCGTCTTTTCCGGCACGAAGATCAAGGCTGCCCGCGCGGCTTTCGATGCCTTGAGCGATGCGCAGAAGGCGCTGGTGGATAACAGCAATGTGCTGACCGCAGCCGAGAATGCCGTGGCAGCACTGTATCAGCAGGCGGCAAAAGCCGACCACAAAGCCATTTTTGAGGCAACCGCCCAATATCTCGCCGGTCTCGGCACGCCCTATGTAGGCTCCACCGGCGGCGAATGGATGGTCATCGCCCTGACCCGTGCCAGTCTCCCCTGCCCCGAGGGCTACTATGACAATGTGGTGCAGTTCGTGCGCGACAATATTAACGAAAAAGAGCAGCTCCACCGCAGCAAGAGCACGGAAAATTCCCGCGTGATCCTTGCGCTGACCGCTGCCGGCTACGATGTGACCGATGTGGACGGCCATAACCTGCTGATGGGTCTGACGGATATGAAGTATGTGCCCAAACAGGGTGTCAACGGCGCGATTTGGGCGCTGATCGCCTTCGACAGCCACGGTTACGAGATCCCCACCAACAGCGATGCCCAAGAGCAGGTGACGCGCGAAAAACTGATCGCCCATATTCTGGACAAGCAGCTGGCGGACGGTGGCTGGAACCTTTCCGGTCAAGCTGCCGACCCCGATATGACCGGTATGGCGCTGCAGGCACTTGCCCCTTACTATCAGACCAACGATGCCGTGAAGGCGGCTGTGGATAAGGCTCTCGCGTGCCTGTCCGACAAGCAGATGGATAACGGCGGCTTTGGCTCCGTCGACGGCATCTGCACCGAGTCCTGCGCGCAGGTCATCGTCGCCTTGACCGCTTTGGGCATCGATCCCGAGACCGATCCCCGCTTCGTGAAGAACGGTGTTTCCGTGGTGGATGCTATGTGCCTCTTCGCCCTTGAAGGCGGCGGCTTTGCCCATATGCCCAACGACACCATCAACGGTATGGCTACCGAGCAGGGCGAGTATGCGCTGGCATCCTACTTCCGCTTCAAAAACGGTGAGACGGCTCTGTACGATATGAGCGATGTGCGCCTGCCCGGCAACACGCCTCCCGCCCCCGAAACCGGCGACAGCGCCGCCCTCACCCTTTTCACCGCTATGCTGCTCACCTCTGCCGCCGCGCTGGCGGTGGTGCTGCAGCGCAAAAAGAAATACGCACAGTAAACCCCGCGCATATCGGCAGGTCTCCCCCTGCCGATATGCGTATCTATCCCACCAATCGGAGAATGCTTATGAAACGATTTTTCACCCTGATCCTCACGCTTTCCCTCCTCTTTTCCCTCTGCGCCTGTCAGGGAAACTTCAGCAAGGCAGATCTGAAAGAGCCCATTGCCATCGGCGAGGACGGCACCGTTGCCCAGCAGCTCCTCACGCAGATCAAGGAGGAGAATGCCATCTGCGTTTTCACCGGCGAATCCAATGGCTTGCACTATGAGTGGACGGTCTTTGGCAGCGATATTTCCGCTCCCACGGAAATCAACCTTGGCTTGCAGGTGACCAAAACTGCCGAGGGCGACATTCAGCTCACGCTGCTGCAGCCGAAGGCGTTCGGCTTCTCCGCGCCGCTCTCCGTCTTTTTGGATACGGAATGGACGGCGCAGAGTGCCACTGCCTACGACGGTGACAAAGCGGTGGCAGCCGTATCCCTTACCGGCAGCAAAACCACCGTTTTGAACCTCACTCTGGACGGCAGCGTGGGGACTCTGGTGATCCGCCCCGATCCTCTGCCGCAAAGCGACGGGGCAGAGGACAGCTCCGTCTCCGACACCTCCGGTGATCCCGCCGCCGATGCGGACACCTCCGCCACACCGGAAAACAGCGACGGCAAGGACAAATATCACACCGACCCCATTCCCGAGGGCAAGCCCAAGCCTGCAGAGCCGGAGGATCAGGAGGTGAACACAGCCACCGCCTATACCTGCACCTTCTCCATCGAGTGCAGCACGATCCTCAACAATCTCCCGCAGCTGGATGAGGACAAGCTGGAAATGGTTCCCTCCGGCGGTGTGATCCTGCCTGCCACCACTGTCACCTTCTACGAGGGCGAGTCGGTGTTTGATGTGCTGCAGCGGGTCTGCCGCGAAAACGGCATCCATATGGAATCCTCCTGGACGCCTATGTACAACAGCGCCTATATCGAGGGCATCCACAATCTGTACGAATTCGATTGCGGCAGTCTTTCCGGCTGGATGTACCGCGTCAACGGCTGGTATCCCAACTATGGCTGCTCCCGTTATCAGCTGCAGGATGGCGACACGGTGGAGTGGCGCTATACCTGCGATTTGGGCAACGATGTGGGTGGCAAGAACCTATTTTAAGTATGGATAGATTTGCAAAGTACCACCCCTTGGTGAATTTCTTTTATTTCGCCTTGGTCATCGCCTTTTCGATGGCGCTGCGGCATCCCGTTTCGCAAGGCATCTCCCTGCTCTGCGCCGTTTGCTATGCCGCACAGACAGAGGGAAAACGGGCGGTGCTGTTTTCGCTGAAATGGTGTCTGCCCATTATGCTGCTCACCGCCCTTATGAACCCCGCCTTCAGCCACGAGGGTGTCACCATCCTGCTGTATTTCCCCACGGGAAATCCGCTGACGCTGGAGAGCATCCTCTACGGACTTTCCGCCGGTGTGCTGCTCTCCACGGTGATGCTGTGGTTTTTAAGCTTCAACCGCGTCATTACCTCCGATAAGTTCATCTATCTCTTTGGCCGCATCATTCCGGCAATGTCGTTGGTTTTGAGTATGACGCTGCGGTTTATTCCCAAATGCAAAGCCCAGCTGGAGCTGACGGTGGATGCCCAGAAGAGCATCGGCAGAGATATGACGCAGGGCAGCCTCCTGCACCGCACGAAGCTGGCCGTCACGGTGCTGTCCATTATGGTCACCTGGACGCTGGAAAACGCCATCGAGTCTGCCGACAGTATGAAAAGCCGCGGCTACGGATTAAAAGGCCGCACCGCCTTTTCCATCTACCGCTTTGATGAGCGGGATAAGCTGGCGCTGCTATTTTTAACCTTTTGCGGCTTTTATCTCCTTTGCGGAATGCTGGTGTCTGCCTTTGGCTTTCGCTACTTCCCCAGCATCCGCTATGTGGGCTTGAATACCGTGACCCTGTCGTTTCAGTTCGTATATCTAATCTTGTGTATGATGCCCGTGGTGCTGAACGGAGCAGAGGAGCGAAAATGGAAAGCTATTCATTCAAAAATGTAGATTTTACCTATCCCGAGGGCGAGCGGAAAGCACTCCGCGGCATCTCTTTCACCGTAGCGCAGGGCGAGTTTGTGATCCTCTGCGGCCCTTCCGGCTGCGGGAAGTCCACCTTGCTGCGGCACTTGAAGTCCTGCCTCACGCCTCACGGACGCTTCTCCGGCGAGATATGCTACCAAGGCACACCGCTATCGGCGCTTTCCCAGCGAGAGCAGGCGCAGCAGATCGGCTATGTGCTGCAATCGCCGGAAAATCAAGTGGTCACCGATAAGGTGTGGCACGAGCTGGCCTTCGGTTTAGAGAGTCTGGGTTACGATACCCCTACCATCCGCCGCCGTGTGGCGGAGATCGCCGCTTTCTTCGGCATTGAGAATTGGTTTTATCAAAGCGTCACAGAGCTTTCCGGCGGACAAAAGCAGCTTTTGAGCCTTGCCTCCGTGATGGCGATGCAGCCAAGCGTACTGGTGCTGGACGAGCCTACCGCCCAGCTTGATCCCATCGCCGCCGCCGAATTTCTGGCGCTGCTGGGTAAGATCAATCGGGAACTGGGTACTACCGTCATTCTGACGGAGCACCGTCTGGAGGAGGCCTTTCCCTTCGCCACACGCGTCATTGTGATGGACGAGGGCGCGATCCTCTGCGACGGTAAGCCGGAACAGGTAGGGCTGCAGCTGAAGGACAAAGGCAGCGGTATGTTCCTTGCCATGCCCACTGCCATGCGGGTTTGGGCAGCGGTGGATACGCAGCTGTCCTGCCCTTTGACCGTCCGCGACGGCAGCCGTTTTCTCACCCTCCGCACAGCGGAGCAGCCGCTGCTGCCCCTTGCGGAAAAAACGTGCCCCACATATCCCGCGGATGTCACATTAGCCTGCGAAGATCTGTGGTTCCGCTATGAAAAAGACGGCCACGATGTGGTAAAAGGCTTTTCCTTACGGCTGCGCCGCGGCGAGTTTTACGCACTTTTAGGCGGCAACGGAGCCGGTAAATCCACCGCGCTGAAGGTGATCTCCGGTCTGCGCGAAGCCTATCGCGGTGATGTTCGCCTGCAGGGCAGGCTGGGGCATCTGCCCCAGAATCCGCAGACACTCTTTGTCAAGCGCACCGTCCGCGAGGACTTGTACGAAGTGTTCCGCGGCGAGAAGCTCCCCAAAGAAAAACAGGATGCAGAAGTTGCGCGCATCACGGAATTGTGCGGTCTGCGGGAATTTTTAGACCGTCACCCCTACGATATATCCGGCGGTGAGCAGCAGCGCGCCGCCTTGGCAAAGGTGCTTTTGACCGCCCCCGATATTCTGCTGCTGGACGAGCCCACCAAGGGCTTTGACGCGGAATTCAAGGCGACTTTCGCCCACATTCTGCGCCGCCTTTCCGCGCAGGGCGTGACCATATTGATGGTCAGCCACGATGTCCCCTTCTGCGCCGAATATGCCCACAAATGCGGTCTCTTTTTCGACGGCAGCATCGTGGCGGAGGGTACGCCGAGAGAGTTCTTCTCCGGCAACAGCTTCTATACCACGCCTGCCAACCGTATGGCGCGCCACTTGCTTGGCGAAGCGGTAACCGTGTCCGACATCATCGCCTGCTGCGGCGGCGAACCGCCTGCAGAGCCGGAAATCCCCCCGGTGACCGCCTTGCCCGAGGTGAGGGAAACGGCAGTGACCTTCCAACCCAAGCCGCTGCCTGTATGGCGGAAAATACTGGCAGGTGTGTCGCTGGCAATGGCGCTGGCGGTGTTTTTCTATGCCACCGGCACCACCGATTTGTCGAAGCTGATCAACGCAGACGGCATCAGCTCCGGCGGCTATGATCAACTGAAGCTCTACCTTGTGCTGATTGCTTCCTTGTGTGCATTCATTGCCGCCATCGGCCGCAGAAGCGCACCGTCTGCTATGCTGCAGATTCCCGCCGCGCAGAGAAAGCTGAGCCGCCGCACCCTTGTGGCAGCCGTACTGATCGTACTGTGTATCCCGCTGACCATCTTTGCCGGTGTGATGTACTTGGGCAACCAATATTACCACCTGACGGCATTGCTGGTGCTTTTGGAGTGTATGATACCGTTCTTTCTGGTGTTTGAAAGCCGGAAACCCAAGGCGCGGGAACTGGTGGTCATCGCCGTGCTGTGCGCCATCGGCGTGGCAGGACGCTCCGCCTTTTTTATGCTGCCCCAGTTCAAACCGGTGCTGGCACTGGTCATCATCTCCGGTGTCGCCTTCGGCGGCGAGACCGGCTTTCTGGTTGGCGCTGTGACCATGCTGGTGTCCAATGTGCTGTTCTCCCAAGGTCCGTGGATGCCCTGGCAGATGTTCAGTATGGGTATCATCGGCTTCCTTGCCGGTGTATGCTTCCGCAAAGGTCTCCTGCGCCGCAGCCGCGGCAGTCTTGCCACCTTCGGCGCCTTTGCAGCGGTTATCCTCTATGGCGGCATTATGAACCCCGCCGCCGCGCTGATGTACAATGCCCAGAGCGTCAATTGGGAAATGCTGAAAGCCTACTATATTTCCGGCCTGCCCATGGATCTCATCCACGCCGCCGCCACCGTTCTCTTCCTCCTCCTCGCCGCCGAGCCGATGCTGGAAAAACTGGACCGCATCAAGGTGAAATATGGCTTGGTGGAATAATCGAATTTGCTTTCATCCAATTAACTTTCACATTTCCACGAGTTTTCCAAACAAGTTAAAGGCGAACCCATTTCCTTTGGGAGATGGATTCGCCTTTATCGTTTATTTCTGAAAGTGGTGAAATATAAAAAATGCATACGAACGTATCGATGCGTGGATATAAACTTGATATTCAATATTCACATAAAGATGAAGGCGCAAGAAACATATATGGTTATTGGGATAAAAAACAGGTATCCTCAGTATTATACGGTCTTAAAGACGGCAAATTGATTATATCTGATATTTCAAACGATGCCAAATTTACTTATGATCGTTCTACCAACCACTTTGGAACAGAGTTGTTCAATGAGTTGCTGTTACATCTGAAAGATTTAAATCAAACTTTTGAATGCATAAACGGAAGTTTATCTCCATTTGATGCTATCAACGGAAATTGGCTTACATCTATTAAATTCTACGATGATTTTTGTAAATGGTCGGATGCTTCGTTGGGATATAGATTAAAATTCCATCTATATAATGAAAGTGAACGGATCAATGAAATACAACTTCCAGTTGATGTAAATGAACGAAACACTTTTATAAAAGCATTTACAGAGGATCATGCCCAAACTAAGCAAGCAGCAGCTTTTACTTATGAATTAATAGCTATGTAATCTAAATGAGCAAAGCCACAGACGGTTTCCCGCCTGTGGCTTTGCTCATTTTGGGTATCCCTTAGTTTTTATCACTAAGATTCAGTTCTTCTTTTAATTCCTTGCTCACGGTGCAATTTGCACCGTCTTTCATTCGGGCTTGCCATTCCTGCCAATCCCGTTTTCCTTCCTCCGAGTCAATATACTTCTTCAAAATAGGAAGTAACACTCTTGCCAAAGATTCCATTTCGTATTCCGGAATACCCAAATCATTTCGAGGAATTCTCTTCTTTCTCGGCATGATCGAGTATCCTTTCCTATTGCTTGTTTTTTGCTTTGGAATCAGTTTTGGATGGGTTGGTTGATCTGCTTCATCCAGGAATCAAATGACTCTTTATGGATTCGATACAGCTTGTCGATTCGGCTCACGACAAACTGCTTACTGGTTGCCATAGCCTTATCCAAATAAGCATACCCTTTGGATTTTTTCAAATCCAACATTTCCATGACTTCCTTAGCGTCATAAAACAAGCTTTTATTCTCAGCCATATTATTACCTCCTTTTTTGTAGATTCATCAACTCCTCCTTCGTAAATAAAAACGGCAAATATAAATGCCTCTATTTAAGTAATATGAGTTTTGGCCCAAAAAGTCAATGGGTAAACCTCAATTTTTTTCGGAAAATTTTCATAGCACAATGATTTTCGAAAGTTTGACCCAAAACTCTCTTACATCTTCGCAAACATCACAATGCAAAAACGGTATACTGAAAAAAGTGACACTGCCGAGAAAAATCCAATGCAACAAAGTAAACTAAAGCCGGAGACTGACATGAGTCAATCTCCGGCTTTTGCCATGAATATGGATTGGTCTACTATTTCATATCTGCAAAACTTCTTATTGCGTAGTTGGCATCATTCCGTAACATCTCAACCAATTTTGCAGCAATCTCTGCATCATTAACACATCCATCTTTGCAAAGTTGAAGAATGTGGTTCCTGACATAATGAGACGGATCTATTGCCGCTTCGTATAATTTGCGCTCTACTAATAGTTTATACTGCGAATTCACCAACATTGCCATAGAATTACAAGCATATTTCCGCACAACCCAATATTCGTCTTCTATACACTGGATTGCAATAGACAGAATAGTTGCATCAGCGTGGTTTTGAACATCGTCGCAATTCCGTAAATATTGTTCAATACATTTTGATAGAACGACACGTTCTTCCTGTTCTTTTTTGCTGTAACCAAAACTCCATTCCATCAATTCTTCTTTACCCGCAACTCCTGTAATAATTCTCAGCATCAGCACGCGGCAAGATAAGCCATCGTTGGATCCGCTCCAAGCCGATCGACACTCGGCCCAATTGCCGGTTGAAATTGTATCTATCAGTTCTGCTGGTAAAGTTTTTTTGCACTGTTCCGAACAAATCAGCACATCGCAAAGCGCATCAATGCAATTATTCTTTGTTCCAGCTTCAATCTGACTTGAAAGAACTTCTGTGCACAACGGAATAAAGTGATCTATTAGCAACTGATCCATAGACGGACTATAGTGTTCTCGAACAACTGTCTTTATTGTTGTATATGGATGTTCAAAAAATCCTATATATTTCCCCGGATCTTTGTTTGCCTCAAATTGACTTCTCGCAGTTTGTATCTCACTTTCCAGGACTTGTCCCCAATCACCACTACCCATATTAATTTCATAAAAAACTTTTTGAATTCCGGTTAATCCGTTATCGGGAGCATCGGCCAAAGGCGCAAACACCTCGGCATTTTGACTTGCCAACGCAGCAATAAATTGTGGAGAGCCCCCATTACTGACAATGAATGTTAACCTTTCAACAAGAGCATCCCGTAATTCTGTCTGAAGCGAAACATCTACTGTTTCCAGGTCTATTTGGACCAGGATATTGGAAATTTTCCCTCCCATATGAAAACGTTGGTCACGAAGAATGCCACAGATAGTTCTCGCAACTTTTGACTGAGACAATCTTCTCATATTTTGGGAAATGCAATCAAAATAATCTTCAGCATTGCCCCAGTATATACTATCCGCGACTTCTGCTAGGTATTGTTCCGCGCTCGCAAACGCCTCGTCAGAAAAATACATTCCGAGCTTCATAAACACTGCCTGTTTAATGGCATCGCGATTAATAATTGGTGCCTTGTTGGCAAGGCTCCAAATTAGATCAGCATTAGAGGTGACCGTTGTATAAATGTCATCCCATTTATAATCAAGTGTTAATTTAAATGGCTTTGTATTGCCTTTTAAGACTAACAGTTTAATGCAACCTTGCAACAGCTGTGCGTCTCCAGATATTTCTGCATAACCCCATAGTGCATTAAAAAGCAAATCTCGAGCAATAATCAGATGGGAGTATGAACCATATAACACAGCCGAAAAGAAATAATTCTCAACATTATTTATGGTAGTTTCAAAATTGGAGCCGAAAAATCTCGTTCCCGGTTTTGCTGTTTCTACCTTCAGTTTCTCCTTTTGAATTGCATCATAAACATTTCCACAATAACGATCAAGAACAGGTAGATAGGCAATAGTATCAATACCGTCAAGTTCCTCTTGTGCACTGTTCTTTCCAAACGGCTGACGATTATTTTGGTTGACCTCATTTTGAATATTGCGACAGTCAATTAAGATGTTGTTAATAATCCACTGTGGGATTTTAGATTTTTTGGCTAAACACAGAGCTTGCTGCTCAGCCTCTAATGCACCCTCCAAATCTCCTGCCCATTCACATCTAATCGCATCCCACCTTTTCTTTAACCATTCAGTGTCGTTGAAAATTGGTGTCAGTTCTTCAATCAACTGTAAAATTCTCGAATCACAGGAGGGCACATCGCCATTAACAAGCCAATTTAGCAACACCTCTCCCAAGTCATGAAAAGGAGAACGCGTTTCTTCTTTTTGTGTTACTACATAACTCATTGAAAGCAGATCGAAGATATGCCTGTAGCAACTGCTGAACTGAGCTAATGCCGTCTTAGTCGGAACACTAGGACTAGCCCCAGTGCTATCCCCAGTATCCTTATGTATAGGTATGATAGTTGCAGGAACTTCACCCAATTCCGGATACTGTAATGAATACGATTGATAATACCTGATAACATCTTGTATTACATCGTTTCGAATTTGGATTTCTATATCATCAAAATTTTTCACTTGACGATATGTACAACAATCCGTACTTTGAATGTCAGTCTTTAATTCCACTACGCTTAACGACTGAACACTGCCATCCTCAAGAAAATACACAAGCAATGGTTTCTTATACTTTGAAGCTAGCGCATATTCAGTGGCAGTCCCCTTTCTAACCTCTCCTTTGACCAGTAGAACAACAATGTCAGATCTTAACAGTTGCTGCTGGTAAAACTGATTAGATGGAGTAGTTGAAGCGACATCTTCTATAATAAAGGGATTAAGATAGACGCACTCCCCCAAATACCTCTTAACGCGTTGACGAACATCGCTCCATGCAAAAACTCCCTCATCGCTCTGTGCAGAGCTGATAAATACACGTAACCGTTCTGCAGGAATAAATTGATTATTCATATGTGTCTCCTCTTTCAATGATGAACATTATATGCAATCCTAAAATAATCCAAATAAGCCTTAAATCGGTCTTGAGCGGTGAGGCAGGTGTCCAGAAGGAAGCCTTTTTCGTGATCCCACTCTTTGAGGCCGCGGTAGTAGAATAACTTCAGATTGTCCTCAATGATAAACGGAACAATATTATACTTCAGGCACTCCTTAAAGAGGATCAGGCGGCCTACACGGCCATTTCCGTCCTGGAAGGGATGGATTCGTTCAAAGGCCACATGAAAGGCTACGATGTCCTCAAAAGTCTTAGAGGGCAGTTCATTGTAACTCGCCAGCAGCTTACGCATTTCGTCGGCAACATTTTCCGGCAGCGTGGTGTCGTTACCGCCTACCTCGTTGGGCAGCTTCTTATATTCCCCCACCGAAAACCAATCCTTGCGACTATCGCTGGTACCGGTTTTCAGAACTGCGTGTAGATCTTTGATGAACTTTTCAGTGAGAGTAGCCCCTGCGCTGTCAATCGCCATATCAATGCAGCGGAAGTGGTTAGATGTCTCGAT
>JAGBEA010000047.1 GCA_017937195.1 Oscillospiraceae bacterium | reverse complement strand
TCTCAATAAATCGTATCTAAACAGCTCTCGCTGCTTAAACCTTTATCGAGCTATTTGTCATAGCTATCAAAACTTTTTATCCTTACGCTTTTCCCGGTAATTGACTAAACCCGGTACTTCGCGCAAGCTTCTTAGTCGCACTTTTCAGTGCTCCCGTCTGGTGCTTTTCGTTTCGTTCATTGTTTAATTTACAAGGTACACGTCCCAATCGCGGAACATTTGATATGTTACCACATCATTCTGCGTTTGTCAACATCTTTTTTCGAAAGTTGTCGATTTTTTTGAGACCCGCTGTCGCTCACGCAGACAGCTTTGATAGAATACCACTTGCAGCAGCATTTGTCAACACTTTTTTGAAAAGTTTTTCATCTTCTTAAGTATTTGTTATTCCTGTCAAAAGCGCCGCTTATTCCGCACTATAGGTTGTGCCATCTGCACCATATTGCACCGAGATATCGTGTATGCTATACTATATATAATATACGGAAGGAGCATCCCGCCATGAGCCGCTATACCTATCTGCTGTTCGATGCAGACGATACCTTATTTGATTTCGGTGCCGCCAACCACAACGCATTTGCAAAAGTGTGCGAATACTGCGGCCTCCTCTATAGCGAGGAGCTGTTTGCATTCTACGAATCCATCAACCAGCCGCTGTGGCATCAGCTGGATCAGGGACTGGTGACCAAAGAGTTTCTGGTGGTGGAGCGATTCCGCCGCTTTCTGGGCGAACTGGGCATTGACCGCGATCCGGTGGAGTGCAACCGCATCCAGCTGACCAATCTGGGGCTGAGCGCGGTGCTGCTGCCCCACGCGCTGGAGGTGGTGCAGACACTGGCGCAGACCCACAAGCTCTACATCGTCACCAACGCGGTGGCATCCGTGCAGCGAGCGCGGCTGTCCGGCAGCGAGATCGCCCCCTACATTACCGACGCCTTTATCTCCGAGGAGGCAGGTGCCGCCAAGCCCAGCCGCGCCTACTTCGACTATGTGCTGCAGCGCATCGACGGCATCACGCCCGAAAACTGCCTCGTCATCGGCGATTCCCTCTCCAGCGACATCAAGGGCGCCAATAACGCAGGGCTCCCCTGCTGCTGGTACAACCCCAAGGGTGCGCCGCGCCCCGACGGTCTGCGCATCGATCACGAGATCCGCGACCTGCGGGAGTTATTTAATATTGTATAATCAAAACCACGCGTAAAACGCGTGGTATGAAAAGGCCCTAAAAGGGCCTGGTGCCAGCGGCATCTTAAGATGCATGAAAAGGTTCGCCAATCGCATATGTTTTTACAGGCCGCCGCTAAAGCGGCCTGTAATTTTTATGCCTTGGTATTCTTAGCACCCGTAAACGGGTCTACGAACTCTTTCAGTCCTATTTGGTCTTCCATAATGTCCGCTTGTAATTGCTCCCGAATATACTCAGCAATCTTTTTCTCGTTCTTTCCGACTGTATCTACATAATAGCCCCTACACCAGAAATGCCGATTTCCATATCTGTATTTCAAATTTGCATGCCGGTCGAATATCATTAGACTGCTCTTTCCTTTCAGATATCCCACAAACTGTGATACACTTATATTCGGCGGAATACTTACCAGCATATGGATATGATCCTGACATAGCTCCGCTTCCACGATCTCAACTTTTTTCTGCTCGCATAATTTTCTCAGTATTACTCCAATATCCTTGCGGATATCTCCGTATATTTCTCTCCTGCGATATTTCGGTGCAAAGACAATATGGTACTTGCATCTCCACTTACTGTGCGATAAACTATTGATGTCATTCATGTGACTGCCTCCTTTAGTATTAGTGCGGTTGGCGAACCTGCTCTATTCTACTATTGGAGGCATTTCTTTTCCATCTATAAGATTTTCATACCCCCGGCAAAGCCGAGGGTTGTGTGTCTCTAAAGAGCCAAAACCAAAAGCCACCCGATCGGGTGGCTTTTTTGCGTTATAGGAACATTTCCACTTTTCCGCGGCGGGCATACATCTCCTCCAGCTCGTGCTGGTGGTAGAGATAGCCCTCGTCATCGTAGTATTTCGCGCCCGAGGGACAGCCCTTGACGCAGGCGCAGCACTTGATGCAGATCCCGCTGACCTCCGCGGGGTTGCTTGCGTCGATAGAACCCATAGGACACAGCGCGGCACACAGACCGCAGCCGTTGCACTTGGACAAATCGGTTTTGGGCTTCACCTTCAAAATGTTGATGAAGTTACCCTCGCGGTCACGGGGCTTATAGTAGGGGCGGATAGGTTCTTCGCCGCCCACCGCCAGTACATCTTTCGGAATTGCATCCAGACGCAGCACTTTGCGCGCCACCGCCTCGGCAAAGCCCTCCATCAGCAGCATATCCTCGCTGTCGGGGCGACCGGCCGCCAGCACACGGGAGAAGGAATGCTCCCCCACGAAGGCCGCCGCAGCCACCGGCACAAAGCCGTCAGCGCGCAGAATGTCGCGCAATTCCACCAGCGCATCGTCATAGTTGCGGTTGCCGTACAGCACCACCGGCACAGCCAAAGCGCCGTTACCGGACACCATTTCCGTCAAAAACGGCAGCAGCACATTGGGCACGCGACCGGCATAGACCGGCGTGCCGAAGATGACCAGATCATCAGCGGTAAACGCCAGCGCACTCCCCCGCTGATGGGGCACCGTAAAGCTGAGGGTCTCGCAGGGCACGGACAGCGCCTGCGCCACCGTTTCCGCGATGCGCCGCACCGTTTTTTCCGTGGTGCCGGTACCGCTGAAATACACTGCCCAAACTTTTGTGGGTTTCATAGCATCCTCCTTACAGAGAGAAATCCTCCTGCTTCAGTTCTGCCGTCTCCAGTGCCACGGGACGGGGCGGCACGCGCTTGAGCGGGTCATAGCGGAACGCGCCGCAGTGGTGATCTGCCGCCACCACACCGCGCTTCACGCAGGCCACTTCCTCCTCGTTGATCTGGCTGCCGCGGGTGCAGTAGGCGCAGCGCGGCTCAATATTTTTGCGAAAAAGTTTCATTTCTCTTCCTCCTCTTCGGTCAGCTGGGTGACATGTGCTGCACCGTCCAGCACCTTCCACTTGAATTGCTCGTGAAAATCCCGAAAACACTCCTCGCAGACTGCGTGGGACATATCTTTGGTGAAATAAAATATCCCCTCTTGCTCCGGCGTCGCCTTTTCCCAGCAGAAGTCACAGTGGGCGTGCCAATCAATTGGATAAACGTCCCCCTCCTCGATCCGCTGCCACTGACCGTTCTCCTGCACATAGGCTGTCGGTCCGTCTGCGATCATACGAAGAATTGCATTCTGCTCCCGGCAGGCTGTTCTTCCCTCAATTGGGAATACAACCCTAAACAAGGTCGCACCGGCAAGATATTTTTCCTGACCGCTTAGTCTCCAATCAGACACAGACGAGGTCACCGTCCTTTCGCTGTTGTCAGCGACGCAATCAGCAGTTTGCGAAGCTTGCTGCATTTGGCAAATATATCCGCATATTCGCTTTCCGTTATCATATGGGTGTCCTTGAACAATGCGAGCCAATAATCCGTTTCATAGCATTCCTTCAACGCAATTTGAAACTTGTTGATAAAGTCCGCCTTGCTGGATGCGTAATTGGCTTCGTGGATGTTTGCTCCTATACTGGTGCCGCTGCGGAGCATCTGGTTGAGCAGAACGCTCCCCTTACCGCGCTCCTTTACCGCTTGGCACAGATTCACAATATCAACCGCAAACGCGCGGGACAGCTCCACCAAAGCATTATCTTTCATTGTAACTCTCCTGCCGGAATGATTTGTCCCTCGCAGGACATAAATCGGCGCTGCCGCGCCATGATTTCTCGTTTCACTCCATGATTTGAATTGCCTTTTCTCTATGCCCCGCAGGGCAATTCATGACGCAAGCCAATTCATGCGCCACCGGCGCAATTCACGCCGTAGGCAATTCATTGTGAGCGCTTTACGCTCACAGCGTGTACAGCTTGACCTGACCGTCCTCGGCGGTTGCCTTCAGCTGGGTGATGGGATTGTCGAAGCTCTCGATAATGCGGCTTGCCATGGGATCCTCCAGCTCCTTCTGGATGGTGCGGCGCAGATTGCGCGCGCCGTAGGTGGCGGAGTAGGACTTCTCCACCAGCAGCGCCACCAGCGCCTCATCATAGCTGAAGCTGTAGCCCTTCTCCTTGAGGGAATCCCGCAGTTCGTCCAGCATAATGCGGGCGATGTCGGCGAAGTGCTCGCGGGTCAGGCGGTTGAAGTAGATGATCTCGTCCACGCGGTTGATGAACTCAGGGCGCAGGAACTCCTGCAGCGCCTTCATCACCCGCTCGCGACCCTGCTCATCGGCGCTGCGGCCGAAGCCCACGCTGCCCACTGCCTTGTCGCTGCCTGCGTTGGAGGTCATGACGATAACGGTATTTTCAAAATTCACCTTGCGGCCATGGGCATCGGTGATCTCACCGTCGTCCAGAATCTGCAGCAGCACATTCAGCACATCGGGGTGCGCCTTCTCAATCTCATCGAACAGCACCACGCTGTAGGGCTTGCGGCGGATCTTCTCGGTCAGCTGACCGGCCTCATCATAGCCCACATAGCCGGGAGGCGAGCCAACGATACGGGACACGGAGTGCTTCTCCATAAACTCGGACATATCCAGACGGATCAGGGATTCCGGTGCGTTGAAAAGATCGTCCGCCAGCTGCTTGACCAGCTCCGTCTTACCCACACCGGTAGAGCCGACGAAAATGAAGCTGACCGGCTTATGCTTGGGCGAGATGCCCACGCGGTTGCGGCGGATGGCGGCGGCGACGGCAGCGATGGCCTCGTCCTGCCCCACAATGTGCTTTTTCAGGCGCTGATCCAGCTCGGCAAGGCGCTTGAACTCCTCCTCGCGGATGCGGCTGGCGGGGATCTTCGTCCACAGCTCGATGACGCGGGCGATGTTCTCCATGGTCAGCTCCGGCACGCCCTTGGCCTCCAGCTCCTCCAGCTCCTGCTGCAGCCGCATTTCCTGACTGCGCAGCTCGGCAATGCGGGCATAGCGGGCGTCCAGCTCCTCGTTGGACAGTTCCTTGCCCTCGGGGGCCTCGGCGCTCATCAGCGTTTCGCGCTCAAAGGTCACATTCTCCAGATCCCGCTTGACCTCCATGCGGCGGTTGATGTCCCGATCCTTCAGATTCAGGTCGGAGCAGGCCTCGTCGATGAGGTCGATGGCCTTGTCGGGCAGGAAGCGGTCGGTGATATAGCGCTCGCTCAGCAGCACTGCCTGACGCAGCACACCGTCGCCGATGCGCACGCCGTGATAGGTCTCATAATAGTGGGCAATGCCCTTGAGGATCTTCAGCGTATCCTCGATATTGGGTTCGTTGACGGTCACCGGCTGGAATCGGCGCTCCAACGCGGTGTCCTTTTCGATGTGCTTGCGATACTCGTTAAAGGTGGTGGCGCCGATGACCTGGATCTCACCGCGGCTGAGGGCAGGCTTGAGGATGTTGGCGGCGTTCATACTGCCCTCGGCATCGCCTGCTCCCACGATGTTGTGCACCTCGTCGATGACGAGAATGATGTTGCCCAGCTTGCGGATCTCCTCAATAAGGCCCTTCATGCGGCTTTCAAACTGGCCGCGGAACTGGGTGCCGGCCACCAGAGCCGTCAGATCCAGCAGATACACTTCCTTATCCCGCAGCTTGAAGGGCACATCGCCTGCCACGATGCGCTGGGCAAGACCCTCGGCGATGGCGGTCTTGCCGACGCCCGGCTCGCCGATGAGGCAGGGATTGTTCTTCTGGCGGCGGTTGAGGATCTGCACTACCCGCTCGATCTCCTGCTCGCGGCCGATCACCGCGTCCAGCTTGTTGTCACGGGCGCGCTGGCTGAGGTTGATGCAGTAGTTGTCAAGGAACTTGCGCTTTTTATCGCCCTTGCGCTCCTTGCGCTCCTCGCGGCCGCCGCCTGCGGGGGCATCGCCCTTCTCCGCGGGGGGATTGCTGCCGCCAAAGAGACGGTTGAGGAAGGGGAAGGTAGCGGTCTTGCCGCTCTCCTCATCCTCGTCGTCATCCATATCCTCGCCCATTTCGCCCATGAGCTCCTCCGCACCGCCGAAGGCCTGCATCATCTCGGTGTTGATGCCCTCCAGATCCTCGGGCGTGATGCCCATCCGCTTCATCATATCTTCCACCTGCGGCAGCTTCAGCTCCGCGGCGCACTTGAGGCACAAGCCCTCATTGGTAGGCTCGCCCTTCTCGTTCATACGCGAGATAAAGACGACAGCCACATTTTTCTTACATTTGGAACAAAGAGTCGGTTGCATGGTTTCCCTCCGTATATGGGTTCATCCGGAATGCTCCGGTAATTTACAAAGATGCGAGCAGGCTCAGGGGGCTGTTGTTGGCGAAGAACTGCAGCAGATAAGTCTCCTCCACCAGCTCCGGCGTCAGCAAGATGCCGAAGCGCAGCATCGCCCACACCGCCAGAAACACCAGCAGTGCGCCCACGACCAAGCCCAGTGTGCCGCCGCCGATCCGGTTGAGCAGATTCAAGCCCGGCAGCTTCATCAGCGCGTGCAGCGGCTGCATCAACAGCCACAGCACCAGCAGCAGCACCAAAAATACGATCAAAAACACCAGCGCCGATGCGATAGAAAGGCTGATGCTCTCCGTTGCGGCGTCAAACACCGTGCCGCCGGTGTCCTTCGCCTTTTGCAGGATCTCGTCCATCATCTCCTGCAGCTTTTCGCCGGAAAAGTTGAATTTTTCCAGCGTATCCTCCAGACTTGCCGTCTCCTGCGGCATATATTCCTGCAGTTTCTCCTCCAGCACAGGGTAGAGCCACTGTGCCACGGGCTCAGCAAACTCCCGCGATGCCCACGACGCGCCAAACAGCGCCACCGCCACGATCAGCACACCGGCAAGGCTTTTCAGCAAGCCCCGCGCCGCGCCGATGATGACCGACAGCACCAGCACCGCCGCGATCACAATATCCACGATCATCGCTGTGTTTATTGTCATTATCGTTTTCCTCCATCAAGGCAGATACAAGCTGGCCGAACCGGAGCCTACCAGCACCGCACTGCCGTCCTGACGCATCAGCACCAGCTTGGCGGCGCTGACCTCGGTCAGTCGGGCGCAGGGCTGCAGCTGCTTGTCATAGATCACCAGCTCATCACTGTACAGCACCGCCACATACTTGCCTGCCACGGATACGTTCAGCACCTCGTGATCCACTTCCACCTCGCCCAGCACCGTGCCGTCATCGTCCACGGTGACCAGACGCGCCTGACTGCCGGATTTGTAACGACCCAGCAACAGTGCCGCAAAGCCCTCATCGCTGAGTCCGCAGCGGCGCAGATAGCCGCCTTCAAAGTCATAGACCGCCTTCAGTGCGCCGTTGCTGCCGATAAAGTGCAGCGCATCCTCGCCCACGGCGCAGTAGGTGTTGCCCACCGTGCCAAGATCGTACACCGCGCCGCCGCTGAGCTCACACACTGCGTGGGGCGTGTCGCTCTCCATGCGGTAGATCACCACGCTGCTGGCAAAGTCGCCCTCCGCCTGCCCCATAGTGACGGCCGCCATCTGCCGCCCGTCACGGGAAACGGTGGCAGTCATCAAAAACCGGTCGGCGGAGTTGAAGGCAAACAGCAGCTCGCCCTTGTCGCTGTAGACCACAACGCCGGCCTTGTAGCCGCTTTTGTTGTAGGTCACCGCCAGCGCGCCCTTGTCATTGAGGGTGCAGGTGAGGATCTCACCCTCTGCCGTCAGCTGCCGCACCAGACCCTGCGCGCTCAGGATATAGATCTCCGTGCCGCCGATGTCGTACACCGCCGCCACCTTGCCGTTGGAGCAGATGGCGCTCTGGCGGAACTTCACATCGGCGCTGTAGCGCACAGCCATATCCTCGCCCAGCAGCGCAATGCGGCGGGGAGACGCCAGCACAAGGCTCCCCTCCAGCGAGGCGTAGCTGTTGTCCTTCTCCGCGGCATAGGTATACAGCAGCGCGCAGCCGTTCTCGTCCTTTTCGGCGCGGGCGTAGATCACGCTGCGGCGCAGCCCGTCAAAGGCGGTGGAGTCCCACAGCAGCGCCAGCGCCGCCACAGCCATCACCGCCGCCACCGCGAGGCACAGCGGCAAGAGCTTGATCTTCTTTCGTTTTGCGATTCGCTTGGGGCGCTCCTCCTGCGGATTGCCCCGTTCAAATTCCCTTTTATCCATTGAGCCGTTCATCCTCATACCATACGCGTGTCAGATACAGTCCTCCGGGCGGCACCGTAGGTCCTGCCAGCGTCCGGTTACCCGAATCCAGAATCACGGGGATATCCTCCGGCGTCAGCTTCCCCTCCGCCGCATACAGCACCGTTCCGGTAATAGCCCGTACCATATTATACAAAAATCCGTTGGCGCATACCTTCAATTCCAGCAGATCGCCGCGGCGCTCCACATGGCAGTAGTGGATGGTACGCACCGTGCTTTTCACATTGGTACCCACCGAGCGCACCGCCGCGAAATCGTGGGTGCCCTCAAACATCCGTGCCGCCCGATCCATCACTTCCTCGTCCAGCCGCTTGGGGTAAAAGTAAGCGCGGTTGACATAGAAGGGATTTTTGATGCGGGAGTTGTAGATGCGGTAGGTGTATTCCTTTTTGATGCAAGAGCCGATGGCGTTGAAATCCTCCGCCACCTCGTAGGCCGCCTTCACCACAATATCCTCGGGGATATGGGTGTTCACCGCAAAGGGGATGCGCTCCACCGGAATGCGGGATTCGGTGCGGAAGTTAGCCACATAGTGCTCGGCGTGGACACCTGCATCGGTGCGCCCGCAGCCGGTGACCTTGATCTTCTCGCCGCAGACCATGGAAAGCCCTTTTTCCAGCGTTTCTGCCACGGTGATCTCCGTTTTCTGCACCTGCCAGCCGTGATAGGCAGAGCCGTTGTACATCAATATCAGCGCGATGTTCCGCATCTCCGCCTACCTCCTTTCTTACAGTCCCAAAATCTTCAGTGTAATAATTCCTGCCGCCAGCAGCACAAAGCCAATCAGCACCAGAATATCCCGCTTGTGATAGTGCAGCACGTGCAGCGCTGTACGACCGTCGCCGCCGTGATAGCAGCGGCACTCCATAGCGGTTGCCAGCTCATCGGCGCGGCGGAACGCGCTGATGAACAGCGGTACAAGGATGGGCACCAGCGCTTTGGCTCGCTGGAAGATGCTGCCGGTCTCAAAATCGGCGCCGCGGGCCTTCTGGGCGGACATAATCTTGTCCGTCTCCTCGATCAGTGTGGGGATAAAGCGCAGCGCGATGGACATCATCATCGCCAGCTCGTGTACCGGCAGATGCAGCTTCTTCAGCGGTGCAAGCAGGCTCTCCAAGCCGTCGGTCAGGCTGATGGGGCTGGTGGTATAGGTCACCAGAAAGGTGCCCATGATCAGCATCACGATGCGCAGCACCATATAGATCGCCTGACGCAGACCTTCAAAGGTGATGCTGCGCAGCAGCCACACATCCGCCAAGGGCGTGCCGTCGGTGAAAAAGAGATTCATAATGGCGGTGAACGCCACGATGATATATACCGGCTTCAAGCCACGGGTCAGCGCCTTCAGCTTCACGCCGGACACCTTGATGCTCAGTGCCAGCACGAATGCCATAATACCGTAGGTCAGCACGCTTTTGGCGTTGAACAGCGCCACGATATACAGCATCACCGCCAGCAGCTTCGTGCGCGGATCCAGCCGATGCACGATGGTATTTCCGGGGAAATACTGACCCAGCGTAATATCCTTAAGCATCTGCTCCGCCCCCTTTCAGGCGCAGCAGCGCTTCTTTCAGTTCCTCCACCGTGTACACCGCCGTATCGATGTCCACGCCGCGGCGGCGCAGCGCCATGGCGATGCGTGTCACCTGCGGCACGTCCAAGCCAATAGCTTCCAGCTCCTCGGCGCGGGAGAACACCTGACGGGGCGTACCCTCCATATAGTTGCGCGCGCCCTTAAGCACCACGATGCGATCCACGTTCTGCGCGATCTCCTCCATGCTGTGGCTGACAAGGATGACGGTGTTGCCCTTCTCCTTGTGATACTGCCGGATCTGCCGCAGGATATTCTCACGGCCGCGGGGGTCAAGACCCGCCGTAGGCTCATCGAGGATCAGCACCTTGGGCTCCATGGCGATGACGCCGGCAATAGCCACGCGGCGCTTCTGTCCGCCGGACAGTTCAAAGGGAGATTTCTCCAGCAGTTCTTCACGCAGGCCCACAAAAGCGGCTGCCTGACGCACTCTCCGGTCGATCTCATCCTTATCAAGACCCATATTCTTCGGGCCAAAGGCGATATCCTTGTAGACCGTATCCTCAAACAGCTGGTATTCGGGGTACTGGAACACCAGTCCCACCTGAAAACGCACCTGCCGGATATTCTTCGCATCTGCCCAGATGTCCTGCCCGTCCAGATAGACGGTGCCCTCGGTGGGCTTCAAAAGTCCGTTGAGATGCTGGATCAGCGTGGATTTGCCCGATCCGGTATGCCCGATGATGCCCAAAAACTCACCGGGCATCACCGTCAGTTCCATCTCCTGCACGGCGCTGCGCTCAAAGGGCGTACCGGCGCTGTAGGTATGGGTCAGATTTTCCACTCGTAAAATCGGTTCCAAAATTGCTTACTCCTTCACGCCATGCCCAGCTCGCGGCAAATGGCGTCTGCACATTCTTCCACGGTGATGGCATCCAAAGGCAATGCCATCCCTTCGCGGTTCAGTTCTTCCATCAGTTCCACCGTGTGGGGCGCCGCCAAGCCAAGCTGCCGCAGCTCCTCCACCCGGGCAAAGATCTCACGGGGCGTGCCGTCCATGGCTACGCACCCGTCGTTCATCACGATCACGCGGTCAGCCTGCTGCGCCTCGTTCATATGGTGGGTGATCAACACCACGGTGATGCCCAGCTCACGGTTCAGCTTGCCGATGGTGGAAAGCACCTCGCGCCGACCCACGGGATCCAGCATAGCCGTCGCCTCGTCCAGCACGATGCACTCCGGCTCCATAGCGATCACGCCGGCGATGGCGATGCGCTGTTTCTGTCCGCCGGAGAGCAGGTGGGGCGCGTGTACAGCGTACTCGCTCATACCCACCGCCGCCAAAGCCTCGTCCACGCGGCGGCGGATCTCCGCCGTAGGCACACCCAGATTCTCCGGTGCGAATGCCACGTCCTCCTCCACCACATTGGCCACGATCTGGTTGTCGGGGTTCTGGAACACCATACCCACCCGCCGCCGGATCTCCAGCAGCAGCTTTTCATCGCAGGTGTCGCAGCCTTCCACGTATACCTTGCCGTTGGAGGGCAGCAGCACCGCGTTCATATGCTTGGCCAGCGTGGACTTGCCGGAGCCGTTGTGCCCCAGCACCGCCACGAAGCTGCCCTTTTCAACGGACACGGTCACCTCGCGCAGGGCGGGGGTTGCCGCCCGTCCCTCCTCCGCAGGATAGTAAAATGTCAGATCTTTCGTTTCGATCATTGTTGCCATAGTCAAAAATTCGCTTTCCTCTTATTCCGAGAACCACCGGCCGGTGGCGCCGCAGGGCAGAGCCATACCGGACTCGGTGCAGGGCAGACCCAGCTCGTCCCAAGTGACCTTGCCGCCATACTTGGTGCCCACCAGCATCTGCAGGATGTATCCCAGCACCGAGGGGGCAAGACCGGTGGTGTAGGAATTCAAAATCACAAACAAGGGCTTGTCCGACAGCACCTGCGCACACAGCTTCACGAAGGGGAACAGATTCTCCTCCAGCTTCCACACCTCGCCGCCGGGTCCGCGCCCGTAGGAGGGGGGATCCATAATGATGGCGTCATAGGTCTTGCCGCGGCGGATCTCACGCTCCACAAACTTGGCGCAGTCGTCGATGATCCAGCGGATGGGTGCCTCCGTCAAGCCGGAGCAGCGGGCATTCTCCTTGGCCCACGACACCATACCCTTGGCCGCATCCACGTGGCACACGCTGGCGCCGGCTGCGGCGCAGGCGATGGTGGCGCCGCCGGTGTAGGCAAACAGATTCAGCACACGGATGGGGCGTCCGGCATTGCGGATCTTCTCCATAGCGAAATCCCAGTTGGCAGCCTGCTCAGGGAAAAGACCGGTGTGCTTGAAGTTCATAGGCTTCACCTGAAAGCGCAGCTCCTTATACTGAATGGGCCAGCTCTCCGGCAGCTTCTTCTTGTCCCAGTGACCGCCGCCGGTATTGCTGCGGCTGTAGCGGGCATTGGCGGTGCGCCAGCCGCGATGCTTGCGCTCCGACTCCCAGATCGCCTGCGGATCGGGGCGCACCAGGATCTGATCTCCCCACCGCTCCAGTTTTTCACCGCTGCCGCAATCCAGCAGCTCGTAATCTTTCCATCCATCAGCGATCCACATAAGGGCATACCTCCGCATAATAAATCACCATATTATACTATAAATATCCCCCCGCCGTCAACCGCCGAGGGGGCGTGGAAATATGACAGAACTGTAAAATATCTCCGCCGCCGGATAATCCGCCCGCCCCGCCGCCATACTAACGCCAAGGAGGTGCTGATGATGTGTACAGCCATTACCTACAAGACCGGACAGCACTACTTCGGGCGCAATCTGGACTTGGATCGCTCCCTCGGCGAGAGCGTGGTGATCACGCCCCGCAATTTTCCCTTTTCCCTGCGCTGCGCTGCGGCGCTGCCCCGCCACCACGCCATCATCGGTGTGGCCCACGTGGAGAGCGGCTACCCCCTCTACTACGACGCCGTCAACGAGTGCGGTCTGAGCGCGGCAGGGCTGCTGTTCCCCCTCAGCGCCGTCTATCACCCCTATTGCGCCGGCAAAACCAACCTCGCCCCCTTTGAGCTGATTCCCTACCTCTTGGGAACCTGCGCCGATGTGCAGCAGGCGCGCAAGGTGCTGGGCAAGGTGAATCTGTGGGCGGAGCCCTTCTCGCCCCGGCTGCCTCTCTCCCCCCTCCACTGGCTCATCGCCGACCGCAGCGGTGCCATCGTGGTGGAATCCACGGCGGAGGGGCTGCGCATCTACGATAACCCCATCGGTGTTCTCACCAACGAGCCGCCCTTCCCCTTCCATCGAGCCAATCTCACCCAGTATATGACCCTCACCCCTCAGCCGCCCGTCAACACCTTCGCCCCCGCTCTTGCGCTGCAGCCGTGCAGCTTCGGCGTTGGCGGCGTGGGGCTGCCCGGTGATTTAAGCTCCGTCTCCCGCTTTGTCCGCGCCGCCTATACGCTTCACAACTCCGTCTGTGACGGCAGCGAGGAAGCCAGCGTCGCCCAGTTCTTCCACATCCTCTCCGCCGTAGCGCAGCAGCGTGGCTGCGCAGCCTTGGCAGGCGGCGGCTATGAGACCACCCTCTACTCCTGCTGCTGCAACACCGATGAGGGCATCTACTACTACACCACCTACGGCAATCCCGCCATCACCGCCGTGTCGCTGCGCCGCGAAAATCCGGAGGGCGACCGGCTCATCGCCTATCCTATGCGCACCGGGGTGCAAATCACGCAGCAAAACTGATGTCAGCTGTTTCTTTTTTCCGCTTTCAGGGCATACTGCACCCAAGAAAGGGGGCAGCGCATTGGAACAAATCACCCACGCCGTTTTATCGGTCCTGATTCCGCTGTGCGAGTGGCTGGGCATCGCCGTGGTGGGCATCTCCGCCCTCTCCGCCTTTGCCCGCTATCTGCGGGTGCTGGTGACCCACCGCCGCGACGATGTGAAATTCCGCCTCGCCGCAGGACTTGCCTTGAGTCTGGAGTTCAAGATGGCAGCGGAGATATTGAAAACCGTACTGATTCGCCAGCTGTCGGAGCTGCTGATGCTGGGCGTGGTGATTCTGCTGCGGGCGCTGCTGTCGGCGCTGATTCATCTAGAGATGCGCCCACCCCACAACCAAACGAAACCGGAGGTACATGAATGATGAAAAAACTGCTGCTTCTCCTGCTCATGTCCGCGGTGCTGCTGTGCGGCTGCACCGGCAAAATCGCGGTGGACACCGGCACAAGCGACATTGACCGGCCTGCAGTGCAGGATGATTCGGTCAAGACCGGACTTGCCCTCATCACCACTGTCAGCAAAAGTATGAACGCCACGCCGGACTCCTCCGGCAGCGCCCGCACCGATGTGACCATGGTGGCGCTGACGGTGGACAGCGAGGGCATCATCCGCTCCTGCGCCATCGACGGAGTCACCGCCGCCGTCCCCTTTGACGATTCCGGCGAGATGCTGCTGGACGACGACGCCACCTTTGCCACCAAAAACGAGCTGGGTGACGATTACGGGATGCACAAGGCGTCCCCCATCGGCAAGGAGTGGGATGAGCAGGCCGCCGCCTTTGCCGCCTATGCCGTGGGCAAGCGCGCCGACGAGCTGACAAGCGGCGACATCACCGCCTCAGTCACCATCTCCACCGATGACTTCGTCCGCGCCATCCGCTCTGCCGCCGATACCGCCGTGTATCTGGGCGCACACAGCGGCGACCGTCTCGCCCTCACCGCGCTGTGCCGCGTGGACGATGCTGAGGACGCGGAGGACGGTGCAAACGGCGTAGTCCAATGCTCCGTCAGTGCCGCCGCTGTGACGATGCGGGGCGACACCGTCACCTCCTGCCTTTTTGACGGCGTGCAGACCCGCCTGACTGTCACCGCGGAGGGTCTGATTCCCGACGACCTCTCCGCCGCGCAGCTGTCCAAGAACCGCCTTGGTAATCAGTACGGTATGGCGAAAGCCTCCTCCATCGGCAGGGAGTGGTATGAGCAGGCTGCCGCATTCGCCGCCTACACGGCGGGCAAAACGGCGCGGCAGCTGACCGCCATCCCCACCGATGACAGCGGACATCCCACGGGCGCGGACTTGGTGTCCTCCGTCACCATATCCGTCAGCGATTTTCAGGCGCTGGTGCTGAAGGCCGCCGGAGGTGGCGCATGATGCCCGCCCCGTTTCACGGCGGCGTCCACCCCTATGAGGGCAAGCACTTGAGCCGCGGCAGCGAGCTGACCGCACCGCCGGCACCCGCCCACGTGATTTTGCCGCTGCGCCAGCATATCGGGCAGCCCTGCATCCCCTGCGTCAAGGTGGGGGACACGGTGCAGCTGGGGCAGCGGATTGCCGATAACGAGGGACTCTCCGCCCCCATCCACGCCTCCGTTTCCGGCACGGTGCTGGCCATTGAAACGCGCCGCCACCCCGTATTCGGCGAGATGGATGCCATCGTCATCGCCAACGACTACCGCGACACCCCCTGCGCCCATATTCAGCCCCCCACCGAACCTGCTGCCCTCACGCCGCAGCAGCTGCTTGCTGCCATCCGCCGCGCCGGCATCGTTGGTATGGGCGGCGCCGCCTTCCCTACGGACGCCAAGCTGCGCTCCGGTATGGGCAGGGTGGATACGCTGATTGCCAACGGCTGTGAGTGCGAGCCGTACCTCACCGCCGACGAGACGCTGCTGCGCCGCCGCTGCGGCGAGGTGCTGGCAGGTCTATGCCTGCTGCAGCGCGTTTTGCAGCCCAAAACCACCGTTTTGGCCATCGAGGACAACAAGCCCGACGCCATCGCCGCAGTGCAATCGACATTGGAGCAGTTCCCCCAAGTGCAGCTGCAGGTTTTGCCCACCCGCTATCCCCAAGGCTCGGAAAAGCAGCTGATTCAATCCGTTACCCACCGCGAGGTGCCGCCGGGCAAGCTGCCGGGAGATGTGGGCTGCACGGTGGTCAATGTGGCCACCTGCCACGCCGCGTATCGCGCCGTCTACGAGGGGCGACCCCTGACGGAGCGCATCGTCACCGTATCCGGCGACGCGGTGGCACAGCCGAAAAATCTCCTCGTCCCCATCGGCACGCCTATCGGCGAGCTGATAAAGGCCTGCGGCGGCCTGCGGGATAATGCGTGGAAGGTCATCGCCGGCGGGCCGATGATGGGCATCGCTCAGCGGGATTTGGATGCCCCCGTCATCAAAAGCACCGGCGCCATCGTGTGTCTCTCCCGCGCCCACGAGGCCGCTGCCGGCACCGCCTGCATCCGCTGCGGGCGCTGTGTCCGCGCCTGCCCCGTCCATCTCCAGCCGCTGTATCTCTACCGCTTCGCCTGCGCCGCAGATTACGCCGCCCTATGGCGCCAGCATCTGACCGACTGCATCGAATGCGGCTGCTGCAGCTATATCTGCCCTGCGAAGCTGCCCCTGACCGAGCAGTTCCGCAGCGCAAAACACGCTCTGAAGGAGGCAAAGCTATGACCTTGACCGTCACCTCCTCGCCCCACATCCGCGACGGGTTGACCACCCAACGCATCATGGGGCAGGTACTGTTGGCACTGCTGCCTGCCATCGCCGTAGGGGTATGGCAGTTCGGTCTGCGCAGCGCGCTGGTGCTGACCGTCTGCCTGCTGACCGCACTGGCAGCAGAGGCGCTCTTCAGCCGCCTTGTGCTGCGCAGCAACACCGTGGCAGACGGCACCGCCGCCGTCACCGGTGTGCTGCTGGGTCTGACGCTGCCGCCCGCCATCCCCTATCCCGTCGCCGCGCTGGGCGCAGCCTTTGCGGTGGTGGTCGTGAAGGGTCTGTTCGGCGGGTTGGGTCAGAACATCTTCAACCCCGCGCTGGCTGCCCGCGCCTTTTTGCTGCTGGTGTTCCCTGCCGCTATGACGCGCTACACCGCGCCCGGACAAGCACTGCCCCTCTTCGCCCCCACCGCCGATGTGACCACCGCCGCCACGCCGCTGCACCATATGGTGGTTCCCGCGCTGCCGTCGCAGTCGCTGGGGGATGTGTTCCTTGGGCGCATCGGCGGCTCCATCGGTGAGGTCTCTGCGGCGGCGCTGCTGCTGGGCGGCGGTTATCTGCTGCTGCGCGGCGTGATTTCGTGGCACATCCCTGCCGCCTACCTCGCCACCGTTTCCCTCACCGTTTTTGCCCTGCATCTCACCGACCACCCCCTCACTTGGGTGGCGTATAACCTTTGCAGCGGCGGCATTTTGCTGGGCGCGTTCTTTATGGCCACCGACTATGTCACCTCCCCCGTTACCCGCCGCGGACAGCTGCTGTACGGCATTGGCTGCGGCGCGCTGACGGTGCTGTTCCGCCGCACCGGCATCTTTCCCGGCGGCGTCACCTACGCCATTTTGCTGATGAACGGCTGCGTCTGGACCATCGACCGGCTCTGTCAGCCCCGCCGCTTCGGCGCAAAAAAAGGAGGCAGCCTATGAACCGCCCCATCTTTCACGCCATCGGCGCCATCGCGCTGGCAGCGGCGCTGCTGCTGATGGCCAACACACTGCTCTCCGGTACGCAGGAGAACCTGCGCCGCCGCGAGCTGCAGCGCACTATGCAGACGCTGCTGCCCGGCAGCGGTGCTTTCACCCAAGAGGATGTCACCGGACACCCGCTCATCCGCGCCGCCTATCGCGCCCGCAGCGGCTGCGTGGTGGAAGCGGTGGCGGCAGGCTATGCCGGTGACATCGTGGTGCTGGTGGGCGTTACCGACAGCGGCGAGGTCAGCGGTGTGATGCTGCGGGATTTGCAGGAGACCTATGGTCTGGGCTTTCGCGCCTTGCGGGACGAAGCGTTCCTCGCCCAGTTTCCCGGCACCGCCGGTGATGCCGCGGTGGGCGATACTATCCGCCCCCTCACCGGCGCCACCGTCACCTCCAAGGCCATCGCGCGGGCGGTGAACGCCGCCAGTGCCTATGTCAGCGGCGGCGATGTGTATACCGAAGCCACGGAATGGGGGTACTGAGCGATGAAAACACATCCCTACCGTCTGATTTTTTCCCTGACCATCCTTGTGGGGCTTGTCTGCTTTGCGCTGTTCACCGCACGCTTGGTGCAAAGCGCCGCCGTGCTGCCCCATTTCAACCTGCCTCACATCGCGCTGCTGTGCCTTGCCGCGCGGCTGCTGACCCACCTGCTCGCCCCCCAGCGGACGCCCACCCCCACCGCCGCGCCCCTGGCCGCCGTCGTGTTCGGCGTGCTGCCGCTGTGCGCAGGGCTGGTGACCCCCGATTTTGCTCTGCGTCTGGCCTTGGCAGGCGGCGCCGTGATGCTCGTCACCGATTTCCTCTTCACCGCCGCGGCAGACCGTCTTGCCTCGGCAAAAGCCACGCCCTTGGCTTTGCCCGCCGCCGCGCTGCTGCTGTTTCTGGCAATGCAGGCATTTACTGCTGTCTGGCTGTAATTTTCCTTTTCAAAGTTCGCAGTTTCTGCTATAATAGAGCCATCTCGACATAGGGAGGCGGTACGATGGCCAACAAGAAGCTGAAGCTGCTGTATCTGGCGCAGTATCTGCATCAGGAAACGGACGAGCAGCACCCCAAAACGCTGCAGGATCTGCTGGCACATCTGGAGCGCTGCGGCATCAGCGCCGAGCGTAAGAGCATCTACGATGACATCCATCTGCTGCAGGACTTTGGGATGGAGATCCAGACCACCAAGGGCAAGAGCTTCGGTTATTTTCTGGGCGAACGGGATTTCCAGCTGCCCGAGCTGAAGCTGTTGATCGATGTGGTGCAGGCCTCTCCCTTTTTGAGCAGCAGCAAGAGTATGTCCCTCATCGGCAAGCTGGAAAAGCTGACCAGCCGCTACGGCGCCCGTCAGCTGCGCCGTCAGGTGTATGTGATGAACCGCGTGCGCACCTCCAATGAGCAGCTGTACTACGCGGTGGACGGCATCAACGCCGCCATCAGCGACAACCGCAAGATCTCCTTCCGCTACTTCGACTGGACGGTGAAGCACGAAAAAGCCTACCGCCACGGCGGCAAGGCATATGTCACCAATCCCGTGGCGCTGTGTGTGGATCGCCACTACTATCTGGTGGCATATGACGAGACATCGGGCGATTACCGCCACTACCGCGTGGATCGCATCAGCAATCTGGAGGTGCTGGACGAGCCCCGTGTTTCGCTGCCCCGGGATTTCGATCTGGGCGCCTACACCAAGAAGATCTTCGATATGTACAACGGCGACACCGTCACCGTCCGCCTGCAGTTTGACCCCAAGCTTCTCAACGCTATGATCGACCGCTTCGGCTCCGATGCCCATATGCATACTACGGATGACGGGCTCATCGAGGTGTCCGCCTCGGTGGAGGCAAGTCCCACCTTCTACGGCTGGCTGTTCCAGTTCGGCACGCAGGCCAAGCTCCTCTCCCCCCAATCGGTAGTGGAGGATTTCGCCCACTGGTGTCACGAAACGCTGGCACAATACGGATAAAAAAAGAGAGCTTCCCATCCCGGGAAGCTCTCTTTTTCATCACATCAGCGGCGCCACAGCCTTGAGCAAAAAGCCCGTCAGCCGCCGCGACAGCTTTTCTTTCTTGATGGATTGGTGGGTCACACGGCGGCACTGCTTCAGCGTGGTCTGGAAATCCGCCTCGATCTCACTGATGCAGGCGGTCTTGTACAGATACGCCGCGCACTCGAAATGGTGGTACAAGCTGCGGTAGTCCAGATTGACGGTACCCACCACCGCCTCACAGTCATCGCTGACGCACACCTTGGCGTGGACGAACCCCGGCACATACTCATAGATCTTCACGCCGGAATCCAGCAGCGAGGCATAGTGGGTCTTTGCCAGCGCGTAGGCGTATTTCTTGTCGGGGATCCCCGGCAGGATCAGCGTCACATCCGCGCCCCGCTCGGCGGCAAATTTCAGCGCCGCCTCCAGCTCGCCATCCAGAATGAGATAGGGCGTCATCAGATGCACATACCGCTGCGAGCGGTTGAGGATATCCATATATACCCGCTCGCCCACCTTGTCATCATCCAGCGGACAGTCGCCGTAGGGGATCACATAGCCCTGCGCATTCTCCGGCGGCTCCGGTGCGCGCTGGGGATAGGCGCTGAAATCGGTGCGGGTATCGGTGATGTTCCACATCTGCAAAAACAGCCACGCAAAACTCTGCACCGCGTCGCCCTTGACCATAATGGCGGTGTCCTTCCAGTGTCCGAACAGATCAATGCGGTTGATGTACTCGTCCGCCAGATTCACGCCGCCGGTAAAGGCGGTGTGTCCGTCGATGACCACGATCTTGCGGTGGTCACGGTAGTTATAGTGGGTGGAGAGGAAGGGTGTCAGCGGTGCGAACGCGCGGCACTGGATGCCCAGCTTCTCCAGCTGTTTGGCGTAGCCCATGGGCACGCGCGCCACCTCGCAGGTGCCGTCGTACAGCACCCGCACATCCACACCCTCGGCGGCCTTGCGCTTGAGGATCTCCAGCACACTGCTCCACACCAAGCCCTTGTCGATGATGAAGTACTCCAGATAGATGTACTCCCTGGCCAGCTCCAGCTGCTCCAGCAGCGCCTCAAACTTCGCCTCGCCGGAGGGGAAATAGGTCACCGCAGCGCCGTCATAGGTGGGAAAGCCGCATCGCCACAGATAGCGGCTCAGCGCACCGGCTCCGGCATCCTCCTGCTGCAATCGCAGCTCCGCGCCGGATTGATGCAGCTGCGGTCTTGTCTGCTGCGTCACCTGATGGGATCTGTCACGCAGGGCGCGGTGTCCCACATCACTTTTGGTGTAGAAGTACAGCAGCACCCCGAACATCGGCAGCACCATCACCACCACCAGCCACGTCACCTTTACCGATGCGTTGGTGCGGCTGTTCAGCAGCACCAGCACCATCAGCACCGACAGCACCGTCGCCACGCTGACATAGTGGGTCATAAAGTTGCGGAAGCGCAGCACCAGCGCCGCCAGCAATGCAATGTTGCCCAACAGCAGCAGCATAATCAGCCCCATACGGCTGAACAGCAGGCGGAACAAGCCCTTTTTTCCCTTTTTCTTCAGTTCTGTTTGCAGGTTTTCTGTGCCTTTGCGGCTCATAGTTGCTCCTTTTACCGTTGAAAAAAGCGCAGGCATCCCCATTCGGATGCCTGCATCTGCGTACGAATATAGTCACTCATAGAAGGCAGATACAGCCATCGCGCCATATCTTCTTTCTATTTTAGCGCATTTTTCGCCGCTGTCAATACCTCACACCGTGGCATCCACGGCGATCTGCTGCCGCCCCACCTGCACCCAGTGCACCCGCACACCGCCGTCCTCGCCGCGGCTGGCGCAGAAGCGATAGCCGCCCATCTTGCCCTCCACGGGGATCTCGCCTGCCATCGCCTCCATAAAGCGGCGGATATAGTGCAGCAGCTCGCGGATCACGCAATCGGGCAGGTCTTGTTCCAGATAATCAAAAAACTTGTTCATAGGTTCCTCCATTTCTCACATTCCGTGTGGGTCGCTTCCTTTTGTTGTACCCGTTGAATGAAAAAGTGAAGGTCATATAAAGTATCACCTTGCGCACTCAACGTCCGTTGCAGAGCCGTTTGAGGGCCAATTCGACATCGGGCCAAGCCCTTTTCACGGCAGATTTCATGTATTTAGGCATAG
>JAGBEA010000046.1 GCA_017937195.1 Oscillospiraceae bacterium | reverse complement strand
TCTGCTTTGCTATGCCTAAATACATGAAATCTGCCGTGAAAAGGGCTTGGCCCGATGTCGAATTGGCCCTCAAACGGCTCTGCAACGGACGTTGAGTGCGCAAGGTGATACTTTATATGACCTTCACTTTTTCATTCAACGGGTACAGTAACCAATATAGCGGTTGATAGAAAGGAGAATGACCATGCTTGGCGGAGGTTTTTTCGGAAAAGCTTTTGACTTTGACCGAGACGGTGAGCTGAACACCTTTGAGCGCGCGGCGGACTTTGCTGCGTTTATGCAGATGGTGGAGGAGGAAGAGCGTGCGCGGCAGGAGCGGGAGTGGGACGGATATGAGGAGGACGGAGAATGACGCTGCAAAAAAGAGATTGCCCTATCAAGATCCGTGCCTATCCGACGGGCAGCCAGTTCTCGTGCGTGGAATTTGACATCCACGCAGATCACTTCAGGTTTGCGCCCAGCGCGGCGCTTGGCTGCCACTTTGGTGACTTTGCCAAGGCGCTGTATGCGCTTTATTATGAGGAATTCGATCCGCACGCCGAGTGGAACAGCTGCCACAGCGAGGTGGGGGAAAACGGCGGCATCGAAGCGATGGTCAGCAAGGTGGAATGGGACAACGAGGGCGAACTGCTGTATATTACAATGCGGCGCAGCTGGCTGCCCGATGCCGATGACATCATTGAGCTGAAATTGGAAACGGAACTTGTGATGCCCCCGTTCCAAAAAACTTACCGCGTAGCGGGGCGCGACCTCTGCTATGCCGTGGGAAAATGCTGCACGGAGCTTCTGAAAAAGTACGGCGTCTATGGGTATCATACGGCGGCGGAGGGGGATCTGCTGCCCCTTCATCAGGTGCTGTTTTTGAAAGCCCACGGGCTGCAGGTGCGGGAGCCGCGGATGCTGCGCGCGGCAGACCCCTTTGTGACGGGAACAGATTTTGAAAAGGAAATGGAACTGTTACGGTTTGATATGTAGAGGGCAGCGAGGAATGAAAAAGTATGGAAAGAGAGGGCAGCCCAAGCTCTTGGCTGCCCGGGTGCGGCTGTGGCTGCGCCGCGGGAAAAGCTGCCGCAGCTGCTGCTTGTTCTGCGCCTATTATGAGCAGTGCGCCGCGGAGCAGGCAAAATAACGCAGGATAGTGGAACAATTGCGCAGGATTGTGGAGAAAGGCGGCGAAAATAATGGGAAAGAACCGGATAGAGCAGTTGGTAACGCTGAGCTGGAGCTGTGAAGACCGCACGGAGCAGGTGCGTGCCTTTTTGCAGCAGAACCCCTTGTCCGGCGAGGCATTGACCCGCGCGGCGCTCCTATAAAAAGTTTTCAGCCAATACCGCCGATGAGACACCGCCGGAACTACGGAGCTTTCCGCGTCCTGCACCGTCCAAGGCGTGTATTCCCCCGCCCGTCCAAGACGGGCGGGGACTTTTTGGGATCTCACGCAAAAATTTACAAATTGGCTATTTATTCTCCGCGAAATGTGCTAAAATGGCAACGATAGACGAAGACTTCGCGTTTGGAGTCAAATGAAAGGAGAAACTGAAATGAATCTGTTGAAAAAGCTGTTCCCGTTTTCCTTTAAGGCAACCCAGCTGTCCTCCCTGCTGGCTGCGGTGATCGTGTGCGTGCTGGTGGACGTGGTCTGCGGCTGGGTCATCGGTCTTGTGGCAAAGCTGCCGCTGGTGGGTTGGATCTTTTCGATTCTGGGCGCTGTGATCGGGCTGTACGCCCTCGTGGGCATCGTGGTGGCGCTGCTGGTATTTTTCAAAGTGCTGAAGTGAGGAAGCTGAAAAGAGCCGTCCCGCAGGACGGCTCTTTTTTTGACTTTTTTGCGTCACGGGGATATACTATATATATTACGTAAGATTAAAGGGTCGGTCCTATGGAAAAACACGATAAAATTGAACTGTTCGAGCGGGCACCCGTGTCCCGCGCGGTGCTGGCGCTGTCGGTACCCACGGTGCTCAGTTCGCTGGTAATGGTGCTGTATAATCTGGCGGACACATTCTTCGTCAGTATGCTGGGCAGCAGCGTGGAAAACGCCGCTGTCACGCTGGTGGCGCCGGTGATGCTGGCATTCAATGCGGTGAACAATCTCTTCGGCGTGGGTGCCTCCAGTATGATGAGCCGCGCTATGGGGCGGCGGGACTATGACACCGTGCAGAGGGTTTCCGCGTTTGGCTTTTACTGTGCGCTGATGAGCGGTGTGCTGTTTTCTGCACTGGTGGCGCTGTTCTATGAGCCGCTGCTGGCGTTGCTGGGCGCCGACAGCACCACCGTTGCCGCCACGGCTGCCTATATGCACTGGACGGTGCGGCTGGGTGCGGCGCCTGCCATCCTCAATGTGGTGATGGCCTATCTCTTCCGCGCCGAGGGCAGCACACTTCACGCCAGCATCGGCACGATGTCGGGCTGCGCGCTGAATATTGTACTTGACCCTATCTTCATCCTGCCGTGGGGTCTGGATATGGGGGCGGCCGGTGCCGGCTGCGCTACCTTCGTGTCCAACTGCGTGGCGTGCCTCTATTTTCTGGTACTGCTGGCGGTGCGCCGCGGCAAGACGATGGTATGCATCCATCCGAAAAAGTTTACGCTGCGCCGTGACATCGTCCGCGGTGTATGTGGTGTAGGTGTCCCCGCCTCCATTCAGAATCTGCTGAATGTGGTGGGCATGACGGTGCTGAACAACCTGACGGCACTGCACAACGACCCCGCTGCCATCGCCGCGATGGGCATCGCCCACAAGGTGACTATGGTGCCTATGTATATCTCTATGGGCGTGGGGCAGGGTGTGATGCCGCTGGTGGGCTACAACTTCGCATCGGGCAATACCAAGCGGATGAAGGACGGCTTCTGGTTTGCCGCTAAGCTGTCGCTGGCCTTCCAGACAGTGACGACGCTGCTGCTGTGTCTGTTCCCCGCCTTTGTGATCCGTCTTTTTATGGACGATCCGCTGATCGTTACCTACGGCGCACAGTTTTTGCGCGGGTTCGCGTTGGCGCAGCCCTTTTTGTGTATGGACTTTTTGGGCGTGGGCGTGTTCCAGTCCTGCGGTATGGGTGGAATCTCGCTGGTGTTCGCTGTGCTGCGCAAGGTGGCGCTGGAGATCCCTGCCCTGCTGATACTGGAGCATTTCTTCCCGCTGTACGGCCTTGCCTACGCGCAGGTCTGTGCCGAGGTGGTGCTGGCGGTGGCTGCTGTTGCAACACTGCTGCGGTTGTTCCGCCGTCTGGAGCGGCAGAAAAAGCTGCAATAAAATATGTGCCAAGACCCCCAACCAAGTGTTGGGGGTCTGCCATTAAGACAAATAATGACAGACAAAAGCTGTCCTTTTCAAGGGAGAATCGTGTTAACATAACTGGTGTGGAAAACTCTGTGGAAACTGTGCAAAACCTTGTGGCAACAGAGAAAAACGAAGGTTGCCGAACTGTTATTATTTCTGCTGTACCCGTTACAATTTTGCCGCATTTGCCCGAATTGCCGCGGCGTAGAAAGCGGAGGCTGGCAGCACTTGCCAGAATGAAAAAAATACGATAAAATATAATAGTTATGGAATCATTTGCCGAAACAATTCGGTAGGAGGCATATATGGCTAAGAAGAAAGTTTACGACAACGACAGTATTTCCTCGCTGAAGGGTGCCGATCGCGTCCGCAAACGCCCGGGCGTCATTTTCGGCTCAGACGGACTGGATGGCTGCCAGCACGCGGTATTTGAGATTTTGTCCAACTCCATTGACGAGGCCCGCGAGGGGCACGGTACGCTGATCACTGTGACCCGTTTCAACGACCACAGCGTGCAGGTGGAGGATATGGGCCGCGGCTGTCCCGTGGATTGGAACGAGAAGGAGGGCCGCTACAACTGGGAACTGGTGTACTGCGAGCTGTACGCCGGCGGCAAGTATAACAACACCTCCGGCGAGAACTATGAGTACTCGCTGGGACTGAACGGTCTGGGCGCCTGCGCCACCCAATATTCCTCCCGCTATATGGACGTGACGGTCTGGCGTGAGGGCAAGGAGTATAAGCTGCACTTTGAACGCGGCGAGATCGTGGGCAAGCTGGAGGTCGCTGAACTGACGACCAACAAGCGCAAGACCGGTACCTGCACCCATTGGCTGCCCGACCTGCAGGTGTTCACCGATATCGCCATCGAGGCGGACTATTTCCGCGATGTGATGAAGCGGCAGGCGGTGGTAAACGCAGGTGTCACCTTCCGTTTCCGCAACCAGCTGGAAAACGGCAAGTTTGAAACCGAAGATTTCCTCTATGAAAACGGCATTGCCGACTATCTGGCGGAGCTGGCGGGTGACGATGCCCTGACCGAGGTGGTGTCGTGGGATGCCGAGCGCCGCGGCCGCGATCGTGCGGATAAGCCCGAGTATAAGGTGAAACTGAACGTAGCGTGCTGTTTTTCCAACCGTGTCCACGTGACGGAGCATTATCACAACTCCTCCTTCCTTGAGCACGGCGGCAGCCCCGATAAGGCCACGCGCCTTGCCTTTGTGGGTGCCATCGACAAGTATTTGCGCGAGAACAACAAGTACCTCAAGGGTGAGGCGAAGATCACCTACACCGATGTGGAGGACTGTCTGGTGCTGGTGAGCAACAACTTTTCCACCCAGACCAGCTATGAAAACCAGACCAAGAAGGCCATTACCAACAAGTTTGTGCAGGAGACGATGACGGAGTTCCTGCGCAGCCGTTTGGAGATCTACTTCATCGAGAACCGTGAGGCGGCGGAGAAGATCGCCGCGCAGGTGCTGGTGAACAAGCGCAGCCGCGAAACGGCGGAGCGCACCCGCATTAACCAAAAGATTAAGCTGACCGAGAAGATCGATATTGCCAACCGTGTGCAGAAGTTCGTGGATTGCCGCACCAAGGATGTGTCGCGCCGCGAGATCTATATCGTGGAGGGCGATTCGGCGCTGGGCGCGTGCAAGCAGTCCCGTGACGCGGAGTTTCAGGGCTTGATGCCCGTGCGCGGCAAGATCCTCAACTGCCTGAAGGCGGACTATCCCCGCATCTTCAAAAGCGATGTCATCACGGATCTGATGAAGGTGCTGGGCTGCGGCGTGGAGGTGCACAGCCGCGCTGTCAAGAACCTCAACCAGTTCGATCTGCGCAACCTGCGCTGGAACAAGGTCATCATCTGCACCGACGGCGACGTGGACGGCTTCCAGATCCGCACGTTGATCCTCACCATGCTCTATCGCCTCTGCCCCACGCTGATCCGCGAGGGCTATGTGTATATCGCCGAAACGCCCCTTTTTGAGATCACCCACAAGGAGAAAACCTGGTTTGCCTACTCCGAAAAGGAGAAGGCGGAGGTGCTGCGTGAGCTGGAGGGCAAGAAGGTCACCGTACAGCGCAGCAAGGGCCTTGGTGAGAACGACCCCGAGATGATGTGGATGACCACCATGAATCCCGAGACCCGCCGCCTTGTCAAGGTGATGCCCGAGGATGCCCAGCGCACGGCGGAGGTGTTTGACCTGCTGCTGGGCGATAACCTCAGCGGCCGCAAGGATTATATCGCCGAAAACGGCTATAAGTATATGGATATGATCGACGTCAGCTGACACGCTGCCGCAGCGATCCCAAAGGAAAGGACAAAGTTCCTATGGCTAAGAAGAAAACAACAGAAACCCCCGTTCGCCGTGCGGACAACCCCAATGTGATGGGTCTGCGCGGTGCGGTGCTGGATCAGCCCATTACCGAAACGCTGGACAGCAACTATATGCCCTACGCCATGAGCGTCATCGTCTCCCGCGCCATTCCCGAGATCGACGGCTTCAAGCCCTCCCACCGCAAGCTCCTCTATACCATGTACAAGATGGGCCTGCTGACGGGCAACCGCACCAAAAGCGCCAACATCGTGGGTCAGACCATGCGCCTTAACCCCCACGGCGATGCCGCCATCTACGAAACCATGGTGCGTCTGGCCAAGGGTAACGAATCCCTGCTGCACCCCTTTGTGGACAGTAAGGGCAACTTCGGTAAGGTCTACTCCCGCGATATGGCCTATGCCGCCAGCCGTTATACGGAGGCAAAGCTGGCGCCCATCTGCGCGGAGCTGTTCCGCGATCTGGACTGTGACGCGGTGGACTTCGTGGATAACTACGATAATACCATGAAAGAGCCTGCCCTGCTGCCCACCACCTATCCCAATGTGCTGGTGAGCGCCAATCAGGGCATCGCCGTCGGTATGGCCAGCAGTATCTGCGGCTTCAATCTGAGCGAGGTGTGCGACACCACCATCGCCTATCTGAAAAACCCCGACCACGATCTGACCGAAACGCTGCTGGGTCCCGATTTCCCCACGGGCGGTCAGCTGATCTGCGATCTGGACGAGCTGCGCCGCATCTATGATACGGGGCGCGGCGGTGTCAAGGTGCGGGCCAAGTGGCGCTATGACAAAAAGGAAAACATCATTGAGGTCTACGAGATCCCCTATTCCACCTCGCTGGAGGCCATTTCGGACAAGGTGGCGGAGCTGCATAAGGCGGGCAAGGTGAAGGAGATCAGCGACATCCGCGATGAGACCGACCTGAGCGGTCTGAAGATCGCCATTGAACTCAAGCGCGGCACCGATCCGGAGAAGCTGATGCAGAAGCTGTATAAGATGACACCGCTGCAGGACACCATCAGCTGCAACTTCAACATCCTCATTGCCGGCAGTCCCCGTGTTATGGGCGTGGGCGAGATTCTGGAGGAGTGGACGGCTTGGCGTACCGAGTCTGTGCGCCGCCGCGTGTACTATATCCTCACCAAGAAGAAGGAAAAGCTGCACCTGCTGCTGGGTCTTAAGCGCATTTTGCTGGATATCGACAAGGCCATCGCCATTATCCGCAACACCGAAGAGGAGGCGGAGGTCATCCCCAACCTGATGATCGGCTTTGGTATCGATCAGGTGCAGGCGGAGTTCGTGGCGGAAATCAAGCTGCGCAACATCAATAAGGAGTATATTCTCAAGCGCGTGGCGGAGACGGAGGCGCTGCAGGATGAGATCGCCGATCTGGAGGATACCCTGCGTCAGAGCCGCCGCATCCGCAAGCTGATCATCGATGAGCTGACGGCGGTGCGCAAGAAGTATGCCCAGCCCCGCAAGACCGAGATCGTCTACAGCCACGAGGTGGAGGAATTCACCGAGGAGGAGACGGAGGAGGAATACCCCGTCCATCTGTTCCTCTCCCGCGAGGGCTATTTCAAGAAGATCACCCCGCTGTCGCTGCGTATGAGCGGCGAGCAGAAGTTCAAGGAGGGCGACAGCCTGCGTACTACGGTGGAGACCACCTCCAACGCGGAGCTGATGTTCTTTACCGACAAGTGTCAGGTCTATAAGACCCGCGCCGGTGAGTTTGGCGACTCCAAGGCATCGCTCTTGGGCGATTATCTGCCTGCCAAGCTGGGTATGGATGCCGGCGAGAATGTGATCGCTATGGTGCTGCCCGGCGATTACAGCGCCCATTTGCTGTTCTTCTTTGAAAACGGCAAGGCCGCCCGCGTGGAGCTGAAGGCGTATGCCACTACCTCCAACCGCCGCAAGCTGACCGGTGCCTACAGCGATAAGAGCCCCTTGGTATCGCTGCAGGTGGTGCAGCAGGATCAGGAGCTGGCGCTGTATTCCACCGAGCCCCGCGCCCTGATTTTCCACACTGCGCTGCTTGCTCCCAAGAGCACCCGCGCCACACAGGGCGTGGCGGTGATGACCCTTAAGCCCAAGTATCATCTGGAGCGCGTGGCGCCCGTGGGCGAAACGGGCATCGTCAACCACTCTCGCTACCGTGTCCGCAGCGTGCCTGCCGCAGGCGCATTGCTGAAAACCGAGGACAGCGACGAAAAGCAGCTGGAGCTGCTGTAATTTTCACGAATCCCAAAGGAGAGAGAACCCCATGAATCGCAAGACCCTGCTGCGCTACGCGGTAATCACGCTCGCGTGCGCAGGATATGCATTTGGCTTTGACTGGTGCTTTGACGCCAACCATATCAGTGTTGGCGGCTTCACGGGCGTTGCCCAGATCATCAACTTTTTTATTCCGCAGGCTCCCGTGGGTACGGTGTCTATGCTGATGAACATCCCGCTTTTCATTATCGGGTGGCGTAAGATCGGGCGGGAGCTGCTGTTTTCCTCGCTGTATGCAATGACTGTCACCTCGCTGCTGATCGACCTGTTTGCTGCCCTGCACACATTCCAGCCGATGGATCCCGTGCTGGCGGCGCTGTATGGCGGTGTTGTGGTGGGCATTTCGGCAGGCGTTATGATGCGTCAGGACACCAATACCGGCGGCACGGAGATGGCTGCCCGCCTTTTGAAGCTGAAACTGGAGGGAGTGTCCATTGGCACGTTGATTCTGGCGGTGGATCTGGTGGTAACGGTGGTCTATGCTATGATCTTCCGCGATATGAGCCGTGCGCTGTACGGCTTGGTGGCACTGTATGTCACCTCGCTGGTGATGGACAAGGTGGTTTACGGACCCAATGCCGCCAAGGTGGCATATATTATTTCCGACCACCACCAGCCCATCACAGAGAAGCTGCTGGAGCTGGAACGCGGTGTTACATTGATCGACGGCAAGGGCGCGTTTTCCGGAAAGGAGAAGCAGGTGATTCTGTGCGCCTTTGGGCGGGGACAGCTGGTGGCAGTGAAAAAACTGGTGCATCAGGTGGATCCGGATGCGTTTGTCATCGTCTGTGATGCCCACGATATTCTGGGCGAAGGCTTCAATGTGTATACTCCCGGCGGACTGTAAGAACAAACGGAGAGGAGGCGCTGTCCATGAAAAAAATACTTGTTTTGCTGTTTGCTTTGCTGCTGAGCATCAGTGCCGGCGGCTGCGGTGCGCTGCTGCACCGCGATTACAGCGTGGTGCAGCCTCACTCCTCCACCTATTATGAAAGCGTGGATCACGCGGTGCTGCGGGCTGAAAACTATCAGGATGTGGTTAATGACCTGCTGCTGCTGGTAGGCGATCAGGAGAAGACGGGTACCGTCTGGTTTTATCGCGGCGGCGAGGCGACGGACGTGACGGCCTTGGCGGAGCAGGCGTGCCGCGAGGTGCAGCAGCAGACGCCGCTGGGCGCCTACGCGGTAGAGTATATCACCTACACCATCGACAACACGCCCCGCAACTATGTATCCATCCAGCTGACGCTGGGGTATCGCCGCACCGCGCAGCAGATGGCCGGTATCGTCCACGCCACCAGCATCGCGGCGTTGTATGATCTGCTGTCCGCCGCTGCCGACAGCGACAGTGCCGAGCTGACAGTGCAGCTGAGCTATTTTGAAAATCAGCAGCAGGAGGTTCGTGACATTGTGCAGCGCGTGCAGACGGAAAAACAGAGCGCAACCGCCGAGCCGTGGCAGGTTTTCTTCTATCCTGAGGGCGGCGATGTGGGCATTATCGAAATAATTTTGAAAAAATAGTGAAAAACGGGGTTGACAAGGGGCGAAAGTTCCTGTATAATCAACTCTGTTCTGCGGGCGTAGCTCATCTGGTAGAGCGCGACCTTGCCAAGGTCGAGGTAGCGAGTTCGAGCCTCGTCGCCCGCTCCACAATGCTCTTCCACTTCGGTGGAGGGGCATTTTCCTTGCCTTTTTCCAGGGCAACGTGAGGGAGTAGCGAGCGCCATTTTGGCGTAGCAAGTCAACATACTGGCCAAAAGCCTGGCTTGCTTTCAATCGCGAGACTCATGTGCAGCCGTTTGTCGGTTTTTTGTACATGGGTCTTACTGCACGCAAGAGAGAGACCTGTGTACGGCATCCGCGCCGTGCGCAGGTCTTTTTTGCTGCGTAAGTGCAAAAGTGCTTGAAGGGAGTCCACTATGGAATTGAATTTTGTCTTTTTCTTTAATAGTGTCCTGCTGGGTGTGGGGCTTGCTATGGACGCTTTTTCTGTGTCCCTTGCCAACGGGCTGCGGGAAACCGCTATGCGTCGCGGCAAGATGTGCGCGGTGGCCGGTGTGTTCGCGGCCTTTCAGGCGCTGATGCCGCTGGTCGGCTGGCTGTGCGTCCATACGGTGCTGCAGTATTTTCAAGCCTTCGAAAAGCTGATCCCGTGGATCGCCCTTGCACTGCTGGGCTATATCGGCGGCAAGATGCTGTGGGAGGGTCTGCGTTGTCAGGACGAAGCGTGCCGGTGCGGCAGCGTGGGGCTGACGGCTCTGCTGGTGCAGGGCGTTGCCACCTCCATCGATGCGTTGAGCGTAGGCTTCACCATTGCCGAATACGATGCGCCGATGGCGCTGCTGTGTGCGACGATTATCGCTGCAGTTACTTTTGTGATTTGTCTGGGCGGTCTGGCGATAGGCAAGCGTTTTGGCACGGTGCTGGCAGGCCGCGCAGGTGTAATGGGCGGTGCGATTTTGATTTTCATCGGGCTGGAGATCTTCATCACCGGCGTGTTTTAAGCAAAAAAAGGGAGCTGACCCGCGGGTCAGCTCCCTTTTTTATGACAGATCGCGGATGAAGTTTCCGCCGATGTGTACGCCCTCCTGCACGATGAAGAAGGCGTGGGGATCGGTTTCGTGCACCGCGCGCTGCAGTGCCTCGATCTCATATTTGGACAGACATACGCACAGCACGCGGACGTTGTCCCCCGTGTAGCCGCCGTGCCCGTCCCAATAGGTGACGCCGCGGTTGAGCTTGCGGGTGATGAACTCGGACAGCTCCTGATGCTTATCCTTGGTGAAAATCAGCACCTGCACCACGATGTTCTGCTGGTGCAGGCGATCGAGGAACAGAGAGGAAAACACATTGTAAATGGCCGAGTAGATGGCGGTGGTGGCATTGAACAGCACCAGACACGCCAGATACAGTACCGCGTTGAAGCCGAGGGAGAACCGACCCACCGTAAAGCGGGCGCCCTTCTTGGAAAGGTACAGCCCCAGAATATCCAAACCGCCCGTAGAGCAGCCGCAGGTCAGGATCAGACCGCAGGCCGCGCCCACCAGAATGCCGCCGATGAGACAGCTGGTCAGCATATCCTCCACAATGGGTGCGGAGGGTACGGGGATCACGCTGAGGAAGAGAGAGTTTGCCACGGTACAGACCACCGTGCGGATCAGGAATGCCCGTCCCAGACTGTGCCACGCCAGCGCAAACAGCGGAACATTCAGCGCCAGATACAGTGCGCCCGACAGATCAAAGGGGGTGTTCAGGTGCAGGTAATCCTGCAGCAGTGTGCGCAGCACCTGCGAAAGACCCAGCATACCACCGGAGTACAGCCCCTGCGGGATCACAAAAAGATTGATTCCTGTTGCCATCATAAACGCACCGAACACGCCTGCCAAAACGCGGGCAAAGGGGTGGTGCAGCATTTTGTTGAACATAGAAAGGCGCTCCTTTCAAAGAAAAGTTCTTACGCTTGGAATTATAGATATTTTAGGCAAAAAGTCAAGTAATAACCGCGGCGTCATAAGCTGTAGCGCAGTGCGCAGAACAGCTTATGTGTCGCCCGTGTCAGCGAGCGGGATACAGTGGATTTGGACAATCCCAATTCTTTGGCGATCTGCGACACGGTCAGCCCCCGAAAATAGCGCAGTTCCAGAAGTGTCCGCTGCCGCTCCGTCAGCTCCTGCTCCATCGCCCGCGGCAGATTGGCCAGCAGCCGCTCCATACGCTGGTGGTTGTCGGCCCCGTCGGTCGCGCTCCGCTGCTGTATGGCGGCGAGAATTGCGGGGTCAAAGTGTGTAAAAGTCATGGCGCTTGTACCCCCTATCGTAGTAGTGCTCCATCAGTTCGGCAAGCTGTTTTGTCTGGCGCAGCAGCGGCCGCAGATCGTGGATGCGCTGGCGCAGCTGTGCTGCCTCATGGGGATCGGTTGTCTGCCTGCATTGTAAGCGCAGGTCGCGCAGCCGATGTGAAATGACGGTTGCTTCATTCCGATACTGTGCCGATAGTTCCAAAAGAGTCATAAGCACACTCCTCTCCGTAGGGTAATTGTTCTTTTGTGAAAAAGTGCGAAAATAGGATGAAATTTTTGTTGACAAAGTGAAAGCAATCTGTTAATATAATTTTCGCTGGTTAACTTGCTGGTATAGCTCAGTTGGTAGAGCAGCTGATTTGTAATCAGCAGGTCGGGGGTTCGAGTCCGTCTACCAGCTCCAATTTTATATGGGGGATTTCCCGAGTGGCCAAAGGGGACAGACTGTAAATCTGCTGGCAACGCCTTCGGTGGTTCGAATCCACCATCCCCCACCAAAATCGCTGATCTTCGAGAGGAGATCGGCGATTTTACTTTTATGCGGCGTTGAAAATACGCCACCAATTCGTTATAATGGCAAAAAACGCACAAAGAGGAATGTGAGATGTATCAGCGTGCCAATTTGATGCTTGCTGCGGCGCTGCGGCAGGAGATTCTCGCCTTTGTTGCCGGCAAGTGCGCCGAATGCGATGGCGCCAGCTTTCGCGCGGAGTTTATCCCCCGCTGCCTTGCCGCGCCGCTGACCTATGTCAAGCAGGAAACGGAGCAAAAGACATCCTTGACGCTGACACCCTCCTCTGCCCCCGACGGTGTGCTGGAGGCGCTGCAAACGGCGGTGGATCAGCTGCCGCAGGGGATTAGCGCCAAACTGTCCACCAAAAGAACGGTTGACCGTGCCTGGAACGGCGCAGAAACCCACCAGGTGCAGTATTATCTGGACCTTACCGTTTCCCCATCCTATGCCGCAGCAAACAAGGAGGAAGCCCTATGAGTTTTCTGGAGATCGCGCAGACGCGCCAGTCCTGCCGCAGCTTCGATCCTGATCGGGCGGTGGAGCAGGAGAAGCTGGACGCAGTGCTGGAGGCGGTGCGCCTCGCCCCCTCTGCCTGCAACGGGCAGCCTTACCACCTGACAGTGTGCCGCGGAGAAACGGCACAGCAGGTGGCAAAAGCCGTGCAGAAGATGGGTATGAACAGATTTGCCTCCCACGCACCGGTGATGGTGGTGGTGTCGGAAGCGCCCTATGTAAAATCGGCGGCGCTGGGCGCAAAGCTGATGGGCAATGACTACCGCTCCATCGACATCGGCATTGCGGTGGCATACCTGACGGCGGAAGCGGCATCGCAGGGACTGGGCAGCTGCATCCTTGGCTGGCTGGACGATCAGGCGCTGCGAAAGCTGTGCGGAGTGGACGCACCGGTGCGGTTGGTGGTGGCGCTGGGCTACCCCAAGGAGGGTGACCCCCTGCGCAAAAAAGTCCGCAAGGAGCTGCATCAGCTGGTCAACGAAAAGTGACCCTCACAGCCTCGTTTTACGGGGCTGTGTTTTTTTGCTCTCGTTTTTGGCAATACTGGCAGATACTACCAAGAATCTTGTGAGCAAGCACAGAATATCACAAGTATATTGGCAAGTCAAGAGAAAAATAACAAGTTTCTTGTTAAAACTGATTGACAAAGCCAAGCCTTTGCGCTACCATAAAGGCAAAGAATGCCGAAAAGTGTCGAAGGAGGACGGAAAGATGGGTTTTGGCGAACAACTGCGCAGCCGCCGCGAGGAACTGGGGATGAGCCGTGCCGAGCTGGCAGACCGTTTGGGGGTCAGCCGCAGTGCGGTGGGCAACTACGAAACGGGCGTCAGCACGCCTAAAGAGGATGTGCTGCTGCGGCTGTTTGATGCGCTGCACACCGATCCCAACTATCTCTACCACGACAGCTTCCGCGCCTCGTCCGGCTTTTCCTGCTCCAACGAGGAACGCAGTCTGCTGGAAAAGTACCGTGCGTTGAGTCTGGCAGGGCGACAGACTGTCCACACGCTGGTGGATTCGCTGGTTGGCTGGCAGACGGAGCTGCAGGGTGAGCGCTTTGCCGATGAGCCCCGTGTGATTCCGCTGTACCGCAGCCCTGCGGCGGCAGGCTATGCAGCCCCCGTGTTCGGCGAGGATTTTGAGCCGCTGACGGTCACCGGCGCTGTGCCGGCGGGCGCGGAGCTGGCGGTGCGGATTCAGGGCGATTCAATGGAGCCCCAAATCGCCGACGGCGATGTGGTGTATGTCAACCACGATCCGCTGAGCAACGGCGATGTGGGCATCTTCTGCGTGGACGGCGATATGCTGTGTAAGCAGTACTATAAAGATCCGCTGGGTGTGGTGTATCTGTTCTCCCTCAACCGCCGCCGCGCCGATGCCGATGTGGTGTTTCCCCGCGGCAGCGGACGGAGCCTCACCTGCTTTGGCCGTGTGATTATGCACGCCCAGCCGCTTCCCGAATAAAAAAACACCGTTTGAGCAACTGCTCAAACGGTGTTTTTTGTAGGATGGGTTACAGAATGAAGCCGCCGTCTGCGGTCAGAACCTGGCCGGTAATGAAATCCGCCTTTTCATCGGCGAGGAATGCCACCGCGTGGGCGATATCCTCGGGTGTGCCAAGGCGTCCCATGGGGGTCTGCTCTGCCAGCTGGGGCAAAACATCGGGGGGCAGGGCGGAGAGCATATCGGTGTTGATCACCCCGGGCGCCACGCAGTTGACGCGGATGTGGGTGGGCGCCAGCTCCATAGCGAGGGAGCGGGTCAGGGCGATCAACGCTGCCTTGGTGCAGGAGTAGGTCACCTCGCAGCTGGCGCCGCGCTGCCCCCAGATGGAGGAGATGTTGATGATGCAGCCCTCGTGCTCGCGCAGCATATGGGGCAGAACAGCTTGGATCGCGTGAAACGCGCCGTCCACGTTCACGCTGAAATAGCGGTGCCACATCTCATCGGTCACATCCTGAAAGAGACTCTGACCTGCCACGCCTGCGTTGTTCACCAACAGCGAGATGGGGCCAAAGGTCTCCTCCACCTGCCGCACCATGGTGTTGACGGCGGCGCGGTCGGAAACGTCCGCCTGACAGACCATCACGCGGCAGCCCGCGGCGGACAGCTCCGCGGCGAGAGATTCGGCGCAATCGCGGCGCTCACGGTAGTTGATGCACACAGCCCAGCCGCTGCGGGCCAATTCGGCGGCACAGGCGCGTCCGATGCCACGGGAAGAGCCGGTTACCAGTGCGATTTTTTCCATAGAAGACCATCTCCTTGTAAACTCTTGGGGAGATTATAACAAAAATTTCAAACTAACGCAAGAAAAGTGTTGACAAAGGAAAATGTTTCGTGTATATTAATTGATGTTCTCGCGCGGTTAGCTCAGCTGGTAGAGCACATGCTTGACGTGCATGGGGTCACAGGTTCGAGTCCTGTACCGCGCACCAAAACCCGACAGCCGAAAGGCTGCCGGGTTTTTTGCTGCTTTTGGATAGAAAAGGTCGCCCGGATTTACACGCCTTTTACCAACTTTTCATTACACTGCCGATTTGGCGGTGCTATAACAAATTCACCAAAATTGTTGGAGGTATAACAATGAAAAGTGCGCTGAAAAGTTTGTTGCCTTGCTGGACGAGAGAAAGTTCCACTACTCCACCCATGAAAATAATGACGGAGATGTGATCCTTGATTTTCCCTATGACGGCAAGATCGCCAAGTGCATCTTTACCGGCGAAATTGGTCAGTACATTTCCCTCTATATGCAGTACGAGAGCATTCCCGCTGAGAAGCGCCTGAAGGTGATCGAGGAGTGCAACGAGCAGAACTGCCGCTTCGAGTGGGTCACCTTCTATGTGGACGCAGACAACGATTTGATGCTGCATGTGGATGCTCTGCTGGGCCTGGAATCCGCCGCTGATGAGGCTTTTGAGATGCTGGTTCGTATGATCAACATCGGCAAGGAAGCCAAGAACGACATTATGAAGGCAATCTACGCCTGATTCTTCGCAACACACATAAAAAGTACCGACCCGATTGGGTCGGTACTTTTTTGCTTATAAAGTTACGCGATCTCACCCATAGAGGGGGTCGCGGCGGCGCGCTGCTTCTTTAAGCGGCGGTCACGCAGCAGCACAAAGCCGGCAATCAGTACGATGCCCAACGCCAGCAGTACAGCGCCGCCGATCAGGATTGTGGTGCCGATGGCGCTCAGCACGGGGAGCAGCACGGCCATCAACTCTTGCTGGGGCAGCATCGCTGTGCCAACCGACATCGCCATACTGCTCTTCATACCAATTCCCAGCAGCAGCACGGGCAGCGCGGCAAGAATGCTGTCTACGCCCAGCCAGATCAGACCCTCGCCGTTACGCAGGCGGCACAGGAAGATCAGCACAGCCAGTACAAATGCGGTGCCCAGCATAACTGCTATCACGATCGGACCGGCTGCCAGCTGCAGTGCCTTTGCGGCGCCTTCCTCCTCCAGATCGGTCTGCAGATCTAACAGCGTCTTGTCGATCTCGCTGATCAGCGTGGGTGCCAGTGTGGGCAGCGAGGTCTCCAGCAGACGACCCAGTTGATCGTCTGTCAGGATATTCGTTTCGGGGGCGAACTGGCGGGCCAGCGAAACGATCTCCGCCTTGTTGCGGTTAAAGATATCCTGCAGCTCATCGGCGGTCAGCGCGGTGGTGGAGAACTGACCCTTCGTGACCTGCAGCGCGTCCTTGGACAGAAGCGCCACCACCTCGTCAAAGGTGTTGGAGGACAGCAGCGACTCGATGGCCTCCGGAGCAATACCCTCGTCAATCAGGGCTTGCTGCAGGTCGGAGGACTCGGCAACCACCTCCGCCAGATCGATGGATGTGATGGTTTTTTCCAGCACATCCGGCTTGAGCAGACCGGAAAAGCCCTGCCAGATGGGTGCGGTGATCAGCACGGCGATCAGCACAAAGCTCAGCAGCGTGGCGGCGATGATGCCCAAAACATTGAAAAATGCTCTCATAGTAGATTCCCTCCTCTGTTACGGTGACAACAGTATACCACAGCTTTCATCTGCTGGCAATTCCCGGCATTCACCGATTGCGTTTCCAAAGAAAAAGGAGTACAATCAAAGTAACCGCAACAAAGAGAGGGGATTATTATGATCGATTTCAACAATGCGTCCTTTTTGAAGCTTAAGAGCGTGCCCAACCAGACCTTTGCCCAGATGATCACGCCTATCCTTGTGCAGGGTGAGAGTATTATCTCCACCTATCAGAGCATCCGCGACGGTGTTGTGTTTACCAATCGTCGGATCATTGCTATCAATGTGCAGGGCATTACCGGAAAGAAGAAGGACTTCACCTCCATGCCCTACAGCAAGATTCAGGTGTTCTCCGTGGAAACGGCAGGCACCTTTGATCTGGACAGTGAACTGGAGCTGTGGTTCTCCGGCGTAGGCAAGGTGAAATTTGAATTCACCGCAAACTGCAACGTTTCGGAGATCTGCAATTTCATTTCCCAGCATGTGCTGAACTGACAAACAAAAAAGCAGAGCCGTGAGGCTCTGCTTTTTTTATCGGTTTTCCAGCTTGCGCAAATACTTTTCAAATTCTTCCGGCAGCGGACAGCTTAATTCAATCACCTCGCCGCTGCGGGGATGGATGAACCGTAGCCCCACCGCGTGCAGACACTGACCCGTCAAGCCGGGGACAGCCTTCTTGCTGCCGTACACCGTGTCGCCCAGAATGGGATGCCCGATGTGGGCCATGTGCACACGGATCTGATGGGTGCGCCCCGTTTCCAGATGGCAGCGCACGTGGGTCACGCCGTTGTAGCGGGCGATGACCTCCCAATGGGTCACGGCGTGGCGGCTGTTCTTCGCGGTGACCGCCATCTTCTTGCGATCGGTGTGATGCCGTCCGATGGGCGCGCTGACGGTGCCGCTGTCCTCACGCAGATTCCCCACCACCAAACATTCATAGGTGCGGGCGAGGGAGTGATCGGCCAGCTGTGCAGACAACCCCAGATGCGCCTCGTCATTTTTGGCGGCGATGATCAGACCGCTGGTGTCGCGGTCGATGCGGTGGACGATGCCGGGGCGCTTTTCGCCGCCCACACCGGACAGAGAATCACCGCAGTGGTGCAAAAGGGCGTTGACCAGCGTGCCGTCGGGGTGTCCCGGCGCCGGATGCACCACAAGACCGGTGGGCTTGTTGACCACGATCACATCGCTGTCCTCATACACTACATCCAGTGGGATATCCTGCGCCGTCACTTCCGTTTCAGCCACCTGCGGCAGCGTCACCTCGATGGTCTCGTTCCCTGCGATGCGGTAGCTTTTGGTCAAAGATTTGCCGTCACACACCACACAGCCCGATTCCAGCAGCCGTGCCGCTGCGCTGCGGCTCACGCCTTCCAAACGGGAGGCAAGAAAGCTGTCCAGCCGTGCGCCGACATCTTCACTTGTCGCTTGCAGGATCGTTGCTTTCATCAGCGCTCTCCTTCTTCTTCGCGTCGTATTTCTCGTACAGCCACAGATAGTAGACCGAGCCTAAAACCGCGCCCACCACCACAAAGCAGTCTGCCAGATTGAAAATGGGATAGTCAAACAGCAGCAGATCGAACATATCCACCACATAGCCCAGTGCGAGGCGGTCGATCATATTGCCGATGCCGCCGCCAAGGATCAGCACGCAGGCGATCACACCCAGCGGATGGCGCACAATTTTCTTGAAAAGCAGCACTGTCACGCCGATGAGCATCACCGCCGTGATGGCGATCAGCACCACCGTCTGCCCTGAGAGGCTGGACCAAGCTGCGCCGTAATTGTGCAGCCGTGTCAGGCGCATCACAAAGGGAATGAAGGGTGCGGATTGTCCCAGATCCAGATTGGTGACCGTCCAGTATTTCAAAAGCTGGTCAGAGACGATGGTGAAAACAAAAAGCAGGGCGTACAGCATAAAAAGGCGTTCCTTTCGCGGCTTGTTTTTCTTTATCATATCCCAAAAGCTGCCGTTTTGCAACTGCCGCTTGGTGCGCAAAATCTGCGCATTTTTCGCGCCCTTTTCTTGTGCGGCGAAATGCTTTGTGGTATAATGTATCAATTAAAGTAGACTATTGTCGCCATTTTTCCAAAATGGCGGTTTGGAGGTTCAATTTGGAAAGAACAAAGGTGCTGCTGGACGATGCCCAGATGGGACGCCAGCGTCAGTTTGAAGAGAAAATCCGTACCATCCACGAAGGCTGGGGCAGAACGCCCCGCGCTATGGTGGATACCTTTGGCTGCCAGCAGAATGTGGCGGACAGCCAGAATATTATGGGTATGCTGCGCGCTATGGGCTGTGAGCTGTGCGACAAGGCGGAGGATGCCGACATCGTGGTGCTCAATACCTGCGCCATCCGTGACCACGCGGAAAAGCGGGTCTACGGTATGCTGGGCGCGCTGACCCACAGCAAAAAGGCCAATCCCAACCAAGTGATTTGTCTGTGCGGCTGTATGGCGCAGCGCAGCGAGGTGGCGGAGAAGGTGCGCAAGTCCTACCGCCATGTGGATCTGGTGTTCGGCCCGCAGGCCATGTGGAAATTCCCCGAGCTTTTACATCAGGTCTATACCCGCAGCGGCCGTGTGTTCTCCGTGGAGGATGAGCACGGCCATATTGCAGAGGGTATGCCCGTGGTGCGCGAGGGCGGCATCCGCGCGTGGGTGTCTATCATGTACGGCTGCAACAATTTCTGCTCCTACTGCATCGTGCCCTATGTCCGCGGCCGTGAGCGCAGCCGCGACCCCGAGAAGATCATCGCCGAGGTGCGTGAGCTGGCGCAGGCTGGCTATAAGGAGATCACGCTGCTGGGTCAGAATGTAAACTCCTACGGCAAGGACCTGGATATTGACTACGATTTTGCAGACCTTCTGCGCGCCATCGATACCATCGAGGGCGACTATCTCATCCGCTTTATGTCCTCCCAGCCCAAGGACGCCACAGAGAAGCTGTTTGACGCTATGGCGGAGTGCAAGCATGTGGCAAAGCAGCTGCACCTGCCGGTGCAGTCCGGCTGTGACCGCGTGCTGCGGGCTATGAACCGCCCTTACAATAAGGAAAAGTACCTGCAGCTGATCGGCTATGCCCGCAAGGTGATGCCGGAACTGGTGTTGACCTCGGACGTGATCATCGGCTTCCCCGGCGAAACGGAGGCGGAGGCCATGGAAACGGTGGAGCTGGTGCGGCAGGTGGAGTTTGATGCCCTTTTCACCTTCATTTTCTCTCCCCGCCCCGGCACGCCGGCGGCGAAGATGGATGACCCCGTCCCTCGCGCGGAAAAGCAGGTGTGGTTTGACCGTCTGTGCGACGCCCAGAACGAGATCTCGGCGCGGCTTCACGCCCAGTATGTGGGCAAGACCGTCCGGGCACTGGTGGACGGCGAGACCGACGATGCCCGCTGGCCGCTGTCGGCGCGCACCGCAGGCGGACGGTTGGTGCATCTTGTGGGCGACAAGAGCGCCCTTGGCACATACCAGAATATCCGCATTACCGACAGCAATACATGGGCGCTGTTCGGTGAGCTTGTGTAATCCCCCATTTTATCAAGACAAGGAGGTTTCCATATGGCAGAATTGACCCCTATGATGCGCCAATATATGGAGATCAAGGAGCAGAATCAGGACTCCATCCTCTTTTTCCGTCTGGGCGACTTCTATGAGATGTTTGGCGCCGATGCCCGCACAGCCTCCCGTGAACTGGATCTGACGCTGACCAGCCGCGATAAGGACAAGACCAAATCCGCGGAGGAGCGCATCCCCATGTGCGGCATCCCCTACCACGCCAGCGACGCCTATATTGCCCGATTGATCGCCAAGGGCTATAAGGTGGCCATCTGTGAGCAGACGGAGGATCCCGCCGCCGCCAAGGGATTGGTGAAGCGCGATATCATCCGTGTGGTCACCCCCGGCACGGTGATCGACTCGGCGTGCCTGGAGGAGGGGCGCAGCAACTTCTGTGCCGCGCTCTATCTGGATGACAATAACGCCGCACTGTGCGCCTGCGATATCTCCACCGGCAAGACCCATGCCACCGCGTTTGCCGGCGCTGACCGCGCCGAGCATCTGCTCAACGAGCTGGGTCGGTTCTCCCCTGCTGAGGCGGTGCTGAATGACGGCGCCTATGAAAACACGGCGCTGCGCAGCGCGCTGGAGAACAAATTCCGCTGCCATGTGGAAAAGCTGCCTCAAAGCCGCTTTAAGCTGGAAGACGCGGAAAAGGCGGTGCGCCGCCAGTTTGGCGAGCAGGGCTTTGCCGCGCTGCCCCGCAATAACAGCGCCGCGGTGCTTGCGCTGGGTGCGCTGCTGGGCTACCTCTATGAAACGCAGAAAACGGATCTGGGACATATCGACTCGCTGGATTATTATGAGCAGGGTCGGTTTATGGAGCTGGACCTGACGGCGCGGCGCAATCTGGAGCTGACGGAGACACTGCGCAGCAAGGAGAAGAAAGGGAGCCTGCTGTGGGTGCTGGATAAGACCAAGACGGCGATGGGCGCGCGCTGTATGCGCTCGTGGCTGGAGCGCCCCTTGCTGAGCGTCACGGAGATCAACCGCCGCCTGGGCGCCGTGTCCGCGCTGGTGGACAATACTGTGGCACGGGAGGAGCTGATCCTCGCTTTGAGCGGTATCGCCGATATGGAGCGGCTCATTGGCCGCATCGTCTATGGCAGTGCCGGCGGACGGGATCTGGTGAGCCTGCGCGGCGCTATGGAGAAGCTGGGTGCGGTGAAAGCGCAGCTCTCCGCCTTTGATAAGGGTCGCCTCCACGCACTGTATGAGCAGTTGGATACGCTGGACGATCTGGCTGCGCTGATCGCCGAAACACTGGTGGACGAGCCGCCCTTCTCTGTACGGGAGGGCGAGCTGATCCGCGACGGCTACGATGCCGAGGTGGATCGCCTGCGCGGCATTCTCCACGGCGGCAAGGGCATCATCGCCTCTATGGAGGCGCAGGAGAAGGAGCGCACCGGCATCCGCACGCTGAAAATCGGCTATAACAAGGTCTTTGGCTACTATATCGAGGTGTCCAACTCCTTCCGCGAGCTGGTGCCGGAAACCTATATCCGCAAGCAGACGCTGGTCAACGGTGAGCGTTTTATCACGCAGGAGCTGAAGGATCTGGAGCACGATATCCTCTCCGCAGCCGACCGTGTGGGCGCGCTGGAGTATGAGATCTTCAACCGCCTGCGCCTGCGTATCGCGGAAGCTGTCACCCGCGTGCAGCATACGGCCGCCGCGGTGGCGGAGCTGGATTGTCTGTGCTCACTGGCGGCTGTGGCGGTGAAGAACAACTATTGCTGTCCCGTGGTGGATGACTCCGGTGTTATCGAGATCCACGCCGGCCGCCATCCCGTGGTGGAGCAGATGCGCCGCGATACGCTCTTTGTACCCAACGACACCTATATGGGCAAGACAGAGGACCGCGCCGCCATCATCACCGGCCCCAATATGGCAGGTAAATCCACCTATATGCGTCAGGTAGCGCTGATTGTGCTGATGGCGCAGCTTGGCTCCTTTGTGCCGGCGTCTTCCGCGCATCTGGGCGTGGTGGACCGCATTTTCACCCGTATCGGTGCCTCGGATGATCTGAGTGCCGGACAGTCAACCTTTATGGTGGAGATGACGGAGGTCAGCGAGCTGCTGCACGCTGCCACGGATAAGAGTCTGCTGATCCTTGATGAGATCGGACGCGGCACCTCCACCTTTGACGGTATGTCCATCGCCCGCGCGGTGCTGGAATACTGCGCAGACCCCAAAAAGCTGGGCGCAAAGACTCTCTTTGCCACCCATTATCACGAGCTGACCGCCATGGAAGGGACACTTCGCGGCGTGAAGAACTATAATATCGCCGTGCGTACCCGGGGCGAGGAGATCGTTTTCCTGCGTAAGATCATCCCCGGCGGTGCCGACCGCAGCTACGGTATCGAGGTAGCGCGTCTTGCAGGTCTGCCCGATACGGTGGTCAACCGCGCCAAGAAGATCCTGCGCGAGCTGGAGGAGGAATCCGGCAGACCGGTGGCCCCCGCAGCCGCGGAGGACGATCAGGTCTCTTTCGCCGCCGTAGGCGAGGCGGAGGTCATCGCGGCGCTGCGCCGTGCGCAGGTGGACAGCCTCAGCCCCATTGAGGCGCTGAACCTGCTGTATGAACTGAAACAAAAGCTGAACTGATGCGAAAGGAGGGCGCGTATGGCCCACATCCAATGCTTAAGCAGTCACGTTGCTGATTTGATTGCCGCCGGTGAGGTGGTGGAGCGCCCTGCCAGTGTGGTGAAGGAGCTGCTGGAAAACGCCATCGATGCCGGAGCCAGCGCCATTGTGGTGGAGCTGGAGCACGGCGGGCTGACCTATCTGCGTGTCACCGATAACGGCTGCGGCATTGCTCCTGACGAGCTGCCCACCGCCTTTTTGCGCCACGCCACCAGTAAGCTGCGCTGCGCTGAGGATTTGAGCGCCATCGGCACACTGGGCTTCCGCGGTGAGGCCTTGGCGGCCATTGCCGCTGTCAGTCGCGTGGATATTTTCACCCGCCAGACCGGCGCTGACAGCGGTGCCGTGCTCCATCTGGAGGGCGGCGTGGCCGGCGAGGTGACGGAGACCGGCTGCCCCGAGGGCACCACCATCTGCGTGCGGGATTTGTTCTACAATACCCCTGCCCGTATGAAGTTTATGAAAAAGGACAGCGCCGAGGGTGCCGCCGTGGGCGGTATCGTGCAGCATCTGGCGCTGAGTCATCCCCATATTTCCTTCAAGCTGCTGCGCGACGGCGCGGAGGTGCTGCACACCCCCGGTGATGGGAAGCTGCTGTCCGCCATCTATGCCGCTATGGGCCGCGATTTCGCTATGGGTCTGCTGCCCATCAACGGCAGCGGCGGTGAGGTAACGGCGCGTGGCTTCATCACCAAGCCGCTCCACGGGCACGGTACCCGCGGCCGTCAGGTGTTCTTCGTCAATGGGCGCTTTGTCAAGTCCCAGCTGCTGACCGCCGCGCTGGAGGAGGCCTATCGCAACCGTCTCTTAAAGGGCAAATTCCCCGGCTGCGTGGTGCATATCGACCTGCCGCCGGACGCCGTGGATGTGAACGTCCATCCCGCCAAAACGGTGGTAAAATTCGTGTCCGATAAAGCGGTGTTCGACGCACTGTACTACACGGTGCGCGACGCGCTGGATGCAGAGAATAAGCCTGCCGCTCCCGCCCCCAGGCAGGAGAGCTTCTATCAGAGTATGACGGTGCAGCAGTATAAGGAAGCTGCTGCTGCCAAGGACGAGGGGAAAAAGCCGCTGGGCTCTTATACCACACGCCCCATCGCACCCGTCAGCGTGGTGGAGAAATCGGCGCTGCAGGGCGAGGTGCGGGACGTTATGCCGCAGCACGCAGCTGCCCCGATCACTCCTGCCAAGCCTATCGTTCCCTTTACTCCTGCGGCGGAGGAAGTGCCTGCCGCCCCTGCGCCCAAGGCAGAAGAGCCGATGCAGCAAGCTGTTTCGCTGCCTGCCCAGCCGGCTGAAGAGGTGCAGCAGACCATCGAGGAGAAGGCTGCCCCGTGGCGGATGGTGGGCGAGGTGCTGCGCACCTATATCATCTGCGAGGATGATAGCGGGAATCTATGGCTCATCGATAAGCACGCCGCCCACGAGCGGCTGCGTTTTGACGCGCTGAAGGCCGACCCTGCGCCGCTGATGTCCCAAATGCTGCTGACGCCGTTGACGGTGTCGCTGGCGGCGGAGGAATACGGCGCGGTGCTGGAGCATCTGGATACGCTGCGCCGATTTGGCTTTGAGTGCGAGGATTTTGGCGGCGGCACGGTGCTGGTGCGCCAGGTGCCTGCCGATATCCGTACGGGCGATGCCGCCTCCACGCTGGAGGAGCTGGCGCAGAAACTGCTGTTGGGTCGCATCGACCCCGAGGGCGTCCGCGATGAGCTGCTGCATACCATGGCCTGCAAGAGCGCCATCAAGGCAGGGATGATCACCGATAAAACAGAGCTGGCAGCATTGGTGGAAAAGGTGCAGTCGGGCGAAATCGCCTACTGTCCCCATGGCCGCCCCGTTGCTGTCAAACTGACCAAGTACGAGATCGAGAAGATGTTCAAACGGGCATAAAGCCTGAAAAAATGGCGGCCGCGGGGGCCCGAAAGGGCATTTGGCTTCCTCGGCGGAAGTGAATTCCGCCTGCGGCAAGATTTTGCCCTTGCGGCCAAAATGCTTGGCGCACTATCGTGCGGACGGCCGCCCCGTTGCTGTTAAACTGACCAAGTACGAGATCGAGAAGATGTTCAAACGCGCGTAAGCGCGGAGAAGGAGTAGCCCTATGACCCCTGAGATCGTCTGCGTGGTGGGGCCCACCGCGTCGGGAAAAACGAAAATGGGAGTTGCCATTGCCAAAGCCTTCAATGGTGAGGTGGTCAGCGTGGATTCTATGCAAATCTACCGCGGGATGACCGTGGGCACCGCCGCTCCCACCGAGCAGGAGATGGAGGGCGTGCCCCACCACATGATCGCCGTGGCAGACCCCGATGAAAACTGGTCGGTGGCGCGGTTTGTGGAGGCAGCAGACACCTGCATTCAGGATATCCTGCGGCGCGGTAAGCTGCCGGTGCTGGTGGGCGGCACGGGACTGTATCTGGACGCGCTGGTGCGGGGCAATGCCTTCGCTGCCGGCAGCGCCGGCGGCGCCATTCGTGAGGCGCTGCAAAAGCGGATGGAGCGCGAGGGTGCTGAGGTGCTGCTGGATGAGCTGCGTGCCATTGACCCTGCCGCTGCGGAAAAGCTGCATCTCAAGGATGAAAAGCGGATCCTGCGTGCGCTGGAGGTGTGGCACGAGACGGGCAAGACCATCACGCAGCACAATCTGGAGACTCAGACCGTGCCCGATAAATACCGCGCCGCCTATATCGGCCTCACCTTTGCCGACCGCGACGATCTGCGCGCGCGGATCGACCGCCGCGTGGATGTGATGGTGCAGCAGGGCTTGCTGGAGGAGGTGCGCACGCTGCTGCAAAGCGGTATCCCCCGCACCGCAACGGCGCTGCAGGCCATCGGTTATAAGCAGTTTTTGGCAGTGGAGGAGGGGCGCGCCACCGTGGAAGAGGCGGTGGAGGAGGTCAAGCTCCGTTCCCGCCAATACGCCAAGCGGCAGCTGACATGGCTGCGCCGCAACCACAAGATCCACTGGATTTTCTGGGGAAAAGAGCCTGATTTCCAAAAGGCTCTCCAAAATGCGACAGAAACCCTCACCGCTCTGGGATTAGGATAATCTCAGGCGGACGGGCAAACTGCACATCGTCCGCACAAAGATAAAAAGGAGCAGATGATATGCAGACAAAATCCAATCTTCAGGAGATCTTCCTGACAAAAGCCCGCAAGCAGAGCGTGCCCGTGACCGTCTTTCTGGTCAACGGCTTCCAGCTGCGCGGCACAGTGACCGGCTTTGACAATTTCACCGTGGTGCTGGACACCGACGGCAGGCAGCAGGTCATTTATAAACACGCAATTTCCACCATTGCGCCGCTTCACACCATTTCCTTGCAGGAGAGAATGGAGGAGTAAGGCGGCGCATCCTGAAAAGGAGCGGCTATGAAACAATCGTCCCCTATGTTCAAAATTTTATCGATGGCGGTGCTGTCCGGCGTGCTGCTGTTTTTCGGCGTGCAGATGTATCAGTACTTCTCCGACCCGCTGACCATCACGCCGGTGTATGTGGCTTCCACGGAGGAGACCATCCCTGCCGACGGCTGGGTGGTGCGCGAGGAGGAGGTGTTCCACGCCGAAGGTACGCTGGTACACTACTTCAGCGAGGGCGAAAAGGTGGGCGTGGGGCAGATCCTTGCCACCGCCTACAGCAGTGCCGGCGCGCTGGAAACGGTGCGTGAGCTGGAGAGCTGCCAGTTGCGGCTGGAGCAGCTGGAGTTCGCGCTGTCGTCCTATCTGGATCCGGATGCCGCACTGAAGCTGGACGGTGACATCACCGAAAGCTTGCTGATCCTGCGGGGCGATCTGGCCGAGGGCGACTATACTACCGCCTCGGAGAATCTCTCCCGCCTCAAGAGCAATATTCTCAAGCGCAGCCACTCCTACTCCTCCGCGCCGGAGATTCAGGCGGAGATCAGCGCTGTGCAGAGCGAAATGTCCTCTCTGCGCGCGTCCCTTTCCGGCGCCACCAATCTGTGGGCGCAGCGCGGCGGCACCTATTCCGCCGTGTGTGACGGCTATGAAACAGTGCTGACACCGGATATGCTGACGTCCCTGACCCCTGCGATGCTGTCGTCGGTGAAGGCGCAGAGCGCGCCTGCCGATGTGGGCAAGCTGATCTACGGCGATACATGGTATTACGCGGTGAATCTGGCAGAAAAGGATGTTGCCATACTGACAGAGGGCTCGCAGGCCACACTGCGTCTGAGCAAGGGCTTGGAAAAGGAGATCGCGGTGAATATCCACTCTGTCAGTGCCGTGGAAAACGGCAAGCAAACGGTGGTCTTTTCCTGCAACAAGTATCTGGCGCAGGTGACACAGCTGCGCCGTCAGGCGGCCGATCTGGTGCTGGAGCAGTTCACCGGACTCCATATCCCCGCCAACGCCCTGCGTATGGACGATCAGGGACGCACCGGCGTGTACTGTCTGGTGGGCTTTGTGGCGGAGTTTAAGCCGGTGGACGTGGTCTATCAGGGTGATGGCTATACACTGGTGCGCGCCGCAGATACGGCGTCCGGCGGCAGGATCCTGCGTGCCGGCGACGAGGTCATTGTCACTACTGCCGAGCTGTACGACGGGAAAGTCGTGCGCTGATGAGAAAGGAGCAACGCTATGTCTATTGCTGAAAATATTGCTGTGATCCGTCAGAAGATCGACGCCGCTGCCCGGGAAACCGGTCGCACCGGTGCCGACATTACGCTGGTGGGCGCCAGTAAGATGAATGATGCCGCCGCCTGCCGCCAGGCCATTGCCGCCGGCATCGATGTGCTGGGCGAGAACCGCGTGCAGGAGATGACCGCCAAGCTGGCCGAGAACGCCTATGACGGTGCGCCGCTGCACTTTATCGGCCATCTGCAGCGCAACAAGGTCAAGCAGGTGGTGGGCAAGGTGGCCATCATCGAATCCGTTGGCTCGACGGAGCTGCTGCAGGAGATCGAAAAGCAGGCCGCCAAGCTGGAGCTGGTGCAGGATGTGCTGCTGGAGGTAAACATCGGCGGCGAGGAGGCCAAAAGCGGCTTCGCCCCCGAGGCACTGCACGAGGCGGCGGAATTTGCCAGAACCCTGCCCCATATCCGCGTCCGCGGCTTGATGACCATCCCCCCCGTTGAGACAGAGCCCCACGAAAATATGGTGCATTTCCGCAAAGTCCACGCACTATATGTTGACATAAACGCGAAAATATACGATAATGAAATGGAATATATCTCAATGGGTATGAGCGGCGATTTCGAGGATGCCATCCGCGCAGGCAGCAATATGGTGCGTGTTGGCACGGCGATTTTCGGCCAGAGATACTATACAAAATAAACACAGGAGGACAACGCTATGAGCCTGATGGACGAATTCAAGAAGATCATCCATCCCTACGATGACGAAGATGAATACGAAGAAGAATTTCCCGAGCCCAAGGCGCGTGAGAGCGTGCCGTCCTATTTCGATGAGCGCCGTGAAGAGCGCAAGGCGGAGGATCGCCGCAACAAGGTGGTGAACATCCACGCCACCACCCAGCTGAAGGTGGTGCTGGTGAAGCCGGAGCGCTTTGAAAACGCCTCCGAGATCGCCGATCACCTGCGGGAAAAGCGCACCGTGGTGCTGAATCTGGAGTCCACCAACAAGGATATCGCCCGCCGTCTGGTTGACTTTTTGTCCGGCGTTGCCTATGCCGGTGACGGAAAGATCAAGCGCGTGGCAGCCAATACCTACATCATCACCCCCTACTCTGTGGATATTATGGGTGATCTGATCGACGAGCTGGAGAGCAGCGGTCTTTATATGTAAAGAAAACAAAACGGAGGGATCGATATGTTTACACCGCAGGAAGTTTCCGAAAAAGCATTCCCGAAAGTATCCTTTGGCGGCTACGGAATGGCCGCAGTGGACGAGTTTCTCGACACGCTGACCGAGGATTACACCGCTCTTTATAAGGAAAACGCTACGCTGAAGGCCAAGCTGAAGGTGCTGGCTGAAAAGGTAGAGGAATACCGCGCCACCGAGGACGCTATGCGTCAGACCCTGCTGTCCGCGCAGAAGATGGCAGCCCAGATGGTGGAGGAGGCCCGTCAGGCCAAGGAAAAGGTGCTGGAGGAGGCCCGTGCCGAGACCGCCTTTGCCGTGGCACAGTATGAGGCGCAGCAGCGCGAGGCAGAGATGAAGATGGAGTTGGCCAAGAAAGAGCTGGCCACCCTTATGCTCCGTGCCCGCGAGCTGTGTGAGACTCAGATGGCATTCCTGTCCCGCCTGCCGGAGATGGAGGTGGCAGAGGAGCCTGCCGCTGCAGCGGAGGATTCCGTGGCGCAGCTGGAGAAGGAGATTCTGGACAATGTGGCGGCCGAGATGGGCGAAGAGCCTGCTGCTGAGGAACCCGTCGCGGTGGAAGCCGAAGAACCTGCTGTTGAGCCGGAGGCAGAGGCACCCGCCGTTGAGGAGCCTGCTGCGCAGGAGCCTGCAGCCGAGGAAGAACCCTTCCCCATGGATTTCAAGCTGAATCTGGACGAGCTGAAGTTCGGCCGGAACTATACCGGCGAATAACGAACATAAAAAAGGCGGCTCGCAGAGCCGCCTTTTTACTTCTATAACCGGAGGTACGCCCCGATGCAAAAGCCTATCATCGCCTTGCTGTACGATTTTGATAAGACGCTGTGCACGCAGGATATGCAGAACTATGCCTTCATCCCCTCTTTGGGAATGGAACCGGAGGCCTTCTGGCAGGAAGCCAACGGCTTTGGCCGCGCCCAACAGATGGACGGCATCCTTGCCTATATGTACACCATGCTGCGCAAAAGTCGGGAGAAGGGTCTGCCCCTTACCCGCCAGGCGTTGGTGGAAAAGGGTCGCTCTATTGAACTGTTCCCCGGTGTGAAGGAGTGGTTCGGTCGCATCAACGCCTTTGGCGAGAGTCTCGGCGTGGAGATCGAGCACTACATCCTCTCCTCCGGCCTCAGTGAGATCATCGAGGGCTCCGGCATCAGCCACGAGTTCAAGAAGATCTACGCCAGTGAGTTCTATTACGATGAGAGCGGTACCCCCGTCTGGCCCAAGCTGGATGTCAACTTTACCGCCAAGACCCAGTTTGTCTACCGCATCAATAAGGGCGTGCTGGATGTGGCCAACGACCGCGACCTCAACGCCTCTATGCCCGATGACAGCAAGCGCATCCCCTTCACCAATATGATCTACATCGGCGACGGACTCAGCGATGTGCCGTGTATGAAGATGATGCGCACCTACGGCGGGCAGGCCATCGCCGTCTACCAGCCGGAGAGCCGTATGGCAGTGGAAGAGCTGCTGTACCGTGCCCGTGTGGATTTCATTTTCCCTGCCGACTATCGGGAGGGGACGGCGCTGGACGAAACCGTGAAGAACATCATCCGCAAGATGGCGGTGGCGGATCTGCTGGCAGAGGAGCACGCCGCCCAGTGGCGGCAGATCGGCAAGGGCGAGATGCCCTATCAGGCAAGCCTCTTTGAATAAGCGAAAAAAGAGCTGACCCGGTTGGGTCAGCTCTTTTGTTTGGTTTAGGGCAGGTAATCCAGAGGATCCACAAAGGTGCCGTGCAGCTGCACACCGAAGTGCAGGTGAGAACCGGTGGAAAGGCCCGTAGAACCCATAGCGGCGATGTGCTCGCCCTTGTACACGCGGTCACCCACGGACACATACAGCTCGCTGCAGTGTGCGTAGTAGGTCACAAGACCGGTGTTGACATGGTCGATCTTGATAAGGTAGCCGTAGCCGCCGTTCCAGCCGGCATAGATCACCTCGCCGCCGTCAGCGGCATAGATGGGGGTGCCGTGGCTGTTGGCGATATCCAGCGCGCCGTGGTTGCTGGATGCGCCGGCGATGGGCTCATCGCGGTAACCAAAGTAGGAGGTAATGACGCCGCTGGTGGGCCAGCGGAAGCTGCCGGTGGGATACCAGGAGGGACGGGGCGTTGTGCCGCGTGCCTGCAGCTCGTTGACGGGCTGACGCAGCGTTACGGAAGCCACTACCTCGCGGGCGGTTTCCACACCGTTGACGAAGCTGACATTGGCGGTGATATCTGCCTTACCGGGCACGCCGGGGGACAGAACGCGATAGTCACCTTCATACATACCGCTGTCGTCCTGATAGTCGATGGGATAGGGGACGTCCTTGACGTAGTTCTGCCGCTCCACATTCAGAACGGTCAGATAGGGAATGGCGGTGCTCATGGTCAGCACATCGCCGGGATACAGTCGGGAGGACTGATAGCCGGGGTTCATAGCCAGCAGAGCCGACAGCGTGATGCCGAAATCGTCAGCAATGCCGTACAGACTGTCGCCGGATTTGACGGTATAGTAGGTGGCGCCGGTCTTGGTGGTGTTGATGATCTCGGCAATATTGCCCAGATTCATCATATAGGCGCTGTCCACATAGCCTTCGCGGATCTCCACCTTTTCCACAAAGGAGATCTCCACGGTGTTGGCAGTGCGATAGCCCACCTTCAGCTGCTCCAGCAGCTCCTCCAGCGCGCCGGCGAAGGGCGTTGCCGCCACCAGCTCGTCATCCACATACAGTGCGTAGCCGTAAGAGACCAGACCGATCTCATCGGAAAGGCTCTGCTGCAGCTCCTCGGTGCTGGCAACATCGGCGCGGGAAACCACGCCGGTCTTGGTGGTCAGCAGCTTCTCGTCAATGGTATAGGAGGTGTCCTGCAGCGTTGCGCGGGTGATCTCCTCCACATTGGCAACTGCCGCGGAGACAGCCTTGCCGCCGCTGACCGTGCCCAGCTCCACACCGTTGTAGGTGGTGGTGGTACCCAGCGTATACAGCGACAGCAGAACTGCCACTGCCGCAATGCTCATAGCGCCGCCCAAAAACGCGGCGGGATGGATCTGCAGATGCTCAAAGAAAGAGCGGCGCTGGCTGTCGGCCTTTGCCGCCCGCTTGCGGCGCAGATCCAGACGCTCGGCGGTCTTGCTGGCCACATGGGGGGCGTTGCCCCAGAAGAACAGCAGCAGCTGTCCGATCCGGCTGTCCGTTTCCGGCTTGCGGCTGTGCTTGTCATCGTGTGCCAGCTGCTTGATGTGGCGGATCAGATCCCGGATGGGATAGATGACCCACCGCTTCACTGCGCCCTGAATATTGATGTCATACCAGTGGGGATGCTCCCCCATATACCAGACCCAATCCTTCAGGTTCTGCTTCCATTTGCTCCAAATGGATTGGCGAACCTCAGGCTCGATCTCGTGTTTCTTCAAATCTTCACTCATATATTGCATCCTATCTAAAAGTTACAAATTCGTTACAAAGGGTATCATAACTGTTTTTCCTGCATTCGTCAAGGGAAAAAGCGAGATTTTTGCAGGAAAAGATATGAATATTTTTTGAAGAAGGGGGAATTTGTGTCTTTTTTTGGAAAAACACAAGATGCTGTGTTTGGCTTGCCTCCGGAAAGGGCGGCAAAAAAATCGAAAAAGACATTTACTTTATGTATAAAATATAGTACAATTTACTTCCTGTATAAAATAGAAAGAATTCGGGTGAAGATATGGCAACTGATTTTTCCCGCACCTTGAGCCTGCTGCGGCAGGAAAAGGGCGTTTCCCAGCGCAAGGCGGCTGCGGAGCTGGGCATCAGCCAGGCGCTGCTGAGCCACTATGAAAACGGCATCCGCGAACCGGGTCTGCCCTTCGTTGTGAGGGTGTGTGACTATTATCGCGTGTCGGCGGACTATCTGCTGGGTCGCACCCTCAGCCGCGACGGCGCGATGATCGACGCCGAGGGGCTGTACGATTCCAGTGATGAAAAGGGCACGCTGAAGGGCAGCGTGCTGGCCACGCTGCAAAAGAAGCTGCTGGTCAACACGGTGGGTCTGTTGTTTGACCTGCTGGGCAAGCTGGGCGACCGCCGCGTCATCACCGCTGCGGCAGATGGTCTGGGGGCGGTGCTGTACCGTATGCTGCGGGCGCTGTACCGCCGCGGCGGCTGCAACGAGGACTATTTTTCCACCGCTCCTGCGGACTTTGATGCCGGCGTGGTGACGGCAGAGGCGGAAATGAGTATGAGCCGCTATCATCGCGCGCTGGATGAGGCGCTGCGTCAGGGCGAGCAGTTCCCCGCCGTGGACGCCGAGAGCCTCAGCACCGGTTATCCCGCGCTGAACCAGAGTGCTGCGCAGGTGCTGCACCGCGTGGATGAGCGCTGCCGCGCCGCTGCGCAGGACTGACCCCCAAGGAGGTATACCATAAATGTTTGACCAATCGAAAATCCGCAACTTCTCCATCATTGCCCACATTGACCACGGCAAGTCCACGCTGGCGGACCGCCTGCTGGAGCTGTGTGACGCGGTGCCGGAGCGCAATATGTCCAATCAGCTGCTGGACAATATGGAGCTGGAGAAGGAGCGCGGCATTACCATCAAGTCCCGCGCCGTACAGATCTTCTATAAGGCCAAGAACGGCGAGACCTATACCCTCAACCTGATCGACACCCCCGGTCATGTGGACTTTAACTACGAGGTGTCCCGCTCGCTGGCAGCCTGCGAGGGCGCGCTGCTGGTGGTGGACTCCACTCAGGGCGTGGAGGCGCAGACACTGGCCAACACCTATTTGGCTATGGAGCACGATCTGGAGATTTTGCCCGTATTCAATAAGATCGACCTGCCTGCCGCCGATCCGCTGAAGGCCAAGCAGGAGGTGGAGGACATCATCGGTCTGCCTGCGCTTGATGCGCCGGAGATCAGCGCCAAGATGGGCATCAATATCGAAGCCGTGCTGGAGGATATTGTTGAAAACCTGCCTGCCCCCGAAGGTGATCCCGATGCGCCGCTGCAGGCACTGGTGTTTGACAGCCAGTATGACCCCTATGTGGGCGTTGTGGTGCTGTTCCGCATCAAGCAGGGTACGCTGCGCAAGGGTCAGACCATCCGTATGATGGCCACCGGCGCCCAGTATACCATTCTGGAGTGCGGCTACCTTAAGCCGCTGGGCTTTGAGCCTGCGGAGGTGCTGCGGGCCGGCGAGGTGGGCTACTTTACCGCCTCCATCAAGAATGTGAAGGATACGCAGGTGGGCGACACCATTACCGGTGCCGATACTCCTGCCGCCGAGCCGCTGCCCGGCTACCGCCCCGTCCAGTCTATGGTCTACTGCGGCATCTACACCGAGGACGGCTCCAAATACCCCGACCTGCGCGATGCGCTGGAGAAGCTGCAGCTCAACGACGCATCACTGACCTTTGAACCGGAATCTTCCGTGGCGCTGGGCTTTGGTTTCCGCTGCGGTTTCCTTGGTATGCTGCATATGGAGGTCATTCAGGAGCGTCTGGAGCGGGAGTTCAATCTGGATCTGGTTACCACGCTGCCCTCCGTTATCTACCATGTGTATAAGTCCGACGGCACGTTGGTGAAGGTGGATAACCCCCATAACTACCCCGATCCCGCCAATATTGAGCACGCCGAGGAGCCGTATGTGAAGGTGTCCATCATCACGCCGCAGGACTATGTGGGCAACATTATGCCCATGTGTCAGGACCGCCGCGGCGAGTTCAAGGATATGCAGTATCTGGATACCCATCTGGTGGAGCTGCATTATCAGATGCCCCTCAACGAGATCATCTACGATTTCTTTGACACCCTCAAGGCTAACACCAAGGGCTACGCCTCGCTGGACTATGAGCTGTCCGGCTATCGCACCAGCGATCTGGTGAAGGTGGACCTGCTGCTTAACGGTGACGGCGTGGACGCATTGAGCTTCATCGCCCACCGCGACAAGGCCTATCCCCGCGCCCGCCGTCTGTGCGAAAAGCTGAAGGAGAATATCCCCCGCCAGCTGTTCGAGGTGCCCATTCAGGCAGCCATCGGCGGCCGTATCATCGCCCGTGAGACGGTCAAGGCTATGCGCAAGGACGTGCTGGCCAAGTGCTACGGCGGCGATATTACCCGCAAAAAGAAGCTGCTGGAGAAGCAGAAAGAGGGCAAAAAGAAGATGCGCAATCTGGGTACGGTGCAGGTGCCTACGGAAGCATTTATGGCCGTCCTCAAGCTGGATAGTGATTGATAGAATAAAAAACGCGCCCATCGGGCGCGTTTTTTATACTTCGGTGTCAATTTCCTCCAATGCCATACGGACAGCGGCAATTACAAAGGCGGAGAACGTACAATCTTTTCCTTGGATTGCGTGTTCCACCTGCTCTATCACATCATTGGGAAATCGAATGGTCTTATTCGTAGTAGGAGGAATAGACGGAATTTGAAATTTACCCACACAACCACCTCTGCAATACAATTGTCGTGCATACAGTGTAAAACATAAGGCTGCTCAAATATGCATTGCACTTGCAATGCATATTTGTTATACTGCACACAAGAGGTGGTAAAATGGCAGAATTTTGCGAGGAGTGTATGAAAAGGTATTTGGAAATGCCGAATGCCCGTGTGAAATATACGCTCTCTGACGATGTGGAACTTTGTGAGGGCTGTGGGCAAATGCGACCGATTGTTGTAACAAGACGCAAAAACCGTTGGTGGCGTACAATCCCAAAAGCTGGCGCTTCGCGGAAAAAACAAGGACTATCATGCTAAATAAAGAAAGGAGCATATACCATGAAAAGGAACAAACACAGTATTAATCAACAAGAGGCCTTGAAGCAGTTGGAACGCGGCTATACGCAAGCACAGAAGGTCTTGGAGGACGAGGACAAACTGGAACGGTTTTTGCAGCGGCTGGAAACGAAGATGAGAGCGATTCCCGTAGCAGGCGAGAAACTGGCAAATCTGCCCATTTTGGCATCGCTGGTAAAAAGCTATGTAAAAAAGGAATATACACAGATCCCTCTTGGCACGATGATCGCTGTGGTCAGCGCATTGGTATATTTCGTCTCTCCGGTAGACTTGATTCCGGATGCAATTCCGGGTGTGGGACATATTGACGATGCTGCGGTGATTGCGGTATGTTGGGAGCTGGTGGAGTCAGATGTACAAGAGTTCCAAAAATGGCGCGCGGAAACGGGGCGCGAAATTCAGCTATAAACCCACCCCTGCGCCAATGGCGCAGGGGTGGTGTTCTCATTTGATTGCAAACCGATATACTGTCTTGTGGCGGTAGACCGCGCCTGCCGGCAAGACCGGCGAGGGGAACGCCGCGTGGTGCATGGCGTCGGGGAAATGCTGTGTTTCCAGACAGATGCCGTGGTGCTGCCCGTATACCGCTCCGCCTTTGCCCCGCCGCTGGGACAAGAATCCGGCGGAGTATACCTGCAGTCCCGGCAGCGTGGTGTCCACTGCCATTTCAATGCCGCTCTCGCCGCAGTACAGCACCGTCGCCACGCCGCCGTTATCAAGGACAAAGTTGTGGTCGAAGCCGCTGTACTCTGCCAATTCTGCCTCGCCCAGCCGATCGCCCAGCCGCGCTGCCTGATGCAGATCCAGCGCCGTGCCGTCCACCGCGCGGATCTCGCCGGTGGGGATCGTGCCTGCGCCGCAGGGCGTGTAGTGGGAGGCGTTTACCGCAAGAGTGTGATCGGCAACGGTGCCGCTGCCCTGCCCTGCCAGATTGAAATAGGCGTGGTTGGTCAAACTCACCACCGTGTCGCGGTCGCTGACCGCCTCATAGCCGATGGTCAGCGCGCCGCCATCCAATGTATAAGTCACCGCCACCTGCAGCGTGCCGGGGAAGCCGCCCTCTCCGTGGGGAGAACCGGTGCGCAGCGTTACGGCGTTTTCTGCCGTCTGCGTATAGTCCCATATCTTCTGGTGCAGACCGGCAGCGCCGCTGTGCAGCAGATTTGCTCCCTCGTTGGCATCCAGCTGCCACGATTCACCGTTCAGCGTAAAGCACGCGCCGGCGATGCGGTTGGCATAGCGCCCCACCGTGGCACCCAAATAGCCGTCATGTTGGCGGTATTCCTCCAAAGTATCGTAGCCAAGCACGATGTCCCGCACCGCGCCGCTGCGATCGGGTACAAAAAGTGCGTGCAGCGTCGCGCCGTAGGGCAGAATCTGCGCCGTGTATGCGCCCTGCCGGATGGTGATTTTCTCCATAAAACGAGTCTCCCAAAGGTTTCTTACCCGTATTGTACACCCGCGGACGAACATTTGACAATACCTCGTTGACATCGCTGCGGATGTATGGTAAGATGCAAACAACCAAATATTTCACCTTCCCCACCACCGGGTGGGGGGCAAAAGGGCGTCCAAAACCCCACCGTAGGTACGGCATAGCGCGGCTATGTTATAAGGCGGGGCTTTGGATGCCTTTTTTCTATCAGGTGAAACACAAGGAGGAGCAGCTATGTACATCAAACCCTTTGCAGTGGAAGAATGGATGAACGAATACGAGATCAACGCGCGGTATAATATTGCCGAGACCTGCGTGGACTCCATCAGCGTGGATGAGCTGTTTGAACTGATCGGCGGCGGAAAGGAAGCGTTTTTGGAGAAGTTCTGCGCCCGCCGACTGGTCTACGGTGATATTCTGGGTGCACCTGCTTTCAAGCGCGGCGTCTGCTCACTGTACAAGACCATCAGCGAGGACGAGGTCATCACCACCCACGGCGCCGCCGGTGCCAGCCACCACGTGTTTTTCTCCATTGTCGAGCCGGGCGACCGTGTCATCAGCATTATGCCCACCTACCAGCAGCTCTACTCCATTCCCGAAAGCTATGGAGCCGATCTGCACTTGCTGCATCTCAAGCAGGAGAACGACTACCTGCCCGACTTGGACGAGCTGCGCGCACTGGTCACACCGGACACGAAGCTCATCTGCATCAATAACCCCAACAACCCCACCGGCGCGCTGATGAGCGGCGAGCTGCTGCGCCAGATCGTGGAGATCGCCCGCAGCGTGGATGCCTATGTGCTGTGTGACGAGGTGTACCGCCACCTGACGCAGGACGATGCGTGGAGCGAATCCATCGTGGACCTCTACGAAAAGGGCATTTCTCTGGGCAGTATGTCCAAGGCCTTCTCGCTGGCAGGCTTGCGCCTCGGTTGGGTGGCTACCCACGACAAGGCGGCGCTGGCGGCCATGATCTCCCACCGCGACTATAACCACATCAGCTGCGGCCTGTTTGACGAGGCGCTGGCAACGGTGGCTTTGGAGCATAAGGATGTGCTGTTGCAGCGCAACCGCACTATCGTCCGAGAGAATCTGGCTATTTTGGATGCGTGGGTGGCAAGTCAGCATCATGTCCGCTATACCAAGCCGCAGGCAGGTTCTACCGCGCTGGTGTATTACGATTATGATATCCCCTCCCGTCAGCTCTGCCACGATATGTGGCACACCACCGGCGCATTCGTCGTCCCCGGTGATTGCTTCGAGCAGCCCCGCAGTATGCGTATCGGCTACGCCTGCGACCAGCAGACGCTGCGCGACGGTCTGAAGGCCATCGACGAGTATTTTGCCATTCTCGATAAGGAGGGCAAGTAAGATGAGCAAACTCCGCATCATCTCCGCCGCCGATGTCAAGCAGCTTTTCACCTTGCCTATGGCCATTGAGGCGGTGGAGCGGGCTTATGTGCAAAAGTATACCGGCGAAGGCGGCGTGTGGCCGCTGGTGTTCCACGAGTTTGACCCCGGTCACGCGGATTTGGACATCAAGTCCGGCAATCTGGATGCCGAGGGCATCTTCGGCTTAAAGATGGTCAGCTGGTTCGGCGGAAATCCGGATAAGGGTCTGCCTGCGCTGTACGGCACCAGTCTTATCTGTGATCTTGCCACCGGTCAGCCCAAGGCGCTGCTGAACGCAGGCCCCGTCACCGATCTGCGCACCGGCGCGGCAGGTGCCATCGGCGCCAAGTATCTGGCAAGACCAGACAGCCGTGTGCTGACGGTGGTGGGCTGCGGTCAGCTTGCCCCCTACCTGATTGCCGCCACGATGCTGGTGCTGCCCGCCATCGAAAAGGTGATCCTCACCAATCCCCACAACAGCGAGTCCGCCCGCAAGCGCAATCTCATCATTCAGGGTAAGGTGGATGAGCTGCTGCGCGCCGCCGGTGCAAATCGCTTCTACCGCGTGGAGGTGGAAGCAGATACCGAACAGGCTGTGCGGCAGGCAGATGTGATCCTTACGGCGACTCCCAGCCGTGCACCGCTGATCCGCCGCCAGTGGGTCAAGCCCGGTACCCATATCAGCTGCGTGGGCGCGGATATGTCCGGCAAGCAGGAGATCGACGAGCAGATCCTCGCCGCTGGGCGCGTATTCGGTGACGATACGGCGCAGTGCTTCAGCGTGGGCGAGTGCGAGACCGCCCATCGGCAGGGATTGCTGAACGAAATCACCGAAATCGGCGCGGTTATCGCCGGCGCATCGCAGGGCAGAGCAAGCGATGAGGAGATCACCGTCTTTGACTCCACCGGTATCGCTCTGCAGGATCTGGCCAGCGCTGCCACCATCCTCAAAAAGGCGGAACAACAAAATATCGGCACAGTGGTTGAACTGTAAATAACAAAAGACGCACCCTCGGGTGCGTCTTTTACTTATGATATGCCGCAGGATCGTTGGTCAGTCCCAGCAGGTAGTCTGTGGATGTTTTATAAAGCTGAGCAAGGCGAATAAGAATGTCAGTGGGTATGTCGCGCAAACCGCGCTCATAGCGGTTATATTGCGGTTGGGTCATTCCCAAATAAGCGGCAACTTTTGCTTGTGACAAATCGTGATCTTCCCGTAAATCCCGTAAGCGCGGATAGTAGTTGTTCATAAGAAGCACACCCTTATAACCGTTTGGTGTTGACATAGTAGCACGCGCTATGTAGAATTGAGGCGAACAATAGCCGTTTGGTTATAGTTCGCGCGAAATTTACAAGTGCTTTTATAGCAACCCATAGAAAAGGAGGTTATCTTATGAACGAAGAAATGAAAGAGTTGCAATCGGTGGAGGAGGAAGTTTGCGCTGCGGAAGAACCGCAGAAGAAAGCGCCTGCACAGAAAAAAGAGAGATTCAGCGAAAAAGTAAAGCGCACAATGGCGTGGATGATGGCGTGCGTATTGTGCTTCTGTATTGGTGCGGCTGCAGCGAGTCTTTATGAACCAAGCGGTACGGAAGAGATTCGCGTTAGTACAAGCAATGTGCGCACAGTCATCAAAAAAGCCGGAGAACTGATCAGCACCAAGTATTATTACAAAGATACGGGAGTTTATGAGAACAGTAAAGAAATTTTCAAAGGCATAAAAGTTCCGTTTACCACAGATTTGGTCGTTTTTACATACGAAGGTGTGATCAGTCTCGGCATAGATATGGAAAAAATCAAGATAGATATAAACGACGAAGCAAAAACGATTACTTTAACACTTCCTAAAATAGAAATCCGCGGCAACGAGATAGATCACGAGTCCTTTGCATATCCGTATGAAAAAGATTCGGTGCTGAACCACACCAATATGCAGAACTATACGGATTTGTTGGCTCAGCTGAAGAACAAAAAGGCGGCTGACGTGTTATTGGACAAGGAAACAATGGAAATGGCAAAAGCCAATACACAACAAGTGTTGGAAAAGTTTCTTACCGGATCCGACCTGATCCACGGCTATAGGATCCTTTTTGAGGAGGTTGATGAAACGTGAGCGCAGGAGTGTTGTTTTTCTTGATTGCCGCGATAGGCGCGCTGCTTATGTTTTCAGGTATGAAAGGAAAGCTGTTTGCGGTGATGCTGATTGGGCTACTGCTGCTGCTGATAGGCGGCTACGGCATTGGCGTACAGATGCTCTGAATAAAAAAAGACACCCGCTCCAAAGCGGGTGTCTTTTCTGTATACGGCTCAATCCAACAGTAAGGTTTGTCCTACGCCGCGCTCCACAGCGCGGCGATAGACCAGCTCCGCGCAGCTGACATCGTGGGCGCCCAAGCCCATATGGGTGGAAACGATGATCTCCTCATCGCTTTCCCGCCCGGCGATCTTGCCGGTCAGCACCTCGGTCAGATCCGCATAGATATCTGCGGCATCCAACTGCTTGTTGGGGTTCAGCACGGGGCTTTCCAGAATGCGGGAATCCGCCTTCCGGTGTCCCAGATACCACTTGTCTGCGGCTTTGGTAATGTGCGGATCCAGATCGCGGAAGCCCTCCATACCAACAATTGTCATACCGGGGCGCAGATCCTCCGCTGTAACCAAGGGCTGTCGCGCGCCGGAAGCCATCAGCACCAACTCGCTGCCCTCCAGTGCGGCGGAAGGGGTATCACACAGCACCACATCCACCTGACCGTTCAGCTCCTGCTGCAGCTGCTCCATCGGCTGGCGGCTGCGGCTGAAAAGCCGGATGGTTTGGAGGGTGGGGAACTGTGTCAAAAACCCGCGGATACCCGCCTTTGCCTGCGCACCGCAGCCAAGGACGCTGAGAACTTTGGGGTTCTTTTTGCAGAGGTATTTGGCCTGCACCACGCCGTGACCGCCGGCGGTGCGCATCGTGGTAATGTTGCTGGCGCCCACCACGGCCAGAGGCCAGCCGGTGGCGGCATCGCTGAGGATCACCAGATTGCCGTGGCTGAAGGGATATCCCGGCAGGGGGTTGGAATAGGTGGGGATCCATTTCACGCCGCCAACGCCCTTGTGGTGCAGCACAGCGGGCATAGAGTGGAAATTGTTCCTGCACGCCGCGTCCACGTGGAGCAGCGCGATATCACCCAAAGTGACATCACCCAGACCGATGTGCAAAAAGGTATCCTCTACTGCGGCAATGGCGTCTGCCGGTGTCAGCAGGGACAGCACATTCTTTTCGCTGAGAAACCGTACTGTATTCGGAAGATTCATAAAATAGCCTCCTGACAAATAAATGCGGATGAAAGAAAGTCCGGGCTTTGCCCGGACTTTCTTCCTCAAGGAGAAAGGAGAGTGGTTGTACAGCAAACGCTGTTAAAATCAGATTTTCTTGCGCAGGTTCAGCTGATCGATCAGTGCGTTGCAGGCCTTATTGCTGCCACTGGCCAGATATTCGTCCTCGGGAACGCAATCAATGGCACCGAAAGAGCAGGCGCGCACGCAGGCGGGCTTCATACCGTTCTTCACGCGCATATAGCAGCCGTCACACTTGACCATCTTGCCGTCCTCTTTTCTGTAGCGGGGTGCGCCGAAGGGGCAGGCCATCGCGCAGCTCTTGCAGCCGATGCAGGCGGTGTTGTCATAGATGGTAAAGCCGGTGTCGGGATCCTTGCTGATGCAGCCCACGGGGCAGGCGGTAATGCAGGGCGCGTCCTTGCAGTGCATACAGGCAGTGGAGAGGTAGGCGTAGTACACATCGCCGTCCTGCAGGGGGATCTCCACATCATAGGTCTTGCGGAAGCACTGCTCGCCGCCGGCAAGGTCAATGTCATTCTGATCGGTGCAGCCGATCACGCAGGCGGAGCAGGCGCAGCATTTATCCGGATCAAAAGTAAAAACGTGTTTCATAGTTACGCCTCCTCGTATTTGCGGATCGTGCAGCGGGCGCTCTTAAATCCGGGATAGCCGCTGTAGGGGTCCAGATGGGTGCTGACAATCAGGTTGTTGACATTGGCCTCGGTGTAACCGTGGATCATCATCAGCGTACCGGGCTGGAACTTGTGGGTCACCTTTGCCTTGGCATAGATGGTGCCGCTGGGGCTGCTGATCTCCACGGGGTCGTTCTCCTGAATGCCCAGACGCTTGGCATCCTCCACATTGATCTCGCACAGAGGATCGGGGCGCAGGCTGCGCAGCCAGGGAGCCTCGTGCAGACGGGAGTGCTGGGTGTGGGGCAGACGGACGCCGGCCACCATATTGAACGGATACTTCTCCACCATCTCAGGATCGTTCTGGTCGTACAGAGGATCCTGATAGTCAGGCAGGGGGTTCAGTCCGTATTTTGCATCCACGGCGGCGATAGCCTCGGAATAGATCTCGATCTTGCCGCTTCTGGTCTTGCAGCCGCCGGCCAGATAGGTTCCAGGCTTATTGGCGGGCTTGGCGGTAGGCACCTTTACGGGCATATCGGACTTCTTCAGGTCAGCCACCGTCAAACCGGTGTCCTGAATGATCCAGTCGCAGCAGGCCTCATAGCCGGCCTTCAGCAGCTCATCATCCACATCCAGCTTGCGCGCCAGATCGCACAGCCATTCCACGTCGGAGCGGGACTCAAACTGAGGCTCGATCACGGGGCTGGTGTAGGCCAGGAAGCCGCCCTCATAGGCCTTCATCTCACCGCGCTCCAAAGAGGAGCAGGCGGGCAGAACGATGTCGGCATACTTGGCAGAATGGGTCATAAACAAATCGGCATCCACGAAGAAGTCCAGATTGTCGGCCATCGCCTTCAGCAGACGGTCGGATTCGGGCAGCATTTTGGCATTCAAGCCAAGACCCACGAAAGCCTTGACGGGATAGGGAGTGCCCTCCTCCAGCTGACGGATCAGATCCACAGCGTGGAACTCGTCGCAGTATTCGTCCCAGATGGGGAACCGGGTCTCACCGATGCGCAGCTGATCGTGGGGGCGCAGGCTCTCACGGAATTCCTTCTCGCGGGTGGTAAAGCCGCCGTTCTTGTGCAGATAGCTGACGCCGCCGGGCACATTGCCGCCGGGACGGTCGTAGTTACCGGTGATGGCGATCAGCGCGTGGATGGCGCGGGTGCTCTGCATACCGTTGATGTGGTGGGTCTGGGTGCAGCCGGAGAAGTTGACAGTGGCAGGACCGTTGGTGGCGTAGATGCGTGCCGCCTCGTAGATGTCGTCAGCGTTCAGACCGGTGATGGCACAGACCTTGTCCAGAGGATAGTTCTGTACCAGCGCCTTGTACTGCTCATAGCCGTGAACATACTTCTCGATGTAATCGGCATCGATCCAGTTGTTGTCGATGATGATCTTGCCCATGCCCAGCGCCAGTGCGCCGTCAGTACCGGGCTTAATCTGCAGATAGAGGTCTGCCAGATTCTTCACCGCGGGGGTGTGGCGGGGATCGATGATAATGACCTTGCCGCCGCGCTCCTTCAATGCGCGCACGCCGGCAACGCTCATATGCTTGGCATAGTAGCCACCGTAGTTCCAGCCCAGGAAGGTGTTGGCCTTGGGTGTGTTGGGGCCGGCACCGGCGCCGAAGGTCAGCTTGTTGGCGATATCGTTGGCCTTGAAGCAGGTGCTGTCATCGGTGCCGAAGTTGACGGAGCCGAAAGAATAGCACAAGCGGTGCAGGATGGGACGGTACCACTTGCAGTGGCCGCTGTAGAAAGCAACGGAGTGGGCAGAATACTTTGCCTTTACTTCGTTCAGCTTTTCGGCGATGATAGTCAGTGCCTCGTCCCAGGAGATGGGCTCAAACTTGCCCTCGCCGCGCGCACCCACGCGCTTGAGCGGGGTTTGGATGCGGTCGGGGCGATAGACATAGTCGCGGTTGGACTGACCCTTGGTGCAGACTCTGCCCTTGCTGCCGGGCCAATCGGGAGAACCCTCGATTTTGATGATCTTTCCGTCTTTTACATAGCAATCAAGGCCGCAGTGGAAAGCCGGACTGCAGATTGCGCACAGCGAGTGCTTGATTTCGATCCCCGTGTCTTCACCGGGAATTTTTGCCTTGATTCTCTTTTCCAGTTCAGTCAAAGGTCTTTCCTCCTATAAAGTCAATAAACTCGGCGGGGATCCCATTTGCCAGCAGATGGCAGCGCGTGGGAACATCCATCTCCGCATCCTCGGTTTCAAAGCTCTTGACAAAGAAATTCTTCATAATGCCGTTGATCTGCGCAGTGCCGATCATATTGATGCACTTAAGCTTTTCGCCGCGGACGGCACGGATGTACAGCTCGCCTTTTTCGTACTCATACACTTCGTCCTCGGCGGTGCAGGCTGACACATCGCCGATGCTGATGAAGTCATAGTCCAGATAGTGTGCCAGATTCAGCAGTGCGTTGCCGCCAAATTCCTTGCAGGCACCCACCATATTGGCACCGGCCACCGCGCCCTGCTTGCGGGCGTTGAACCATACGCCGATGTTTTTCTGCTGTCCCGACTGCACCTCATAGGCCTCGCAGCAGTCGCCTGCGGCGTAGATGCCGGGTGCGGAGGTGCGCATCTTCTCATCCACCAGAATGGCGCGGTTCATTGCAATGCCGCTGCCGGCCAAGAAGCCTACATTGGGGCGGATGCCGATGCATACAGCCACGGTGTCGGCGGTATAGCGGTTGCCGTTTTTCATCACGGCGGTCAGTTGTCCGTCGGATTCCTGCTCAATATGATCCAGCATCTGGCCGAAGCCCAGCTTGACGCCCTTGTTCTCCAGATCCTGATGGATCCGCTGTGCTGTCTGGGGGAACACCGCGATGGAGAACGCCCAGTCAGCGCCGTCGATCAGTGTGCAGTCCATCCCGCAGGACATAAAGTCCTCCAAAACCTTGATGCCTACCCAGGATGCGCCGATCACCAGACCGGTCTTGGGTTTCTTTTCAGAGAGATACTGTTTGAGAAATACGGCGTCCTCGGCGGTGCGCATTTTGATCACGCCGGGGAGCTCCTTGCCCTCCACCGGAGGGACGAAAGCGGAAGCGCCGGTGCTGATGAGGATGCTGTCGTAGGACTCCTCGCTGCCGTCGGCGCGGATCACAGTCTTTTCGGCTGCATCCAGTCCCACAACCGGGGTCTTGCGGAAAACATTCAGTTTCAGCTCCTCTTCGATCTTCTCCAGAGAGCCGAAAGGGAACATATCCTGATACCCGATGGCGCCCTTTACATAGTAGGTGGTGAGCATCGGGTTATAAGGACCGATGTCTGTGTCAAGATAGACATCGATCCGCGCATCCGGATCGCATTTTCGGGCTTCCTCGGCGGCGCAGTATCCTGCGCCACCGAAGCCAATAATTGCAATTTTGTTCATAAATTCCTCCAAAATCATCTTCTTCCGGAAGAAAAAGATGTCAGACTCGCCCTTGGCAGCCCTGTTTGTGCCTCAGGCCAGAACCTCAGCCAGCGCGGCGATGTCCTCGCAGCTTTCAATGTTCTTCAGCGCGCTCACAGCTGCTTCTGCCTTTTCCTCAGGCAGTACGCCTGCGCTTTGCAGGCAGAACAGCTCAGCAGCGGCGGAAAGATCTACGCCTGCATCTGCAGCGCCCTGCGCCGTGTATTTGCTGCCGTCCTTCAGCACAACCGTCACCTCGGAGGTGAAGTTGCCGTTCAGACGGATCTGCTCATAAGCGTCCACACTGTGGATGGTGGCACCGACAGCCTTAACACAGCCGGCCAGCTCCAGCACAGCGGGCGCACCCATCATCTCCTCGCTGAACCAGACAGCGCCGGGAGCGGCGGTCAGCACAGCGGCGAGGGTGTAGGGGATAGAGCTCTGCGCGCACATAGCGGTCTTTTCTGCCGGCAGAGCCATCAGATCCTCCACGGCGGAGGACACTTGAATCTCCGCCACATCGCCGGCGGCAAAGCCGTACTGCTTGACCAGAGAATCCAGTGCATTGGCGGAGGCCTGCGCCAGAATGTGGGCGGGCCAGCGCTTGAGCGCCGTTTTGAGGATCATATAGTCCTTGCCCAGTTCACGGGTGAGCCAGGTCAGATCCGTTTCACCGGCAGCGGGCTGCTGCCCCAGAGGCACGCCGCACATACCGTTGAGGTAGCAGCGGGCTTCGTCCAGCGCGTCGCGGTTATTGTTGATGCCCTTCTCCACGCACTTGGCGATCAGGATACCGTCCTTGGCGCGGTAGCCGTACTCGTGATACTTGGAGTTGGACTTGGTTACGGAGTGATAAGTGGTGGGGAGAGGACTGCTCTCACAGCCCATACCCAGCGCCTGATTGACCTTGCGGGCATCCAGACCGTACAGCTTGGCAGCGGGGACGATGCCGGCGAAAATCTGCCAGCTTGCCTCGCCGATACCCTTTGCCAGACGGCGCTCACGGGAGGGGAAGATGTGCATTGCCACGCGGTGATACACTTCGTAGGCGGCCACGATAGCGGTGATTAGATCCTTGCCGCTCTTATGCTTTTCCTGCGCGGCAGCCCATGCTGCGGAAACTGCGGCGGAAGCGGGATGACCCGCCCAGGCGGCATCCTCCCAATCCAGCGCATCGGCCATCGTGCCCAGCACATATGCCGCATTGACGGCAGACAGCTTTTCTCCGCTGCCCCATACGGTAACGCCACCGCCAAAACCGCCGTTTGCCTCTGCTGCGATGCGCAGAGCGTCCTGCGCCGCCTTGGTGGAGCGACCGGCCAGCGCTGCGCCAACGGTGTTGACCAGAATGGCCTTGGCCTTTGCCACTACTTCTGCCGGCAGATCCTCATACTGCAGACCGGACACATATTCGCTCAGCTCCTGAGTGTAGGTTGTCGGCGTGAGAAAGCCTGTGCTTTTATGAAAACGATTATAACGCATACGATACCTCCAGCTTCAATGTGTGTCAGTTTCTTTCCGCGGGCGCATCAATACAGATACGCAGCCAGCGCGGAAACATCGTCGTACCGATCCATATAGGTAAAGAACTCGATGGCCTTCTCGATCTTTTCCGGAGCCAGAACATACTTGGTCTCCATACGGAAATTATCCTGGAATGTTTCGCGGGTGTGCATATAGCTGGGATGACCGGGGTGAGTGAAAGCGCTCTCCACATACTCGGTGCCGTCCTTCATACGAACGGTCATAAACTTTTCGGGGTGCTTGCCTTCCATCAGACCCTTCAGGCTCTTGAGCTTCACGGTGTCCACGAAATATTCGGCCTTGACCTTGTTCATCAGTGCCACGATCTTGGGGTCGGTCATGGTCTCCACCTGATACCACTTGGCGCCCGGCTCGGGATTGTACATACAGCAGGCGGTAACATAGGGGATGGAGAACTGAGCTTGGGTCAGGGACTTGTAGCCCACATCGTTGGCCCAGTGACGGATCTCAACGGAGGGGGAGAGAATGATCTCTTCCACATCGTCGGGATTGAAGCCGTGCTTTTTGATGTGCTGACCGGCCAGATAGGCATAGGTCTGCACGTACATATTGCACGGGGCGTTCTTGACCAGGATCATATTGATCAGCTGCCAGGTCTCGCCCAGCTCCTTGGTGAACCAGGAGGGGTTGGGGGCGCGGGTGTGATCCAGATAGGAGGAGGGGCAATCGAAGATGTCCATCATGCCGTCCACGCCGGCCATCACGCCCTTGATGATGGTAATGGCGGTCTCGTTCTTCAGACCGTAGAGATAATCCAACGAGTCGGACATGGTGCACTCGTGCACGTTGCCGGGGATGGTGGCGCAGGCAGCGCCCACACCGAAAGCCTTGTTCATCTGCTCCTCCGACAGATCCAGCAGCTTCATCAGCACCACCAGATTGCCGTAGAGGTTGTAGCCGGCGATGTTCATACCGCCGGACAGCGCGATGCGCTGATAGATCTCATAGCCCAGTACGATGGCGGTCAGCACATCCTTGCCGCTCTTTTTCAGCACCTCGCCTGCGATGATGGCGGTGGTGATGATGCCTGCGGAGGGGTGACCGGTGACGGAGCAGTCCTCCCAATCCAGCGTGTCGCCCATAGCGCCGGCGATAAAAGAGGCAGCTTCCCAGCTGATCTTCTTGCCGTCTGCCCAAGCGGTAGCCACGCCCTCGCCGCCGGCGGACATCTCCTTGGCGATCTCGATGGCGTCCTTCACCAGCGGCAGCTCGGCGCTGCACAGGCTGACGCCCACGGTGTGCATCGCGATCATCTTGGCTCTTTCGATCACAGCAGGGGGAATGTCCTCGTACTGCGTCGTTTTAATAAAGTGACAGATTTTCTTTGTAATACCATTCAATTCACGCGGATCGTAACCCATATCGGAACCTCCTTACAATTAATTGTCGATCTGTTGGATGGGCGATGCTGCTTACAGAGTAAACAGCTTGCCCAGATAGGGGATCTTATCATTGATGCCTGCGCGGCGCAGCGCAGCCCACAGAGCCGCCTGATGGCTGGTCACCGCAGGCAGATCGAAGTCTTCTTCATATACGTGCACCAGCTCCAGCGTTTCAAAGTGCATACTGCTGACATAGAAGGCATCTGCGTCCGTCAGATCGATGTCTCTGGCGTTGCGGTACAGATGCCGCTTGTCGGCGGTGCTGTAGAGAAACGCATCGTTGTAACCGATACCGGTAACGGAGAGAACCTCAAAGCCGTTGTCCTCCAAAAACTTCTTTTCGGACAGATTTTCTTCCTCGCCGTAGGGGGTCATTACGGCCACCTTCTTGGCGCCCAGTGCCCGCAGCGCCTCCACCGCGGCCATACTGCTGGTCAGCGCGGGGCTGCCGCTGATGTTTTCGATCTGCGCAGCGCACTGCTGATCAAAGGCAGTGCCCTTGGTGCGGGCGCCGATGTTGAAGCCAAAGAGGATCGCGTCGTGGCGGTCACCGCGGAACATCGCGGCAACTTTTTCCAGCTTTTCAGCAAATTCGTCTGCCTGCGCAGGATCCTTGTCGGAGAAGGGCATTTTCACACAGTTGAACGCAACGCCTTCGGGGGCATACCGATTAAATGCATATTCGATCTGATCGTTCATAGGGGCGATCACGCCAATTCTTGCACGCCAACTATACATAATTGTACCATTCCTTTCCTATCCGTCTGAATCACAGGGTGAACAGCTTGCCCAGATTGGGGATCTTGGTGCCCACGCGGCAGTGGCGCAGGGCGGCCCACAAAGAGGCCTGATGGCTGGTGACCACGGGGATGCCCAACCGCTTTTCCACAGCGTCGATGATCTCCATAGTGGTGATGCCCATACAGCTGAGGAAGAAGGTATCCGCGCCGTTGAGATCCATATTGACACAGTGCTGATAGAGGTAATGCTCACCCACCATATCCAGCTTGCGGCTGCCGTTGTTGAATTGGCTGCGATCCATACCAACGATGTTGGTCACCTCAAAGCCGTTGTCCTCCAGGAACTTTTTTTCGGCCTGATTGGTGGCATCGGGATAGGGAGTCAGCACGGCCAGCTTCTTGGCACCCAGTGCGTGCAGAGACTCCAGCACGGCGGTACTGGTGGTCAGACCGGGGATGCCGCAGGCGCGCTCGATCCGGTTGGCACACTCCTTGTCCCAGCCGTATCCTTGAATGCAGCTGCCGGAGGTGCAGCCAAAAATCACAATGTCCACATCGCGGCCTTTGTACATTGCCGCCGCCTCTTCCAACTGGTCGTTGAGGACCATCAGACCTTCCGGCGTAGGACCGGGCAGGAAGATTTTTCTGGACAAAACGGAAACACCTTCGGGGGCATAAATGTGAAACGCGTGCTCGGCGTTGTCACTCATAGGACCGATCAATCCGATTTTCGCTCTCCAACCATACATAAGCCATACTCCTTACTATCATAAATTGTTGTTTTGGAAGGGATACGGACAGGACAGCCTTGCTGTCCACGCCCAAATTCTGGCAATAAATGAGGGTTTTTCGTTAAAAACCCCTAAAGTTTACGCTTTCATTATACAGCATACACAAAAATGCCGGCGATGGGAAATAAGAAATTGTGGTATCGGGTATCGAAAATTGTCGTTTTTCTTTTTGGCAACTCTCGACTACAATGATACCATCAAGCATTGCCGATGTTTGTGTGCTGCTCGGTATTCTTGGTGTTTGCAAGAAGGGGATGTTGTCCCCGCGAGAAAATCAAAGAAAGGAAAGGAAACTTATGTCTACTACTACACTGCAAGTTTCTACGAAGGCGCGCGTCATCAAGGTGATTAACATCCTGATTACGCTGTTCTTCATGTTTGGCTTCGGCCTGCTGCCTCCCTTTAGCACGCTGACTCCCGTCGGTATGAAGGTGCTGGGTATCTTCATCGGCGCCATTTACGGCTTCTCCACCTGCGAGATCGTCTGGCCTGCGCTGTTTGCTATCGTGGCATTCGGCACCTCCGGCTATCCCGCCAGCATGTCCGCTGCTGTTTCCTCCATGATCGGTAACAACAGCGTTTTCACCAGTATCGTTATTCTGGTCACCGCCGGCGCTCTGACCTACTACGGCTTTGGCAAGTGGTTCGTCCGCTGGTCCCTGAGCACCCGCCTGTTCAAGGGTAAGCCCATGCTGTATGTCTGGTCCTTCTTCGTGGTGTTCGGTCTGTCCTGCGCCCTGATCAGCCAGATCGCCATGGGTCTGCTGATGTTCGTTATCTGGCAGGATATTGCTGATACCTGCGAGTATGATGAAAAGGATCCGTTCCGCTATGCCGGTTATGTGGGCATCATGGTCGCCACCATTCTCGGCGGCGGTATGCTGACCTACCGCGGCTGGGCTTACGGTGTTATGACCAACTGGGCTGAGGCCACCGGCTCCCATATGAGCATCGGTCTGCAGGCCGCCATGACCATCCCCGCCACCATCATCATCCTGACCGTCTATGTGTTTGCTTCCAAGTGGTTCTTCAAGATCGACTACAGCAAGATGAAGGCATTTGATGTGGAGAAGCTGGGCGAGGAGTCCAAGGTCCTGCGTCCCCGCGCCAAGCGCATCGCCATTATGTATGTGCTGTTCGTTGGTCTGACCATTATCGCCAACACCTTCTATAAGAGTGGTTTTGCAACCTTCATCAACAGCAAGATCACTGCCGCCGGTATGTATGCTCTGTGCGGCGCTATCCTGATGATTCTGCCCAGCGGCGAAGGCGACGGCAAGGCCTGCATCGAGTTCGATAAGATCAAGAACACCGCTATGAGCTGGAACGTTCTGTTCATGGTCGCTGTGGTTATCCCCGTTGCCAGCGCTCTGACCAACGAAAAGACCGGCGTCGGACCCTGGCTGCAGAGCATCTTCGATCCCATCTTCGGCAGTGTGGGTCAGGCTGGCCTGCTGATCATCACCGTCGTCTTGGTCCTGCTTTTGACCAACCTGGGTTCCAACGCCGGTATTGCCGCCGCTATGGTGCCCATTCTGGCTCCCTATGTTGTTAAGGGCGGCATGAATGCTCAGGTCGTTGGTACTTGCTTCCTGTACATCGTTAATATGGGTATGCTGCTGCCCAGCGCATCCGCTCCCGCCGCTGTGTTCCACGCCATGCCCGGACTGTCCGACGGCAAGCTGCGTATGAAGCACTGCATCTTCGCATTCCTGTGCGTAATGATCACGGCCATTCCCGTCTTCGCCCTCTACGGCCTCATTTTCTGATTTACTCTTTTCTCTACAGCACACAAATATATTCTGTATTCTTCTTTCCTGCGGAGAGAGTGGCCTTCTCCGGAAGGCCACTCTCCCGAAAGAAGAGGGGGAGAAACTACGCTACTTATAAAAGGAGCTCTGTCTGAATTATGGTTGAAAGAATTACTGTCATTGGCGCAGGATCCACCGGCCATGCCGTGGCATCCTTCCTGTCCCAGCGTGGTGTGCAGGTAACCTTCCACGATGATGAGCGCTGGGCCCAGCGCTTTGAGGACATCCGCGAGCTGGGAGGCATTACCCTCAGAGGCGGCGCCCATGGCACCGGTATGCCGGTCAAAATGACGACCGACCCAGCCGAGGCGGTCCGCGGTGCAGAGTTTATCTTTGTCAATGTTATGTCCGACCGCCAGGAGGAGATTGCCCGCCGTATCGCTCCCTATGTGGAGGACGGCCAGCACATCCTCATTATCCCCGGCAATCTGGGATCTTTTGTGTTCCGCCGCGTTTTCGACGAAATGGGCGTGACCGCAAAGGTTACCCTAAGCGAGAAGGAGGGCAACTTCTGCGCCTGCCGTCTGTCCGGCAAGGCGGAGGTCACCACCGGCTACGCAATCAGAACAAACGGAAAAATCGCATCCTTGCCGGCATCCGACACCCAGAAGGTGATCGATGCGCTCAAGGGCGTGCTGGATTACAGCCCCAATAAGAATGTGTTTGAGGGCACGATCCATGCCGGCAATGTAATTAATCATATCGCCTGCACCATTCTGTCCGCTGCCGAGATTGAGCATAAGGGCGACGCCTATGCCCTGTTCCAGTACTCGCTGACGCCCAGCGTGGTCAAGTGCATCGGAAAGATCCGTGAAGAGCGCCGCGCCGTCATCGAGGCCTTGGGCTGGACGGAGCGTCCCAATCCGATGGGCACCATCGAAAAGATGACCCATATGGAGGATCATCCCGAAGCGCGCAATTTCTACACCTATATGACCGGCCCCAACTCCCTGGATCACCGCTATCTGCACGAGGACTGCAGCTGCGGCGCCGCTTTGGCGATCTCGTTTGCCAAGCGTGTGGGACTGAAGATGCCCGTTCTGGAGGCGTTTTTGGGCGTGGCCGGCGCTATCAATGATCGAGACTATATTGGCGGCGGACGCACGCTGGAAAACCTCGGCTTTGGGCCGGAGCTGACGGTGGAAGAGATCTTCCAGATGGTCTAAGTGTCTGCAGCGATGAAATTATGCCCGGGAGGAGCCATTATGGCCCCTCCTTGCGGGCTTTCTCAAGGAAAGTGACGCTTTCCTCATTCATCAGGAAAAGGAGTGATCCGTATGGCAGAAAAGACGCCGCTGCTGTCTTTGCAGAAAAAAGAGTCTCTGCGCCGCGCGATCAAAAACTTTAATACCATCGTCACCGTTGCGTTGATGTTCGGTTTCGGCTTTTTGCCGCCGTTCAGCACGCTGACGCCGGTGGGTATGCGCCTTCTGGGCATCTTTCTCGGTGTGGTGTACGGCTTTTGCACCTGCGGTATCATCTGGCCGGCGCTGTTGGCGATCGTGTCCTATGGCACCTCCGGCTATGTGCCGATGGCAACCGCCGTCAGCTCTATGCTGGGCAACAACTCTGCCTTCACCAGTTTGTCTATCCTTATCACCGGCGGCGCAATGTCCTACTACGGCTTCGGCAAGTGGTTCGTCCGCTGGTCCTTGAGCACCCGCCTTTTCAAAGGAAAACCTATGCTGTATGTGTGGTCGTTCTTCGTTGTCTTCGGCTTGGTCAGCCTTGTGATCTCACAGATTGCGCTGGGACTGATCCTCTTCACCATCTGGGAAGATATCGCCGACACCTGCGGCTATTCCAAGAACAGCTCCTTCCGCTATGTAGGCCTTGTGGGTGTAATGCTGGCGGTGACGCTGGGCGGCGCGATGGTTCCTTATGACGGTTGGTGCCTGAGCGTTGCCACCGCGTGGGCGGAGGTGACCGGTACGCGGCTGAATCTGGGACTGATGGCGCTGATGAATATCCCCATCACCATTTTGATCCTGACCGCCTACGTGTTCTTGTCCAAGTGGATCTTCAAGGTGGACTACAGCATTATGAAGGGCTTTGACGTGGAAAAGCTGGGCGAGGAGTCCAGACATCTGCGTCCCCGCACCAAGCGCATCGCCATTATGTATGTGTCCACCGTGGCAATCTGCATTTTCTCCAATACGTTCCCCAAACTGCCGTGGTGCGCATTCATCAACGACAAGCTGTCTACCGCCGGTATGTACGCGCTTTGCGCGGCACTGCTGATGATCCTGCCCAGCGGTGAGAAGGACGGAAAGCCCGTAGTGGAATTCAATGTTATTAAAGATGACGCGATGAGCTGGAACGTGTTCTTTATGTGCGCGGTAGCCACGCCGCTGGCAACTGCTTTGTCCAACAAGGCCACCGGCGTTATGCCGTGGATCACCGGCGTGTTTGAACCCGTCTTTGCCGGCAAGGGCAGCGGGTTTATCCTCAGCTTCACTGTTGTGATGGCGCTGATCCTCACCAATATCGGCTCCAATCTGGCCTTTGGTCTTGCGATGATCCCCGTCATTGCGCCTTTCGTGCTGAACAGCGGAATGAATCCCCAGTTTGCCGGCGCGGCGCTGGTGTACGTGGTCAACATCGGTATCCTGCTGCCCAGTGCATCTGTTCCGGCGGCGGTGTTCCACGCCCAGCCCGGCGTGTCCAACACAGCGATGCGAATGAAAGTGTGCTTGTTGGCGCTGTCGTGCGCAATGGTGGTCTGCATTGTTATGTATAATTTTTACAGCTTCATCTTGGGATGATGCTGTAATGCGACAATTCCTCCTCACACAAAAAGAAAAGGCGTCCGCTTTGGCGGGCGCCTTTTCTTGCTATTGTTTGACAAATGTTTCGACGGATTTCTGCTGAGACAGCAGTTGAGCAAACTCCTGCGGAGTATTACAGTTCATCAGATATTCCTGCGGCCCCATATAGAAGAAGGCGTTCCACTGCACTGATTGGCGAAGCTTTCGCACCGGGGCGCTTTCTTGTTGAATCAGCGGCAGGATCGCATCGGCAACAAAGGAATCATACACGCCGATCAGCGGTTCTTCCCCGCTCTCGTGGCACAGCACAGTGATGCCCTGCGTATGCGCGCGGCACAGCTGTGCCAGTACCGACAGAGGGATCAGGGGGACATCCACGCTCAGTACCAGACAGCAGGAATTTTTTGCATTCCGCAGGCAGGCGTGCAGTCCGCCCAAGGGTCCCCGCCCCGGCAGCTCATCTGCCACTACCCGCGTGCCGGACAGCGGCGGACAGCCTTGCCCCGACAAAATGATGTCCTCGATGCCCAGTGCGCGGACTTTTTCCACCTGATGCTCCAGCAATGTCTGATCACCGATTTTCAATCCGGCCTTGTCCCGCCCCATACGGGAGGATTTACCGCCGGCAAGAATAATTGCGCTGAACTTTTTTGTTTCCCGTGCGCCTCGGCGGCGCTGCAGCTCCAGCCGCAGCTGCTGCGTCAGCGTTGCGGGAACCTGCAGCAGTTGCCCCAGCAGTTGGGCGCACTGTCGCTTTACCGGTGTGTCGACAGGATCGTATTCCAACAGTGCGGCGATGATTTTTCCGCCGCATTGCTGCAGCGAGCCTGCGCTGTATCCCTCAAAATCCAAACCCAGAATAGCGCCGCGATCTTCGTCCCAAAGAAAGTTGCGAAGATTTCCGTCATCCGGCAGCAGCTGGATCTGTGCAGCACATTGCTGCAGCCACGCGGCCAATGCCTCCCACGGGCGGGGCGAAAAACCAAACAATTCCTGCCGCTCCAGTTCCTCCAGCAATGTGGGGAAAGGGCAGTATGCCAGCACCAGTGAGTTATGCCCCACGTCCAGCAGTTCCGGGCAGGGCAACGAGAGGGATCGGTAGAGCGCGACCTCCCGCTCCCAATCGGTCTGGCGGAGAAAATGCTTCTCCACTGTCCGTTTGCCGTTCCATAGGACAGGAAATACTTGATTGTGCTTGCTGTAAAAAGGAATCATGAAACCTCCACACGCACCAAGTTGCTTACATTGCGTTTGCTGTTTTTATCTGTAAAGACCAGCATTTTTACGCCGCCGTCCTCCTCGATCAGATAAACAACGCCGTCTGCCGCGATCTCATCTGCGCCGACCTCTGCGCGGTACTCATCATCTGCTACGACGGTCACCTTGGAATAGCCGGAGATATCCAGCTCATCCAGAAACGCGGCAACGCTGATGCCTTTGGCGTCGATGGGGAAGGTTTCTCCTTTCGCGTTGGAGATGGTGCCCTTCACCTGCTGCAGCGGCAGCTCCGCAAAGACGACCGTCTGTTGCTTTTCACGGTATACAACAGCCAGTTGACCCGGCTGCATCTGCTCTCTGCTCGTTAAGTGGACCACTGCCAGCACGGCTGTCAGCAAAAGAACGGCTGCCAGAGCCACGGGCAAAAACAGTTTTTTCTTCATGGTGGGAATCCTCCTTGTTACGTTGCGCTCCGATGATGGGAATCAGTTTTTTTGCCAAAGCTGCGCCCAGAAAGCCACACACGAGGCCGGAGGACGCCGCTACGCTTACATATAACGCCAGAACAATCCCGCCGAGCCGGAAAACGATCAGGTTTGCCGTCAATGCTGCGCAGGGGGCGGCGATGGCATTGGCCAAAACCATCCGCGAGGTGCGCGGCAGCTTCAGCTTGCCGGAGAGTGCCAGAACAAGATCAATAGCGATGCCCGGCACGATGTAGCCGATGGGTGACAGCGCGCCCATACTGCCCACCATTCCCAGCGCCAGCGCAAGCCCGCTTTGCACCGCACCCATAACGGTGGCGCAGCCAAAACGCGGCACCAGTACCGCTGCTACCACCAGAAACATCAGCGAAAACGAGGTGCCGATGCCGCCGGGGATGTGCAGAGAATCTGTGATGACATTGGCAAATGGACCGATTACTTTCTTGGCGAACAGTCCCAGATCGCAGCATAAAGCCAGAAAGATAATGGTTCTGAGGCGGGATGATTTCATACGAAAGACTCCTTTGGCGTGTAGCTTGTCAAAAATAAAAGCGCGTCTTTCTGAAAAGAAAAACACGCAAATGAGGGACACTTTACCCAGCAAAGTCCCCGCGCGCCTTCTTCTCAAACACGGAAAGCTGCCTCGTTTCCAAGGCAACTCGGCGGGGTCGATACCCCGCGGCCGAAGGATCATAGACAAGTCCTTAGATCCGGCGGCTCGAAAGCGGTTACACGATTCAATTATCCACCCTTGTGGTAGTGTAGTCATTCTATCATAGCCGCAGATCTCTGTAAAACGGCACTTTTCGCTACCGGATATCAAAAAACAGTGGGATCCCTGCCGGATCCCACTGTTTTCTATTCATCCGCGTTCAGCGAAAAGAAATATTGCTCAATACATTCCACCATAATGCGCTCTCGGCTCTGCAGATTGGAAAGCTTCTGGTGTACCACGCACAAAATCAGTTCGTGGTTGTCGGCGTTGTCCGCCAACGGAATAGCGCACAGCGAGCTGCTGTCCACACTGGCATCGTGGCGGAAGGAAAAGCCGTTCAAAAAGGTGACCATATTACCCCGCAGCACCGCCTCCTTGACCAAGGAGATGTTGGGGAAAACAATGGTGCGGTTACCGTTATCCAGCATCTGCTGATAGAGCGCGGCATAGTCGTCCGACTGAAAATGGGGAAGGAACGCCAGCTGCTGCCCCCGAATGTCCGCAAGACACAGCGATTTCCGCTTTGCCAAAGGGTGGTCACAGCGTAAGATCACATATAGCGCATCCCGCAGCAAAGGCTTGATCCGGATGCCGTATTTCTGTGCCACCGGCTGAAATTCCTGCAGTGACTTCTGGGTAAAATAGGTCAGCCCCACATTGGCGTGGTTGTTGACGATGCTGGACGCTACGGCGGCTTCGTCCACCTCTTGGAAAAGGAGGTTGTTCATCTGTTCCTTTTCCTGCATCATGTCCAGCAGCGGGATAGTCACCGCGCAGCTGATGCTGGGTGCGGTCAGCACATTGACCGGCTCGGACACGGAGGTTTCACGATTCAGCTCCAGAGCGGCGGACCACTGCGACCAGATATCCCACGCGATGGACAGAATTTCTTTTCCATCTTCGGTGGGAGTTACGCCGCTTCTGCTGCGGGAAAACACCTGCGTACCCAGCTCTTCCTCCACACGGTTGAGAATAGAGGTCAGACCGGTCTGCGTCATATACAGCTCCCGCGCTGCGCCGGTAACGGATCGGTTTTTGTCGATGACCAGCAAGTAATACAGATAATCGATTCTCATTGCTGCACCTCCGTTTCCGGTGATTCCTCCATAGGGGGAAGAATGTAATTTTTGAAATAGGACTCAATGCAGGTGAATAGGATGCGCTCCTGATACCGCACCTTCTGCTCGGGGCGGTGCAGCATACAAAGACACAGCTCTTCTTTCGCAAGATCGGACGGCAGAGGGATCGCCAGCATCTTTTCCGGATCATACAAACCGGAGTTGCAGATGGTATACCATGTGGCAAGACTCAGCATATTTTTTTCCAGCAGCAGCCGCTTCATAATGGCATAGCTGTTGACAGAGATGCTCTGCATTTTCTTGGGCAGCAGGGACTCATACTGGGTATCCGGACGGGCGGAGCTGCAGGTGACCTGATCGCAGAAGAGGTTGTCTTGGAAGTCCTCCAGCGTAAGCTTGCCGCGCTTGGCTACCGGGTGCTCGCGGCTGGCCAGCACACAAAACCGCGTCTTAAAAAAAGGGGTGACCAGAATATCGGCGTATTTTGGGTTGGACGCCATATCGTCCACTTCCTTCATAGTGAAAAAGGCAATACCCACATTGGCGACATGCTGCGCCAGCAGCACGGGGATCTCCAGACGGTGCCGCTCCTCCACCAAAATGTCACCGGGCAGATCGAACTTGAAATACTGCTTGGAAATGTCAATCAGGCTGGACATGCAAGAGCCGGGGGACATCACAATGTTAATGGGGCGGGCGTGGCCGCGCTCCTTGGAGGAGAGGCTGTACAGCTCCTCCACCTTGATATCCACATCGCGGGCAACACTCAGCAGCCGCTTGCCCTCTCTTGTGGGGATCATACCGTCTGGCGTGCGGTAAAACACGGAATAGCCCAGATCTTTTTCCAGCACATTGATGATGGAACTTAGGGTGCTTTGGCGCAGATTCAGCGAGCGCGCTGCAGAAGAAACGGACTTGAGCCGTTCAACTTCTAACAGATAATGAAAGTTCTCTAAATACACAGAAATCCGCCTCTTTTTCCAAGATTTTCTAAAAAATTATCACACTTTTATTATATCACATAATGGCGGAAAAGCAACTGCGGTATGGCGAAAAAACACAGGAAAAGTGGGAAAACGCCGCTGAATTTCTCCGGATTTTCCGGCTGTTCCGCGCGCGTTGCAATTCCTTTCGGTGAATGATATAATAAACAAAACCGGATGAAATGCACGCAAAAGCAAACAAAAGGAGGGCGCACTTATGGCAGAGGAAAAAAGAGGACTTGCCCTATACAGTGACTTTCTTGCTCGGCGCGGCATCAAGCACGACGGGCAGTATCGTTACCTGCCCCGCGATGACTACAAGTTCGTCACGGTGGAAAAAGCGTGCTTTGTCACTATCGGCGGGGAGAAGGTCTATGTCAGCCCCATTGTCACCAATTCCCGTCATCTGCAGGAGACGGTGGTTCGCGGCTGGCGAAATGCCGATGAAGCGGTGGATCAGGTGCTGCAGCAAAGCCTCCGGCGCAAGCTGGATTTTGCAGGGATGCAGCGCGCCTGTCAGGAACTGATGTTTCCGGGACTCTTTCTGTGTCTGGAGAGTCTGCACTTTGTGGCGGAGAAGATGAATCTCCCTGCCGAGTATTTTGAGCTGCTAGCGCAGGAGGTGGACGGCAGTTATCCTGCGCTGATCCGTGGCTCGGACGATGCATATGACTCCTACTGCAAGGTGGTGGAGATGATCGACCGCGAGGCGCAACGCCAGCACGAGGCACTGGATCGCCGCACCGCGGGCATCATTGCCAACGGACCCAAGACGGTGCACATCCATGGCTACGAGTACGAGGGACTCTTCGGCGACAGCTTTTATGGCACGGCGCACGTGTCCTCCGCGATACCCCAGAGCGAGGTCATTCAGGCCTATATCGGCAACGAATCCACCGCCCGCAATGTGCGCGAGAAGGGTGTGGCGCAGGCGCAGGAAAAGGTGCTGAAGTATTGGCACGAAGCCATCAAAAAGGAGCTGAAGCGTTTTTGCGACAGCTTTTTGCTGACCATCGCCAAGAACCACCCCAAGAACACCCTCAGTGCCAACGCCCTCATCAGTTCCAAGCCCCGATTTCGCCCGTATACCAAGAAGAACATCCTTGCGCTGTTGTCCCAACTGGAGGGCAAGGAGGAGTATTTCAAGCTGGCGGCCATCATCCGTGAGTATGACTTCGACTTCAACGGAACGATCGGGCAGGACATCTGCGACAGTGTGCTGCACGAGTATAAAATCACCGGCCGCTATGACTACCCCTATGACGACATCGATTTTCTGCTCTATCTCAATAAGGTGCAGATGGCCTGCTATCTGCCCATAATGAACCAGACCTTTTTGAACTACTTTGCCGGTGAGATCAAAGCGCGCACGGAAAAGTGGCTGGCAGACCCCTCCTATTGCCTGCCGGCAGGCGCCACGGTGGACGATTTGTTCTCCGACATTTTGAACGAGGCGGACGAGTGCGCGATGCTGCGCAGCACGTGGGAGGAGGACGAATTCCTCCGCGCCGAGGGCGAGAAATGCCTTGCAAAGCTGCGGCAGAAAGGACAGTAAGGCCATGAATAAACGCTATGTGTTGAAAAATGACAGCGGCAAGCTGTTCTCCTGCGTGATCAATCCAGAAAAGCCGGAGAGTGAGCAGTGGTGTGCCATCTTTGCCATCGAAAAGGGCTACGGATTCAGCGCTGATCGCTGGGGCGATCAAGTGAAGATCACCGACTATTTCCACGGCGACACCCGCGCCGCGTTTGCCATCGTGTCGGCAGAGGATACCGCCGACGAGGCAACGGCAGATCTTACGCCGATAGAGGGATAAGAAAAAGGCTTGACCAATCGGTCAAGCCTTTTTATATCAGTTCGAGCACCCACAGTACCACACCATACACCACGCTGGCGGCGGTGCCGAATACGATCACCGGCCCTGCTACCAAAAACATTTTTGCCGCCATACCGGTCACGATGCCCTCTGCGCGAAAATCGATGGCGGGAGAGGAAACTGCGTTGGCAAAACCGGTGATGGGCACCAGCGTGCCGGCGCCGCCGAACCGCGCCAGCTTGTTGTAGAGATTCAGCGCCGTCAGCAAAATGGAGAGAAACACCAGCGAAATGGAGGTGGCGGTGCCGGCCTCCTCTTTTGCAAGCCCTGCCGCGCTCCAACCGTCCTGAATTGCCTGCCCCAACACGCAGATGGCGCCGCCAATAAGAAACGCCAGCAGCGTATCCTTCACGATAGGGGATTTTTGGCTCTTTTGCTTCACATACTCCTGATATTCCTTGGGCGTCATATCCATTGCCCGTCACATCCTTTCTGCCATAGCTTTCCCCTGCTGTGGAAAACTATACTGTCTTGCAAAAAGGCACAAAAAAAGCTATACTGAAGGCAGAACGAAGAACAAGAAGGAGGACGCGCTATGTCGGATCAATACCGTCCCTTTGGTCGCAAAAAGCGGCAGCTGGCGGAGATCGACCCCGAACTCTGTACCGGCTGCGGCTATTGCTCCATGTTTTGCATTATGAAGTGTATCTACCAGCGTCCCGACGGTGTCTGGGAAGTGGATAAGGATCACTGCATCGGCTGCCGCTCGTGCAAGGTCAACTGTCCCTATGGCGCGGTGACGATGCTGCAGCCCAAGGAGGAAGAGCAGGCATGAAACCGAAAACTGTGCGGCCGCTGGGGCTGTATCTCCACATCCCCTTTTGCAAGGCCAAGTGTGCCTACTGCGATTTTTATTCCCTTGCCGGCAGTGAGGAGAAGATGGATGCCTATGTGCAGGCGCTGACCGATCATCTTGTGGAAACCGCGCCGATGGCGCAGAGCCACACGGTGGATACGGTATATTTTGGCGGCGGCACCCCCAGTTATCTGGGCGCCGAGCGGATCGGCAAGCTGCTGCAGGCGGTGAAAAAGCATTACCGCGTGGACAAGCGCGCCGAGATCACATTGGAGGCCAACCCCGACAGCCTGCCCAATGAAAAAGAGCTGAAAGCGCTGCGAAAGCTGGGATTAAACCGCGTTTCGTTGGGCGTGCAGTCCTCAGATGACGCGATGCTGCGGCGGTTGGGGCGCGTGCATAGCTGGCAGCAGGTGCAATCGGCGGCGGAAACGGTGCGCCGCGCCAAGATCGAGCATCTGAGCGTGGATCTCATCTATGGCCTGCCCGACCAGACCCCGGCGGATTGGGAGAAAACATTGAGCGATGCCGTGTCACTGGGCGCCGATCACATCTCCTGCTATGGCTTGAAACTGGAGGAGGGCACGCCGCTGTGGCAGCAGCGCGAAACACTGACGCTGCCGGACGATGACGTGCAGGCGGACCTCTACCTCTATGCGGTGGAGTATCTGCAGCGTTTGGGCTATGAGCAGTATGAGATCTCTAACTTTGCCCGTAAGGGCTGCGAGTCCCGCCACAATCTCAAGTATTGGCAGTTGGAAGAGTATGCCGGCTTCGGTCCCGGTGCCCATTCCGATTTCGGCGGTGTGCGTTACGCCTATGCCCGCGATCTGGACAGCTATCTGCACGGCGAGCTGATCTTGTCCGAGTCGGAGAGCATCGACCAAAGCGAGCGGCAGCGGGAGTATCTGATGCTGCGTCTGCGCACCGCCAAGGGCGTGGATGTGCGGGAGTTTGAAAACCGCTTCCGCCAGCGCTTTGATGTGCTTGCCCCTATTTTGCTCACCCTTACCGACCACGGTCTTGCCTGCGCCACGCAGGATGGCTGGCGGCTGACGCCCAAGGGATTTCTGGTGTCCAACGCCATCATTTCCCAGCTGTGCGATGCGCTGGCGGAGGAGAAGCTGCGCCGCGCGGAGAAAACCGCCCGCGGCGACTACCGTATAATTTGAACAGAAAAAAGGCTCTTTACAGTTTTGCTGTAAAGAGCCTTTTGTTATACGCCGGTCAAATCAAAATCGGGCGTGTATTCCGCCTGCGCCGAGTCCAGCTCCTGGGTGAAGCCGCCCTCGATGCCGCACAGTTCCATATATTCCACCGCTGCGCGATACTCGCTGCGCCGCACCCGCCGCGCCAAGAAGCCCTCCGCGTCCGGCTGGGGCGTGTACTGGCTCATCAGCGAGAAAAGCACATCCCCCTTGGGGAAGGTGCGCGACACCCAGTCGATGCACTGCTTGGTGTTGTTCAGCTGCCCCGGCAGCATCAGGTGGCGGATCACCACACCTTTTTGCAGCAGTCCGTCGCGGATCACGGCACCGCCTACCTGCCGGTACATCTCCTCGATGGCGGCGGTGGCATACTCAAAATAATCCGCCGCGCCGGACAGCTGCTGTGCCAACGTGCTGTCGGCGTACTTCAGGTCGGGCAGATAGATCTGCACCTTACCCTCCAGCGTGCGCAGCGTATCCACGCGGGCGTAGCCGCTGCAGTTCCACACTACCGGCACGCCCCACTCCTCGTCCAGCGCCTCCAATATCCACGGGGTGAAGTGGTCAGGGGTCACCAGATTGATGTTGTGGGCGCCCTGAGCGATTAGTTCGCGGAAGATCTGCCGCAGCCGTGCCGTGGTGACGGGTTTTCCAAAGCCGCCGGCGGAGATGTCCCGATTTTGGCAGAAGCTGCAGCGCAGCGTGCAGCCGGAAAAGAACACAGCGCCGCTGCCTTTCGTGCCGCTGATGACGGGCTCTTCCCAGTGGTGGAGACCTGCGCGGGCAATATGCACTTGTCCGGGCATCCGACAAAAGCCGCTGCCCTCCGATTCCGTGCGCGGCACACCGCAGCGCCGCGGACAAAGCTCGCAGATCATTCCTTCAGCTCCTGTGTCAGTTTTTCAAAGGCGGAGGGTACGGGACGCAGGGAACGCTCCGCCCCATCCGCCCACAGCCAATCCGCCTCGCCGCTGCCGCTGACCTCCACGACATAGCCGGTCATCTCCCAGCGGATGTGGGTGAAAATGTGGTGAAATTGCAGCCGCTTGACCCACCGGTGGGGGATCAAGCCCCACGCAGACAGCTGGGTTGCAGCGGCAGATTCGTCCAACATGCCTGATACGTGGGGATATTCCCACAGTGAGGCAAGCAATCCGCGGTCATCCCGTTGCCGCAGCGCGGCGCGGCCGTCCTGCAGCAGCAGGAATACGGTCAGCTCTTCGGTTCGTTTCTTCGTTTTGCTGATGCGTACCGGCAGCTCCTTCTGTCGCCCCTGCTCATAGGCGAGGCACAGCTGCCGCAGCGGGCAGCTGTCACAAAGGGGCGTGCCGCTGGGCAGACACACGGTTGCGCCCAAGTCCATCAAGGCTTGGTTGAATGCACCGGGGCGGTCGGCACAGACTGCTTCATCCAGCATTAGTTGGATGCGCCTGCGGAATTTGGGGTCTAATACATTGTCATCATAACCGCCCAGCCGCGCTGCGATACGCAGCACATTGCCGTCCACCGCGCTGACCTTCCGGCCAAAGGCGATGGATGCGATAGCGCCTGCCGTGTACTCACCGATACCGGGCAGGGCGAGGATCTCCTCATAACTTTCGGGGAAACTACCGCGCTGCGCGATTAGTTTGGCGGCTTTGTGGAGATTACGGGCGCGGCTGTAGTAGCCCAAGCCCTCCCACAGCTTCAAAAGCTGCTGTTCATCGGCCTGCGCCAAGTCTTCCACCGTGGGAAAGGCGGCAAAAAAGCGCTGATAATAGGGGATCACCGCCGCCACACGGGTCTGCTGCAGCATAATTTCCGACACCCACGTGTGGTAAGCGCTTACCTGCTGCCGCCACGGCAGATCGCGTTTGTTGTTGTCGTACCACGCCAGCAGCGGCGCTGCGATGGCGTTGAACCGTTCCTGCTGTTTCATCGTTTTATCCTTTGCTGAACCGTCTTGCATAGCCGCAGCGGCGGCACAGCTCTTCGGTGGGTTTGCGGCGGGAGAAGCCCTCCACAATGGCGCGGGCGCGGGGAGAATTGAGAATCTCCTGCCAGCTCTGGGTGAAGAGGTTGCCCAGTGCGATCTGCCCCTCGCCATCGAGGCAGCAGGGCACCACCGTGCCGTCGCACAGCACCGCCGCCTGCTGCCGCAGACCGAGGCAGAACTCTACGCCGCCCTCCTCTGCCGCCATATCCGGCCAGTCGAACTTGGACTCGCGCTCCAGATACAGCCGCGTGCCCAGCTTCAGGTTGCCCCGCACATCGGGGGAGAGGGACGCGACATCCACACCCAATGTTTGGGATAATAGCTCCGTGATCTCGCCGTTTTTTGCATCCGCACCACCGTCGTTCCACAGCCGCAGTGCGCAGATCACGCCGCTTTGCGCCAGCGCAGCGCAGCTTTCTGCGGCGCGGCACACATACTCGCGCAGACTGCCGCGGCAATCGTTGCCCTCAAAGCTGTGGAGGGAAACGCTGATCTTGTGCAGCGCAGGGGCACGCAAAAGCAGCTCCGTCTGCTGGGGCAGCAGCGTGCCGTTGGTGGTGAGGCACACCTTGAAGCCGCGCGCGGCGGCGCACGCCAGAATCTGTTCCAGCTGGGGATGCAGCAGCGGCTCGCCCAGCACGTGGAGATAGAGATACTCCGTATGCCCTTGCAGCTGTGCGGCAAGAAAATCAAACTCTTTCACCGTCAAAAAACGGCTTTTGCGCCGTGTTTTGGGGCAAAAGCTGCACGAAAGATTGCAGACATTGGTGATTTCAAGATAAACGCGCTTGAGCATAGCCTGCCCTCCCTTCGTGTGATGGCACTATTGTACCATATTGCGGTGGGAATGAAAAGAAAAAAGGCGACCCGCACGGGTCGCCTTTTTACCAATTCAGTTTACGATCACGAAGCTGCCGTCTATGGCATAGCCGGTGGTCAGCACCAAGCGGGTCTGCCGGTCAAAATCAGCAGGCAGCACGCCGGTGAGCCAGTAGTAGGAATCCTCATAGGCGGGGACATAGATGCGGTCAAAGCTCTCCGTCAGCACGGTGATGGGCAGGCCGCTGATCTCAAAGGAGTAGTCGGTGCCGATGCTGGCAGGGAGAATGATGCTCACCGCCATCGAGATGCCTGCCGCTTCGCGGATCTCCTCCACCAGTGTGCGGATGGCCGCACCGCGGTCGATGGAGGCAACAGTGGTCTGGCTCAGATCGCCCTCGATGGGGAAACGGAGATGATCCAGCAGCAGCTCATCAAAGCCCAGCTCAGCACACTCCTTGGCGATGGCACACAGATACTGCCGCGTGGATTCCTGCGTGGGATCCAGCCAGTAGCGGCTGTAGTTGTCCAGCCACAGACCGCCCCAGCTGTACTGCACCGCCGCTGCAGGATTTGCCACAGCGTAGGCGTTGTCGCAGATGCAGGAGAAGCGGGCGATGGTGTAGCAGTCACTTTCGGTGATGGCGCGCAGATGAGTCAGCGTGTCGGCGCTGCCGCTGCGGACGCCGTCGGGCAAGTCGATGCCGCTTGCATAAGCCAAAGCGCCGTCAGCACCCTTCAGGCTGACTACCACCGCGCTCTCGCCCTCTAAAAGATAGGCGGGGTCGCTGTTGAGACAGCCGTAGGGCATATGATAGGCGGTCAGCCGCTGCAGCACGGGCGGCTGCGGCTGCGGCTCGGGATCGGGCTGGGGATCGGGGGTGTCGATCTGGATATTGATGTCATCATCGGGGATGGTACCTGGGGTGTCACTGTCCTTCTGGAAGAAGGGCAGCTCCAGCTTTACGCTGCCATCATCGTTATAGACGATGTATTTTTGCAGCACCATAAAAGAAACTGCCCCCAGCAGAACCAACAGCAAAAGCACCACCAGCAGCACTTTGCTGCCGCGGCCCCTGCCACGGTATTGATGGTAACCTTTCGTGCCTCCTGCCATATGGGCAGCCTCCTTGTGTCAGATTTGACCCTCGTTTTACGGATGGATATAAATTGCGCGTCAGGGCTGAATGTTGTTGACCTGATCCACGCGGCGCTGATGATAGCTGCCCTCAAACTTGGTGTTCAGGAATACCTCAACCATACGCAGCGCCAGATTGGTGCCGGTCAGACCTGCGCCCAGTGCCAGCACGTTGGCGTCGTTGTGACGGCGGGTCATTTCAGCGGACAGAGGATCGGTGCAGTGTGCGCAGCGGATTCCCTTGACCTTGTTGGCGGCGATGGAGATGCCGATACCGGTGGTGCAGATGACGATGCCGAAATCAGCCTCGCCTGCTGCCACAGCGCGGGCAACCTTTTCGCCGTAGATGGGATAATCAACGCTCTCGCGGCTGTAGCAGCCGTAGTCCTCAAAGTCGATGTCGTGCTCTTCCAGCCACACCAGCACATCCTGCTTGAGCAGATAGCCGCCGTGGTCGCTGCCGATGGCAATTTTCATGGTGATTTCTCCTCTCTGATGTAAAAAGTAAGTGGATCGCGCCGCAGCGCGTGGATTACATTTCGCGGAAAATGGGCTCGCCCTTTTCAAAGGCGGCAAAATACTTCCAGCCATCCTGTCGCAGCACCTGCCGATAGTGGGGGATCTGGAAACCTACATACTCCGCCGTGTGGGCGTCGGAGCCAAAGGTGATGATCTCGCCGCCCATCTCGCGGTAGCGCCGCAGAATGTTGATGGCGGGCAGCGGACCGCCGCCGCGGTTGGTGTTCAGCTCCAGACCGATGCCCTTGGGGATCATCACCGAGAAGATGTCCTCGATTCTGTCCATCCACCTGTCGAAGGTCAGCTCCAGCCCCGCGTTATTGCGGATATAACGCAGCGGCAGCGTCAAATGACCCAATGCGTGGAACTTGCCCCAGCCCACCAGCTTGCGCGTCTGGGCGAGATAGTCCTCAATGTAAGTATTATAGTACGCATCGTCGCCCTTTTCAATGAAACAATAGTCAAAAGTGTTTAATTTTTCGCTGGCATTGTGGACAGAGCCGATCACATAGTCCAGCGCAGGTCCGCTTTGCAGCAGGATCTCCGCCCGCTCAAAGCTCAGCGCCGCCTCACCCAGCTCTGCACCCAGACGGATGGTCAGCCGATCGCCGTAGAGACGCTGTGCCTCTTCGTATTGGCGCTGTGCCTCCGCCCAATCGAAATCGGTGCGCGGCTCAAAGGTGAACCAACGGATGGTGTCCACGTGGTCGGTGATGCAGATCTCCTGCAGCCCTTTTTCAATGGCGCTCTGCGCCAGCTGCGCCATCGTGAGGTTGCCGTCGGGGGAGCAGGTGGAATGCATATGATAGTCGCCAAGATACATATCCGTACCCCCTTACAGCTTAAATTTCTTAAAGAAGCTCTTCTGCTTTTCGTAATTGCTCTCGCCCAGTGACTCGCTGAACTTGCGCAGCGCATCTTTCTGTTCACGGTTGAGTCCCTTGGGGGTCTCAATGATGACGGTGACGAACTGATCTCCGCGTCCGCGCCCATTGAGTACGGGGATGCCCTTGCCCTTCAGGCGGAATACGGTGCCGGTCTGGGTGCCCTCGGGGATGGTGTATTTCACCTTGCCGTCAATGGTGGGGATCTCCAGCTCCGCGCCCAACACGGCCTGCGTAAAGGTAATAGGCGCCTCGCACAGCACGCTGGTGCCTTCGCGGCGGAACAGCGCGTGGGGCTTTACCATTACGGTGATCAGCAGATCGCCGTTGGGACCGCCGTTCTTGCCGGCGTGGCCCTGCCCGCGCAGGGAGATGGTCTGTCCGTTGTCAATACCCTCGGGGATGGACACCTGCACCGTGCGGCGCTTGCGCGTCACACCTGCGCCGCGGCAATCCGTGCAGGGCTGATGGATGATCTTGCCCTTGCCGCCGCACTTGGGGCAGGAGGTGGAGGTGGCGAACATACCCATAGGGGTCTGGCGGCGCACCTGCACCGTGCCGGTACCGCGGCAATCGGGGCAGATCTCGGGAGTTGTGCCCTCGGCGCAGCCGCTGCCCTTGCAGGACTCACACTGCTCCACGCGGTCAACGGTTACGCTCTTTTCGCAGCCGAAAGCCGCCTCGGTGAAGGAGATGGTCACGCTGGTGCGGATGCTCTCACCGCGCTGGGGCGCGTTGCGCCGCTGTGCGCCGCCTCCTCCGAAACTGCCGAAACCGCCGCCGAAGAAGTTGAAAATATCGCCCAGATCGCCAAAGTCAAAGCCCGCAGCGCCATCGCCCCAGCCTGCATCGCCTGCACCGCCTGCGCCGCCTGCGCCGTAGTTGGGATCCACACCGGCAAAGCCAAACTGGTCATAGCGCGCTTTCTTCTCCGGATCGGAGAGGATGGCGTTGGCCTCGTTGATCTCTTTGAAATTTTCCTCGGCTTCCTTGTCGCCGGGGTTTACATCGGGATGGTACTTGCGCGCCAGCTTTTTGTAGGCCTTCTTGATCTCGTCCTCACTTGCGCCCTTGCTGATGCCAAGCACCTCGTAATAATCGCGTTTTTCCTGTGCCATAACAGTTCTCCTGAACGGCGCAAACGGGACAGGAAATCCTGTCCCTATCTGCGCGGAAAGTTCTGATTAGTTCTGCTCGTCGTCCACTACCTTGTAGTCGGCGTCATAGTACTCGCTGCCCTGCGCGCCGGCGTCAGCGGCGCCCTGCGTGGGATCGCCCTGAGGGGGCTGCTGCTGATACAGCTTCTCGCTCATCTGATAGAACAGCTGGGTCAGCTCGTCGGTGGCGGCCTTGATGGCGTCGGTATCGTCGCCCTTCAGGGCCTCCTTCAGCTTGTCGATGCCGGCCTGAATGGGCGCCTTCTCGCTCTCGGGGATCTTGTCGCCCACCTCGCTCAGGGTCTTTTCGGACTGATAGACCATCTGGTCGGCCTGATTGCGGATCTCCACCTTCTCCTTGATCTTGGCGTCCTCAGCGGCATACTGCTCGGCTTCCTTGACAGCCTTCTCAATGTCTTCCTTGCTCATGTTGGAAGAGGAGGTGATGGTGATGTGCTGCTCGGTGCCGGTGCCCAGATCCTTGGCGGACACGTTGACGATGCCGTTGGCGTCGATGTCGATGGTGACCTCGATCTGAGGCACGCCGCGGCGGGCAGGAGCGATGCCGTCCAGATGGAAGCGGCCCAGGCTCTTGTTGGCGGCGGCCATCTCACGCTCGCCCTGCAGCACGTTGACCTCAACGCTGGTCTGGTTGTCGGCTGCAGTGGAGAAGATCTGGCTCTTCTTGACGGGAATGGTGGTGTTGCGCTCGATCAGACGGGTGCAAACGCCGCCCATGGTCTCAATACCCAGAGACAGAGGAGTGACGTCCAGCAGCAGCAGGCCCTTCACATCGCCGGTCAGCACGCCGGCCTGCAGAGCTGCGCCCATCGCCACGCACTCGTCGGGGTTGATGCCCTTGAAAGGCTCGCTGCCGGTGAAGGACTTCACAGCGTCCACAACGGCGGGGATACGGCTGGAGCCGCCCACCATCAGCACCTTGGCAAGATCGCTGGGCTTCAGGCCCGCGTCGGACATAGCCTGACGGACGGGACCCATGGTGGCGTCCACCAGATGACCGGTCAGCTCGTTGAACTTGGCGCGGCTCAGCGTCACATCCAGATGCTTGGGGCCGGTGGCGTCAGCGGTAATATAGGGCAGGTTGATGTTGGAGGTGGTCACGCCGGAAAGTTCGATCTTGGCCTTCTCAGCGGCCTCCTTCAGGCGCTGCATCGCCACCTTATCGCCGCTCAGGTCAATGCCCTCGGCCTTCTTGAATTCGGCCACCAGATACTTCATGATGCACTGGTCGAAGTCATCGCCGCCCAGACGGTTGTTGCCGGCGGTGGCCAGCACTTCGATCACGCCGTCGTCAATCTCCAGAATGGACACATCGAAAGTGCCGCCGCCCAGGTCGTAGACCATGATCTTCTGC
>JAGBEA010000045.1 GCA_017937195.1 Oscillospiraceae bacterium | reverse complement strand
TAAAAAAGAGCTGACCCGATAGGTCAGCTCTTTTTCTTTGTAATTCAGCGCTCGTAGGAAACGACAACGCGACGGTTGGGCTCGGTACCCACGGAGAAGGTGCTGACATTGGGCACATCCTGCAGAGCGGCGTGGATCACATGGCGCTCGTATGCGTTCATGGGCTCCAGCGTGACGCTGCGGCGGTACTTGGTAACCTTGGCTGCCACCTTGTTGGCCAGCGCCACCAGACTCTGCTCGCGCTTGGCGCGATAGTTCTCAGCGTCCACATGGACGCGGATGCGCTTTTCGCTGCCGCTGTTGACAGCGTAATTGGTCAGCTGCTGAATGGCATCCAGCGTTTCACCGCGGCGGCCGATCAGCGCACCCAGCTTCTGGCCCTCCAGAATGACCTTATAGCGGCCCTTCTCGCTCTCGGTGACCTTCACCTGAGCGTGGCTGTCCAGATGCTCCAGCAGACCTTCCAGAAATGCGCAGATGCGGCGGGCGTTCTCGTCCTCGCAGGCAGGCGCTTCCTTCACGGCGGGAGCAGCGCTCTTCTCTTCCTTCACAGCAGGCTTTTCAGCCTTCTTCTCTTTCTTTTCCGCCTTGGGAGCGGGAGCGGCAGGTTCTTCCTTCACGCTCTCAACCGTTTCCACAGTTTCTTCCTCGCTGCCATAGGTAACGCGGACACGGGCAGGATTGCCGCCCAGACCCAAAAAGCCGCTCTTGGCGCGCTCCAGGATCTCCACGGACACATCATCGCGCTCCAGACCCAGTTGGGCCAGAGCCTTGGCGATGGCTTCCTCGGGGGTCTTGCCCGTTACATCAATATAACTCATAGACAAAACTCCTTATGATCAGTCAGCGTAATGATCCTCGCTGTAGGAGCGGCCACGGGCGTAGGGACGGTTGCCCATACGACCGTTTTCGTTGGTACCGGCCTGCTTCTTTTCAGCGGTCTTATACTGCTGCTGCTTTTTCTTGGAGGCGCTGGGGCTCTTCTTGCCGCTCTGGTCCTGATACTGAGCCATCATCTCGCGCTGCTTCTCATACTTGGCAATACGGGCTTCACGCTTGGCGCGCTCCTTGTCGGTCTCCTCGCGGTCGAGGATCTTATTGAAATACTTGTTGAGGGTCACTTCCTGCAGCAGGGAGAAGGCGGACTGGGCGATCCAGTACACGCACAGTGCGGCGGGCAGGGAATAACCCATCCACAGCGTCAGCAGGGGCATCATGATCATCATGGTGCGGGTGCTGCCGGTGGTGTCGGTGTTGCCGGTCTGTTTCATGGTGATAAGGCTCATGGCCAGCTGCACCAGTGCAGTGGCGATGGGCAACAGCAGCAGGCCCCACACGGCCCAGCCGCCGCCGGGGAACTGGCCGAACACGGAGCTGGCCACAACGGACAGGTCCATGCCCAGGAACTGATAGTCCAGATCGATCAGCTTGTCAAACTGGCCTTCAAAGGCGGACCAGTTATCGTGGATGAACTTGGACAGGAAGATCTCACCAAAGGCAGCCTGGCTGCCGGTAGGAGCGGTATAGCCCATGCCGGTGGCCACGGTGGTGATCTTCTCGATCACTTCCTTGGAGATACCCATGAAATAGTGCAGAGGGTAGCGGATAATATTGTACAGTGCGATCAGGATAGGCAGGGGCAGGAAGCTCCACAGACAGCCGGACATGGGGTTGACACCCTCGCGGGCATACAGATCTGCCATCTCCTGCTGCTGACGCTCCTTATTGTTGGCAAAGCGGGTCTGGATATCCTTGACCTTGCCGGACATGCGGTTCATGCGCAGCATGCTCTTCTTGCTCTTGAGCTGGAAGGGCAGCATCACCAGCTTCACCACCAGGGTGAAGAGGATCAGAGCAACGCCGTAAGAACCGGTGAGGCTGTAAAACAGACGGGTCAGCCAGGCAAACGGCGTGCAGATGTAATAACCGAGTTGTGCAAACATTTCGTTTGATTCCTTCCGTTTTTATATTGAGGACAAATGCCTCGTTTGTACGGGAAAATTCAGGGCACCGGATCGTACCAGCCGCCCTTGTGGAAAGGATGGCATCGGCATAAACGTTTGACAGTCAGCCAGCCGCCCTTGACGGCGCCGTATTTCTCGATCGCCTCCAGCCCGTATTGCGAGCAGGTGGGAACAAAGCGGCAGCGGGGCGGAAAAAGAGGGGAAACAGAGGCCTGATAGAAGCGGATCATCTTCAGAAAAAAGCGTTTCATTCGCGCTCCTCCAGCCACAGCGAAGCTTCCTTCAGCACGCGGCAGTATTCCTTCTCCAGCTTCTGATAGGAGGCGCGTACGGCTCGTCCGCGGGCCACAAGGATCACATCCCAGCCCGATTCCATCATCGGCAGGTGGAGCCGCCAAAGCTCACGCAGGCGGCGGCGCACTCGGTTGCGCACCACAGCCTTACCCAGCTTGGTGCTGACAGTGATGCCAAGGCGCGTTTTTCCTTCTCTGTTGCGCTGACAATAGAGCACCAGATACGGCGAGACCACGGACTTTCCCTTACGGTAGATCCGGCGAAACTCGTAGTTTTCTTTTACGGTCTTTTCCGCCTTCATAACGGCTCCTTTCCAGCGTTTTTCTGACTGCTTTTCAAACGCATCATACATAGACTTGTAGGGACGGTAGTTTTCCCTTCCACCGTCCCTTGTTTATGATCTATGCGCGATGCACTTTCCGTGACCTCAATGGGTCAGGCGAGCGCGACCCTTAGCGCGGCGACGAGCCAGCACCTTGCGGCCGTTGCGGGTAGCCATTCTCTTGCGGAAGCCGTGCTCCTTGGAGCGCTGACGCTTCTTGGGCTGATAGGTACGGAACATTGCATGACACCTCCATTTAATAAGATCCGGCGGACTCTTGCCCCTTCATTGGAGCGTCCGCTCATACTCGACGGCACGAAGCAAATTTGCCCTGCCGCAGTAGCTTGTTTCATACGCCGCAGCAAAACGGCGCGAGTAGTATTATACATAATAACGCGGATTCTGTCAACTAAAATCTTATCATTTTTTCCATCTGTTTTTTTGAAAAAACGCGGTCTTTTTTGAAAAATTTTTACACTAAATATAGTGGTAAAACTTTTCAAAACACCCCTATATGTAGCGGCATTTTTGACACTCTTTTTTGTTCTTTATATTAGAATATGTGTGGACTTTTCCACGGCTTTGTGGTAAAATAAATTGAAAAATTTTCGGACCTTTGTTGTGGAAAAAAGACAACAAACGCCGGTCGGACCGAGAGAGATAGCGGTCGGGCGAAAAATAAAGAAAGGGGCGTTTCTATGAACTCAATCGCGGATGTATGGAAAAACGTACTGGAGCGGCTGCGCGGCCAGCTCAGCGACACCACGGTGGACACATGGTTTGACGAGGTAGAGGTCATCACCATGGAGGACTCCGCCTTCGTGCTGCACTGCAGCAATGATTTTAAGAAAAGCTATATTGAGCGGCTGTTTGTCAAGCACATCAAGGAAGTGCTGCGAGACATCTTCTCTATGGATCTGGAAGTGAAAATCCTTAACGACGCGCAGCTGACCGCCTATCACGGCGTGGCGCCGGATCGCCCCGGTGAGCTGTACGAATCGGACACCTTTACCTTTGAAACCTACGTTGTGGGTCCCAGCAACAAGCTGGCCTATGCCGCGGCAAAGGCAGTGGCGGAGGATCCTGCCAAGAAATATAATCCCCTTTTCATCTACGGTGACAGCGGTCTGGGCAAGACCCACCTGCTGTACGCCATCGCTCACCAGATCATGCGGCGTGACAGCGATGCAAAGATCGTCTATATCCGCGGCGATGAGTTCACCAACGAGCTGGTGGACGCCATCCGCGGCGGCAAGAACGCCGAATTCCGGGAGAAATACCGGCAGGCAGATGTGCTTTTGGTGGACGATATTCAGTTTATCGCCGGAAAGCAGCAGACGCAGGAGGAATTTTTCCATACCTTCAACACGCTGCACGAGGCGAAAAAGCAGATCGTACTGACCTCCGACCGTCCACCAAGAGAAATGACGCTGCTGGAGGATCGCCTGAAAACCCGCTTTGAGTGGGGTTTGATGGTGGATGTGGCTCCCCCCGATTTTGAGACCCGTCTTGCCATCATTAAGATGAAGGCAGGGCTTTTGGGCGTAAAGCTGCCCGACGAGATCTCCAGCTATATTGCCGAAAATGTCACCGCTAATGTGCGGCAGATCGAAGGCACGCTGAATAAGATCCTTGCCTACCGCGATCTTTTGGGTGACAAGGTGGATGAAGAGGCTGTCGGCCGCGCGGTAAGGGATATGCTCATCAAGAGCAACGAATATGTGCCCTCCGCCCAGGCCATTACCGAATATGTGGCCAAGTACTTTAGCCTTGATACGGAAGTGCTGCAGGGACAGAGCCGCAACCGCGATGTGGTCAACGCGCGGCAGATCGCCATGTATCTGATCCGCCGGATGATCAGCATGTCGCTGGTGGACATCGGCAAGGAATTCGGCGGCCGCGATCACGCAACAGTGCTGCACTCGCTGGATAAGGTGGAGACGAAGATGCGCTCCGACCCCGCTTTTGCTGAGGTGGTCAAGGCCATCACCACCAATATTAACTCAAAGAAGTGACACATTATTCCACACCTTACTGTGGAATCCACGGGGAAAACCTGTGGAAAATAAAACACCTTTTTGATCCGTGGAAAATCCCGAAAAAACACCCTCTTTTTCCGCTGAAAAAAAAGCAAGTGTTTGCAAGGCTTTCCATCAGTTTTCCACAAAGTTTTTCTCTACGGCTATTAATACTAAAAAAGATTAGTTTATGTTATCTTACTCAAAATTATTCCTGCCAATTTTTCAATGAGCCCAAGAAAGGACTGTGAAACAATATGCTGCGATTTTCCTGTGAAAAGGCGCTGCTGCAAAGCGCCATCGTAACCACCGGCCGCGCTGTGGCTGCCAAGAGCTCCATCCCTGCGCTGGAGGGTATTCTGCTGGAGGGTGACCGGGTGCTGACGCTGTCGGGCTACAATATGCAGACCGGTATCCGCACCTCTTTTGACGCCCAGATCCATCAGGCCGGCCGCATTGTGCTCAATGCCCGTCTGTTTGGTGATATCATCCGCAAGATGCCTGACGATGTGATCGTGTTCAGCGCCGATGAGAAGTATATGGTGCATCTGACCTGCGGCGACGCCAGCTTCGACATCCTCGGGCTGAGCGCCGATGATTACCCCGAGCTGCCCGAGGTGGACGATGAGTACAGCGTATCCATTCAGCAGCGCACGCTGAAGGCAATGATCAATCAGACCAGCTTCGCCGTATCCACCAATGAGAGCCGTCCGGTACACACCGGTTCCCTCTTTGAGATCGCCGATATGGGTCTGACTATGGTCAGCGTGGACGGCTTCCGTCTGGCGCTGCGCCGTGAGCCGCTGGAGCGCATCGAAGGCGGGGCGTTCCGCTTTGTTGCTCCCGGCAACGCCCTCAACGAGGTGGAAAAGATCTGTGAGGACAGCGATGAGCTGATTACCATTATTCAGGGCAAGCGCCACCTGATGTTTGAGGCCGGCAGTACTCAGCTGATCTGCCGCCGTCTGGAGGGTGAGTTCCTTGACTACCGCAACGCCATCCCCCGCAGCAATCCCATCTGCGTGGAGGTGGAGAGCAAGGCTATGCTGGAGAGTCTGGACCGCGTCAGCGTGGTGATCAGCGAGAAGCTGAAAAGTCCCGTGCGCTGCGTGTTTGACACCGACCGTGTATATCTCTCCGCCAAGACCGGCAACGGCGAGGCCAAGGATATTTGTATGGTATCCGGCGACGGCGCAGGGCTGGAGATCGGCTTTAATAACCGGTATCTGATGGACGCGCTGCGCTATGCGCCTGCTGAAAGGGTGCGTATGGAGCTGAACACCGGTATTTCCCCCTGCATCATCACCCCCGTCAGCGGCGAGGACAATTTCCTTTATATGGTGCTGCCCGTCCGCCTGAAGGCACAGTAAGAAAAGAGGATCACTATGGAAAAAATCGTGATCACAACCGAATATATCAAGCTGCAGGACCTTTTGAAGTTCGCCAACATCGTGTCTACCGGCGGCGAGGCCAAGATCATCATCCAAGAGGGAATGGTGAAGGTCAACGGCGAGGTATGCACGATGCGGGGCAAGAAGCTGCGCCCCGGCGACGATGTGGAGGTGGGCGGCGCCCACTATTCCCCCTGCTATGAAGATCAATAAGCTGGAGCTGGGCGGTTTTCGCAATTACAAGACAGCCTCGCTGGAATTTGACGGCGGCTGCAATGTGATCTACGGCGAAAATGCCCAAGGAAAAACCAATTTGCTGGAAGCAATCGTCTATCTCTCCTGCGGCAAGTCCCCCCGCGCCCACGCAGACCGTGAGCTGATCGGCTTTGAGGCGGACTGCGCGCGGCTCTTTGGTGTGATCGAAAGCCGCGACAGAGAGTTTAAGACCGAGGTGGTGCTGCAGCGGGGCAAACGCCGGAAGATGACCATCAACGGTGTTGCCGCCAAAAGCAGCGCAGCCCTCAGCGATGTGCTGCACACGGTGTTCTTCTCGCCGGAGGATCTGTATCTGATCCGCGACGGCGCAGCGGCGCGGCGGCGTTTTATGGACATCTCCTTGTGTCAGTTGCGCCCCCGCTATGCTGAGGCGCTAGCAGAATATAACCGGCTGTATGAGCACAAGACCCGCATCCTGCGGGACAGCGAGAATCAGCCTGACCTGCTGACAATGCTGCCGGACTTTAACGAGCGGCTTTGTGTGGTAGGGGCTGCCATCATCTCTTACCGCGCCCGATTCGTGCAGGCTCTTGCCCAGCACGCGGCGCTGGCACACAGTGAATGCAGCGGCGGAAAAGAGGCGCTGAACCTTACCTATCAAACCGTGAAAACGGTGGACGATCCCTTTGCGTCGCAAAGCGAGATTGCCCAAAAGCTGCGAGAGCATCAGCAGAGCCACTATCACGCGGAGATCGCCAGCCGGCTGTGTCTGTCCGGACCCCATAAGGATGACATTGAGGTGCTGGTAAACGGACGCAGCGCGCGGCAGTTCTGCTCCCAGGGGCAGGTGCGCACAGCGGCGCTGTCGCTGAAGTTGGCAGAGCGGGAAATCCATAAAAACGCGGTGGGGGAGTACCCCGTGATGCTGCTGGATGACGTGCTCAGCGAGCTGGATGAAAAGCGGCAGGAATATGTGCTTAACCGCATCGCAGGAGGGCAGATCTTCATCACCTGCTGTGAAAATGACCGGTTAGGCGCGCTGCAGGCAGGTAAGGTGTTCCATATCCGCGATGGGGAGGTCATCTGATGGGCTATCTGCATATTGGACAGAGCGTGATGCTGGAGGATCGGCGCATCATCGGTGTGTTTGATCTGGACATCACCTCACAATCAAAAATTACAAGACAGTTTCTGAATCAGGCGGAGAGTGACGGCGTGGTGCTGACCGCGGTGGAGGATATTCCCAAATCCTTCGTGGTGTGCGACCACCCCTATCACCGCCAGATCGTCTATATCTCGCAGCTGAATTCCTCTACGCTGGCAAGACGCAGCGCAGAGCAGCGCGAGGCTTTGGAAGGAGAGTAATCTTTATGTCTGAACTGGAAAAGACAACAGCCGTCGAGCAGGAGTACGGTGGAAGTGAGATCCAGGTGCTGGAGGGACTGGAGGCAGTTCGTAAGCGCCCCGGTATGTACATCGGCTCCACCTCCTCGTCGGGTCTGCACCATCTGGTGTATGAGATCGTGGACAACTCCATCGATGAGGCGCTGGCAGGCTACTGCACCGAGATCCGCGTGATCATCAACGCAGACGGCACCATCACTGTGTCCGATAACGGCCGCGGTATCCCCGTTGATATTCAGCCCCAGACCGGTCGTCCCGCGCTGGAGGTCGTATTTACCGTGCTGCACGCAGGCGGTAAGTTCGGCGGCGGCGGTTACAAGGTGTCCGGCGGTCTGCACGGCGTGGGTGCCAGCGTGGTGAACGCGCTGTCGGAGTGGCTGACGGTGCAGGTGCATAAAAACGGCAAGATCCACGAGATGACCTTCTCCCGCGGCAACATCGTCAAGGAGATGGAGATCGTAGGCGATACCGACCGTACCGGCACCACCGTTACCTTCAAGCCCGACGGCGAAATGTTCGACACGGTGGAGTATGATTACGAGACGCTCCACACCCGTATGCGCCAGCAGGCGTTCCTCAACGCAGGGCTGCGCATCTCCATCGAGGACAAGCGGGTCGGCCGCGAGGAGAGCGACACCATGTGCTATGAGGGCGGCATCCGCGAGTATGTCACCTACCTCAACCGCAGCAAAACTGCGCTGCACAGCGATGTGATCTATGTTTCCGGCAGCAAGGGTGACTCTACCGCCGAGATCGCGCTGCAGTATAACGACACCTATGCCGAAAATATCGTGTCCTTTGCCAACGACATCCGCACCCCTGAGGGCGGTATGCACGAAACCGGCTTCAAGGCCGCGCTGACCCGCGTGCTGAACGCCTACGGCATCAAGTACGGGATGATCAAGGGCGACGATAAGGTCAGCGGTGAGGACTGCCGCGAGGGTATCACCGCCGTGATCAGCGTCAAGCTGACCGAGGCACAGTTTGAAGGTCAGACCAAGGCCAAGCTGGGCAACGCCCACATCCGTACGCTGGTGGACAACATTCTTTCCGACCAGCTGGCGGTGTATCTGGAGGAGCATCCCGTGGTGGCGCGCACCATTCTGGATAAGGCGCTGACCGCCAACCGCGCCCGCGAGGCGGCACGCAAGGCCCGTGAGAACGCCCGCCGCAAGACCGGTCTGGAGTCCGGCGGTATGCCCGACAAGCTGAAGGACTGCAACGAGAAGGATCCTGCGCTGTGCGAGATCTACATCGTGGAGGGCGACTCCGCTGCAGGCTCTGCCAACCAGGGCAGAGACTCCCGTTTTCAGGCGATTCTGCCCATGTGGGGCAAGATGCTGAACGTGGAAAAGGCACGGGTGGACCGTATCTACAACAACGATAAGCTCTCCCCCCTGATCTCTGCCCTTGGCGGCGGTATCGGCGAGGACTTTGACATCAACCGCCTGCGCTACCATAAGATCATCATTATGTCCGATGCTGACGTGGACGGCGCCCATATCCGTACGCTGCTGCTGACCTTCTTCTTCCGCTATATGCGTCCGCTGATTGAGCACGGCTTCGTCTACTCCGCTGTGCCGCCGCTGTATAAGCTCAGCCGCGGCAAGACCACCCGCGTGGCATACAGCGATGAGGAGCGCGACCGCGTATCTGTCGAGCTGCGCGGAGAGAGTAATGTGAAGATCGAGATCCAGCGCTATAAGGGCCTTGGTGAGATGAATAAGGACGAGCTGTGGGAGACCACTATGGATCCCGAGCGCCGCACCCTGCGCCGCATCACGCTGGATGATGCCAGCCGCGCCGATGAGATTTTCACCGTGCTGATGGGTGAGCAGGTGGAGCCCCGCAAGGAATGGATCGAAAAGAACGCAAAGTATGCGGTCAACATTGATATTTAAGGAGGTGACACGAAATGGCAAAGCATAACCGTGCTTACAAACCGGAAGATATTCTGTTTCCCGATCAGGTGATTACACAGTCCAATCTGGTCAGCGAAATGGAAAAATCCTACATTGAATACGCTATGAGTGTCATCGTGGGCCGTGCGCTGCCGGATGTGCGCGACGGCTTGAAGCCCGTGCATCGCCGCATTCTCTATACGATGCACGAGGACGGGTTGACACCCGATAAGAAGTATAAGAAGTCCGCCACCACCGTCGGTGCTGTGCTGGGTAGCTATCACCCTCACGGTGACGCCTCTGTGTACGATGCGATGGTGCGTCTGGCGCAGGACTTCTCCATGCGCTATATGCTGGTAGACGGTCAGGGTAACTTCGGTAGCGTGGACGGCGACCCCGCCGCTGCTTACCGCTATACCGAGGCGCGTCTTTCCAAGATCTCCGGCGAAATGCTGCGGGACATCGACAAGGATACCGTCAATTGGGATCCCAACTTCGATGAAACCAAGAAAGAACCCCGCGTGCTGCCCAGCCGGTTCCCCAACCTGCTGGTCAACGGCTCCAACGGTATTGCCGTTGGTATGGCTACCAATATCCCCCCCCACAACCTGACGGAAGTGATCAACGCCTGCGTGGCGGTGCTGGAGGATCCGGAGATCACCATGAGTGAGCTGATGGAGCACATCACCGGCCCCGATTTCCCCACCGGCGGCATCATTATGGGGCGCAGCGGCATCCGCGCCGCCTATGCCACCGGCCGCGGCAAGATCGTTGTCCGCGCCCGCACGGAGTTTGAGGAATTCGGCGCTGACCGCACCCGTATTGTGGTGACGGAGCTGCCCTATCAGGTCAACAAGAGCGAGCTGGTGCGCAAGATCGCCGAGCAGGTGCGCGAAAAGCGGCTGGAGGGCATCTCCGACCTGCGCGACGAGTCCGACCGTATCGGTATGCGCATCGTCATCGAGCTCAAGCGTGATGCCAATCCGCAAGTGGTGCTGAACCATCTCTTTAAGCAAACGGCGCTGCAGTCCAGCTTCGGCATTATCCTGCTGGCTCTGGTGGACGATCAGAAGCAGCCGAAGATCCTTTCGCTGCGCCAGATCATCGACGAATATCTGGCATTCCAGATGGAAGTGCTGACCCGCCGCACCCAGTACGATCTGCGCAAGGCCAAGGAAAGAGCCCACCTGCTGGAGGGTTTGCTGATCGCGCAGGATAATATTGACGAGGTGATCCGCATCATCCGCTCGCGCTACAATGACGCTAAGGAGGCGCTGATGGAGCGCTTTGGGCTGGATGAGATTCAGGCGCAGGCCATTCTGGATATGCGCCTCAAGGCGCTGCAGGGTCTGGATCGGGAAAAGCTGCAGAACGAGTATGATGAGCTGGAAAAGCGCATTGCCTACTATGTTGAGCTGCTGGGCAACGAGGAAATGCTGCGTGGCGTGCTGAAGGACGAGCTGATCGAGATCCGCGACAAGTTCGGCGATGAGCGCCGCACCGAGATTCAGGAGGTAGAGGACGAGATCGACATTGAGGATCTCATCGAGGAGGAAGAGTGCGTCTATACCATGACCGCCAACGGTTATATCAAGCGCACGCCTGCCACTGAGTATTCTGCCCAGCGCCGCGGCGGCAAGGGCGTGAAGGCTATGACCACCCGCGATGAGGACGTGGTGACGGCTGTGTTTACCGCTTCTACCCACGATTACATTCTCTTCTTTACCAACACCGGTAAGGTACACCGCAAGAAGGGCTATCTCATTCCCGAGGCAGGCCGTGCCGCCAAGGGTACCAATATCGTCAACATCCTGCCGCTGGAGGCAGGGGAGAAGGTGACCGCCGGACTGGCTGTCCGCGAATTTGACGACAGCTTCCTTGTGATGATCACCCGTATGGGTACGGTGAAGCGTCTGCAGCTGAAGGCGCTGAACACCGCCCGCAAGGCCGGTATCCGCGCGCTGTCGCTGGACGAGGGTGACGAGCTGATCGAGGTGCGCCGCACCGACGGTGAGCAGAATATCCTGCTGGTGACCCGTGAGGGTATGGCCATCTGCTTCCGCGAGACCGATATCCGCTGCATGGGCCGCGACGCGGTGGGTGTGCGCGGTATCCGATTGAAGGAGGGCGACTATGTGGTGGCAGGCGCCCGTGCCCATGAAGGCCATACGCTGCTGACCATTACCGAAAACGGTTACGGCAAGCGCACCGCCATTGAGGAGTATCTCCGCGGTGAGGGCGGCGAGCCCCAGAAGCGCGGCGGCAGCGGTATGAAGAACTATCACATCACGGAAAAGACGGGCAAGGTGGTGGCTGCCAAGGTGGTGACCGGTGAGGAGGACATTTTGATGATCTCCGATGACGGTGTCATCATCCGTATGGCAACGGCGGATATCAACACCTACGGCCGTGTGGCACAGGGTGTGCGCGTGATGCGTTTGAACGAGGGCGTCCATGTGATCAGTGTGGCACGAACCGACAAGGAACAGACAGAGGAGTAACCCAATGAGCAAGAACAAAAAGAAAAAGAAGTATGTAAGACCGCTGACCCGCTGGGTATACTTCACCAAGACCTTATATCACGACCCTGCTGCCACTATGGAGTTTACCTATGAAAAGGTGATCTATCTCAAGAGCGAGGAACTGCAGCAGAAGGAGCAGGATAACAAGCGCATTAACACGCTGTTGCTGCTGGCACTGTTTCTTATGTTCGGTCTGGCAGCCAAGTTCCAGAATGCTTGGTTTGTGCTGGCATTTTTCGTGGTAGTGGTAATAGGACAGGCTCTGCGTCTGATGAACCTGCCGAAAGATGTTCTGTCCCACCTTACCGATACGGGCCGCCGTAAACGCTGATGGAAACGGTACAGCTGAAAATCATCGCCCGTATCCACACGGATTTTGCCGAAAAATTCGGCGTCCCGCGGCAGAGCGGACTGGTACCGGAGCTGCAGGGAAAAATCGTGTTTGAGCCGGAATTCCGCAACGCAGACGCGGTGCGGTGTATGGAGGAGTACTCCCATCTTTGGCTGATCTGGCAGTTTTCAAAGGCGGTGCGGGAGGATTGGTCACCTACGGTGCGCCCGCCGCGCCTTGGCGGAAATGCGCGCATCGGCGTATTTGCCAGCCGCTCGCCGTTTCGTCCCAATGCGCTGGGATTGTCCTCTGTGAAGCTGGACAAGGTAGAGCTTGATCCGGAGCTGGGGCCGGTTATCTATGTCAGCGGCGTGGATATGGTGGATGGAACCCCGATTTTTGACATCAAGCCGTATCTCTCCTATGCTGATTGCCATCCGGAAGCCACCGGCGGCTTGGTCGGCGTGCACAAGGGTGATCCGCTGGAGGTCGTCTGGTGCGAAAAAACGCTGCAGGCTGTGCCGCTGGAGAAACGGGATGCGCTGCAGGCCGTTTTGAAGGAAGATCCGCGCCCCAGATATCAGAATGACCCACAGCGCATATACGGTATGACCTTCGACGGACAGAACATTCAGTTCCGCGTAGAGGAACGGGTGCTGTATGTGGTGGGAGTAGAAACGCTATGAAAACAGTAACAATCTACACCGACGGAGAAGCGCGCTGACGCGGCTTCTGTGATGTCCCCACTCGCTCGCCGCTTGCGCGGCAACCGCGAGGGGATGACACGCACGCTCCGTCGGACGATAGTGCGGCTGAAAGAACAAGTTATTACTACTGAAAAAGTCTTATGAAAAAAGTAACTATTTACACAGACGGAGCGTGCAGCGGCAACCCGGGACCCGGGGGCTGGGGCGCGATCCTTGAGTGGAACGGCATTGAAAAGGAAATATCAGGCGGTGAGGGGTCGACCACCAACAACCGGATGGAGCTGACCGGTGTGATCCGCGCCCTCTCGATGCTGAAAGAGCCGTGCGCCGTGGAGCTGTACTCCGACTCCAAGTATGTCATCGACGCGCTGGAGAAGGGCTGGGTCTACGGCTGGAAAAAGAAGGGCTGGGTCAAGTCCGACAAGAAACCGGCGCTGAATGTGGATCTATGGGAACAGCTCCTGCCGCTGATCGCGCGGCACGAGGTGCGTTACCACTGGGTGAAAGGCCACGCTGCCAACGAAAAGAACAACCGCTGCGACCAGATGGCGGTGGCGGAAAGCCAGAAGTTCAAATAAGGAGGACACGATGGCAAAACTGGAACGGGAATTGACCGGCGATTTTGATGTGCTGCTGAAAAGACTGCAGGCGGGCATTCTTGAGGGCAGTATTTCTGCCACACTGGAGGATGTAAGCGATTTTTCCTGCGGCGAGAGTCGCTGCAGTGTGCGGGTGTTCGAGCGCTACAGCCACGCCGGCGGAAACCGTGTCAGTATGAATCTGACGCTGTTTCAGGGCGCGGATGGTGTGATCCATCTGAGTGCCATCACCTCCGGCGGCAGTCAGGCATTGTTCTTCAAAATTAATACTTGGGGAGAGGAAGCGTTTTTGGAAACGCTGGCAGACATTCTGTAAGAAAAACAACTGTTTACAGTTTGTTCAAATTCGATTCATTATTTCGCAAATTTTTATGGGTAGACTCATAACTGTACAAAGGATACATTCCTTATGTGATTTTCTCTCTCTCCTAACAAACACACAAAGAAGAAGCTCCCCACAAGGGAGCTTTTTCTTGTTGATAGCCGATACAGCTTTACAAAAAATTCATTTTTCATTCAAAATGAGGACAAAATCTGCGGCTATGATAGAAACATACACAGAAGACAAGCTTGTTTGTGATTTTCTCTCTCCTCTCTCTTTTTGAAAAATCGAAAGGAAAACGCTCTCGCAAGAGGGCGTTTTCCTTTTGCCGTTGCATTTCTTTTGGAACAAGGGTAAAATATAGAAAAACACCGCAAGGAGGGGCAAAGTATGGAATTTAATGCCAAGAAACAGTTGACGGGTCTCATTGCGTGGATGCGCGAGCGGATGGCTGCCTGCGGCGGCAAGACCGCTGTAGTGGGTATCTCCGGCGGCAAGGACAGCTCTGTGGTGGCTGCGCTGTGCGTGGAGGCCTACGGACGGGAGAATGTCTTCGGCGTACTGATGCCCAACGGCGTGCAGCCCGACATCGACTACAGCCGCGATCTGGTGGAGTTTCTCAACATCCCCCACGCAACCATCAATATTCAGGATGCAGTGAACGGTGTGCTTGCACCGATGGAGCAGGCGGGGCTGACGCCCAGCCATACCACCAAGGTCAATCTGCCCAGCCGCATCCGTATGGCAACGCTGTACGCCGTTGCCCAGACGCTGGAGAGCGGCATCGTGCTGAATACCTCCAACCTCAGCGAGGACTGGGTAGGCTACTGCACCATCTATGGCGACAGCGCAGGCGCGTTCTCTCCGTTGGGTATGTACACCACGGAGGAGGTCATCGAGATGGGGCGCGTGCTGGGTCTGCCGGAGAAGTTTGTGGTCAAGCCCCCCTCTGACGGCTTGACCGGTCTTACCGATGAGGACAATCTGGGCTTTACCTACCACGCCGTCAACGAGTATATCCGCAAGGGTATCTGCGACGAGGAGACGAAAGCCAAGATCGACCGCAAGCACCGCACCAGCCGTTTCAAGTTTGAGACCATTCCCGTGTACCACAACGGTTTGCCGATGGTGATCGAGGATGGCACCGATTTTTATAAGTGAGGACACCTATGCGTGAATTTACCTTTGACGACGTGCGCGCCGCCTGCGATGCCATCCGCCCCTATGTGCCGGTGACGCCGCTGGTGCAGTCCTACTGCCTCGGCGACGGGGAGCGAAAATTCTTTTTCAAGCTGGAGTCGCTGCAGCACGCCAAAAGCTTCAAGATCCGCGGCGCACTGAACAAGATGCTGTCGCTGACGGAGGAGGAGCGGGCACGCGGTGTGGGCGCAGTGTCCTCCGGCAACCACGGCAGCTCCGTCAGCTACGCAGCGTCGCTGCTGGGAATCGATAAAGCGGTGATTATTGTGCCGGAGACCACTCCAAAAAGCAAGGTGGAACGCATCCGCCATTTCGGCGCGCAGGCGCTGCTGGTGGGCAAGAATTATGACGAGGCGCACGCCTTTGCCGTCAATTATATTGCTGAAAACGGCTTGACCAATATTGATTCGTGCCACGAGGATGTGTATGTCTACGCGGGGCAGGGCACGGTGGCGGTAGAGATTTTGCAGCAAAATCCCGAGATCGATATGATGGTGGTGCCTATCGGCGGCGGCGGGATCGCCACCGGAGTGGCGCTGGCAGCCAAGGCGCTGAAGCCGGAGATCCGCGTCATCGGTGTGCAGACGGCGGCGTGTCCGGCGATGATCGCCTCCTACCGTGACGGTGTGTGCTATGAGGAGTACCCCACTGAGGGCGATTCGGTATGCGATGCACTGGTAGGCGGCGTGGGTGTGCGGTCGTACGCGATGCTGAAGGACTATATGGACGAGATCCTGCCCGTCAGCGAGGCGTATATCCGCAAGGCAACCGCCATGATGATCGCGCAGGAGAAGCTGGTGGTGGAGCCCAGCAGCGCTATCACCGCGGCCGCCGCGCTGGAGTATCCCGAACGTATCAACGGAAAGCAGGTGGCGCTGATTATGACCGGCGGCAACATTGACTCCGAATTGATGGCAAAGCTGCTGCAGGAAAACGGATAAGAGAAACAGAAAAAGCCCTTCGTTTTTGGCGGGTTTTGGGAGAAAGAAAGATGAACGTAAAATATCATAGCTATGTTATTGTGCCGCTCAAATTCAATGAGACAAAAAAGCTGTCTCTGGAGCCGGCTGCGATCAATTCTATGGACTTCACCGAGAATGTGAAGGAACTTTTCAGAGAAGGCGCTCCTTCCCAAATGTGCTCGGCTTACAAATGCCCGCCCATCATCGATGAGGGCTGCTATCTTTTTGAGAAAGATCTGAGCTTTCGCCTCACGGAATCTTTTTTGTTTGTATTCAAGACGAAGGTTGCTTTTTTGGCGGTGGGAATCGCCTATGACCGCATCGAGACATTAAGAAAGCTCCGGAATCCGGGCTATAACGAAAGTGAAGCAGCCTATTTTTATGAAAACGGACAGCCCTTTGACTTTGAAGGAAAACTGGAAAGCTATTGCCGGAAATTTGGGCTGGAGAGATTTTTTGAAAACAAGTCCGCGTCTTTCTTCCTGGACGCCTTTACTTTTACGATGGCGCTTACGGAAAACTACTTTGAAAGCCTGGACATTTTGAAAAAGTATACCTTCAACCTGCATCAGATGACCGAAATCACATCCGATCTGGAGGATTTCTCCGAGGAGGATGTGCGGTATGTATTTGCCGTTAAAATTCAGGAAAGGAACGCCTATCGATGGGGCGTGTGTATTTCCTCCCAGACTATGTCTTATATTTTTGCAGACGAAAATATGAATATGGCCGCACACATCGAAGAGCAAAAGAGGGATATTCTCCCCATAGCGATTCTTGCCCTCTATGAAAAGTATACCTGCCTCCGCTTTGGTCAGCTGATTCTGAGCTCGGACAGGAAGCAAACACAAAAGACCAAGCAGCTTATGCTGAATTTTAAGGCATACGGCACCATAAATGCAGCGAACTTTTCCCGCTGGCATAATGTCAAGCAGGTCTATGCAAATCTTTTGGAGGTCAATGATATCCGCGAAGCGATCAGCGATGTGGAATATAAAATCAATATTATCAGCGAAAGTCAGAAGGAGCAGGAGAAGGAAAGAAGCGATCGGGTGATGAATATCATAACCCTTTTTGGTATTGTGTCAATTTTGGCGTCGGTCCTTTCCATTGTGCAGATCCTTTCCGAAGGCAATCCGGCGATATGGATCAGCACGGCATTGACCACGGTCGTTTTGACCTTGGTTATGGTGATTACCTTGCGGATACATAAATAAAAAAGAAGCACTTCGTAATGAAGTGCTTCTTTTTTATTTATTTCGATTCGGAGTTCTTCTTTTCCTTTTCCAGCTTCCGGTCGATGACCTTCAGCACTTTCAGACACAGCGCGGAGGCAACAGTCAGCACTGCCACGCCCAGCGTAAATTCTTTGGTACTTTTCTTCATATCTGTTCCTCCGTTTTTTGTGTGTTGATCAATATGCCAGCTTCTCGCGCAGGTACTCCTTCAGCTCGCTGATGGGCATACGCACCTGCTGCATGGTGTCACGCTCGCGGACGGTGACGCAGTTGTCGCCTTCCTTCTCCGCATCGCCCACGGTGTCGAAGTCCACGGTGATGCAGTAGGGGGTACCGATCTCGTCCTCGCGGCGATAGCGCTTGCCGATGGAGCCGGTCTCGTCAAAGTCGATCATCCACTCCTTGCTCAGCTCGGCATAGACCTCGCGTGCCTTCTCGCTCAGCTTCTTGCTCAGGGGCAGTACGGCAGCCTTGAAGGGAGCCAGAGCGGGGTGGAAGTGCATCACCACGCGGGTGTCGCCCTTGGCCTCGTCCACCACTTCCTCGTCATAGGCTTCCACCAGGAAGGCCAGCACCACGCGGTCAGCACCCAGAGAGGGCTCCACCACGTAGGGGATGTAGTGCTCGTTGGTCTCGGGATCGAAATAGGTCATGTCCACGCCGGAGGTGTTCTGGTGCTGGGTCAGGTCGTAGTCGGTACGGTCGGCAACGCCCCACAGTTCGCCCCAGCCGAAGGGGAACATAAACTCAAAGTCAGTGGTGGCCTTGGAATAGAAGCACAGCTCCTCGGGATCGTGATCGCGCAGACGCAGGTTCTCATCGGCCATGTTCAGACCCAACAGCCACTGGTGGCAGAAGTTGCGCCAGTAGGCAAACCACTCCAGATCCGTGCCGGGCTTGCAGAAGAACTCCAGCTCCATCTGCTCAAACTCGCGGGTACGGAAGGTGAAGTTGCCGGGGGTGATCTCGTTGCGGAAGGACTTGCCGATCTGGCACACGCCGAAGGGCAGCTTGCGGCGGGTGGTGCGCTGGACATTATTGAAGTTGACGAAAATGCCCTGCGCCGTTTCGGGGCGCAGATACACGGTGTTCTTGGCATCCTCGGTAACGCCCTGGAAGGTCTTGAACATCAGGTTGAATTGGCGGATGTCGGTCCAGTTGTGCTTGCCGCAGCTGGGGCAGGCGATGGCGTGCTCTGCCACGAAGGCGGCCATCTCGTCCTGAGAGAAGGCGTCAATGGGCTTGGGCAGCTCGAAGCCGTTTTCGGCGCACCAGTCCTCGATCACCTTATCGGCGCGGAAACGCTCCTTGCACTCCTTGCAGTCCATCAGAGGATCGCTGAAGCCGCCCAGATGGCCGGAGGCCACCCAAGTCTGGGGGTTCATCAGAATGGCGCTGTCCTGACCGACGTTGTAGGGGTTCTCCTGCACGAACTTCTTCCACCACGCCTTTTTCACGTTGTTCTTCAGCTCAACGCCCAGAGGGCCGTAGTCCCAGGTGTTGGCCAGACCGCCGTAGATCTCGCTGCCGGCGAAGATGAAGCCGCGGTTTTTGCACAGAGCAACGATTTTTTCCATGGTTTTTTCGGTGTTTTTCATATTTTTACTCCTTCTATCGCAATTTTTTGTCGTAAAATGAAAAAATCCCCGAAACTGCGAATCTGCAGCTTCAGGGCGGGTCGTACGACCCGTGGTTCCACCTGAATTTGGGCGCTTGCCCACACTCAACAGCCTTAACGCGGCCAAACGGCAGGCATTTCCTCCTGCGGCTCACGGGCGCCACCCCGATCAAAGCCTTTACACAATTGACAGAATATCACCTTTTTTCGCCCCCGTCAAGGGGAAAAGCGGGGAAAACCCCGCTTATACCGTACGAAGTCCGTCTGTTTTCTCCCGCATATCAAAAAGGAGGTCGATCAGGCTCTTGTGATAGGGGATAAAGGTGCCGTCATCCAGCATCTGGTGGACTTCCTCCTGCGTGGCCCACTTGACCTGCGCCACTTCCTCATACTGCAGCTGCAGCGTGGACAGCTCCACCTCGCCGCGCAGCAGATAGATATCGTCAAAGCCGTGGTCAAAGGTAAGACTCAGCGCAGGGGGCTCGCCCTGCAGATCCCACGCAAGCCCCAGTTCCTCCTGCAGCTCGCGCACCAACGCCTCGGCGCTGGTCTCTCCGGTGGACACCGCGCCGCCCATAGTCAGATCCCACAGACCCGGCCAGCCGCGCTTGAAGGGCTGGCGCTGCTGGATCAGCAGCTGTCCTGCGCGGTTAAAAATGGCAGCGTGAATGATCAGGCGATATTCGCCGTCGCCCAGAGCCTTGCCCCGTTCCTCTGTTTTGCCGGTCAGCTCACGCTGTGCCGTGTAGATATCCACATATTCCATCTGTCCAGTCCCTTTCTGCAGAAAAGAAATTAAGGCACATTCCTTTCGGATTGTGCCTTAATCGTGTTTATCGGTTTGGTCAATTAGCCAATGTTGTTCAGCTTCAGAGTCAAAGCGCTCTTCTTGTGTGCTGCATTGTTCTTGTGCAGCAGGCCCTTGGCGGCGGCCTTATCAACGGCCTTCACTGCGACCTTGTAAGCGCCCTCGGCCTCGGTGCGATTGCCTTCAACGGCAGCAGCCTCGAACTTCTTGATAGCAGTCTTCAGTGCGGACTTATTGGCCTTGTTGCGAGCGTTTCTCACCTCTGCCACCAGAACACGCTTCTTAGCAGACTTAATATTCGGCAAACCAAACACCTCCCCGGCGTAAATTTTGCGCTTCGGGTGAAAACTCACCCACGCAGATTGATATTTTAGCATCTTTGTCAAGAAATTGCAAGCACTTTTTTGATTTTTTCTGAACTTTTTCGCATAAATTTGTTTTGCGCCGCCAAACTATCCATTAAGCACAATATTTTGCGATTTGAAAGGAGTGACAGCCACAAAATGGCGGAACTGCGGACGGATCTTGCGCTGGAGGCGGCGGAGCAACTGACCGCTTCGGGCGAAAAAGCGAAGAAAATTGCAGGCGTGCGGTTGGAGGAGCGGCGCTGCGAGGGATATTCCATCACCACAGTGACCGTGGAAAGCGAGGAAGGCAGCCGTGCGTTGGGCAAGCCGATGGGGCGGTATGTGACGGTGGATCTGCAGCCCTACTTTCAGCGGCAGGAGCGATACTTCCCTCGAGGGACAGCCTGCATTGCCAGCGAGCTGCGACAGCTGCTGCCACAGTTGCAGCAGGGTTGCGTGCTGGCAGTGGGATTGGGAAATCGGGCGATGGTCTGCGATGCAGTGGGCCCGTTCGCGCTGGAAAATCTGCTGATCACGCGGCATATCGTGGCAGAGCAGCCACAGCAATTTGCCTTCTTCACGCCGGTTGCAGCGCTGGCTGCGGGAGTGGTGGGACAGACCGGCGTGGAGACGCTGGAGCTGATCGCACCGGTGGTGCATCATATCAAGCCCGCGGCGGTGATCGTGATCGACGCGCTGTGCGCCCGCAGCCGCCACCGATTGTGCAGCACGGTGCAGCTTTCGGACACGGGATTAGTCCCCGGATCGGGAGTGGGTAACCATCGCAGCGCCATCAATGCCGAAACCTTGGGTGTTCCGGTGATTGCGGTAGGTGTGCCCACGGTGATGGCAGGGGAAGTGCTGGCGCAGGAGCTGACGGGACACCGCGCGCAGGATGGAAGCGGGCTGTTCGTGACGCCCCGTGATGTGGACAGCCGCGTGCGGGAGCTGTCACGTCTGATGGGCTACGGCATCACCTCGGCGCTGCAGCCGGAGCTGAGCATAGAAGAGATTACTGGGTTGTTAGGATAAAAAAGCTCTGTTTTCCACAGAAAACAGAGCTTTTTGCGCATTTTATTGAGCGCTATCCGCAGGGAGCTTATCCAAAATAGTGCGCTTGAGGCGGAAGAAAAATATCAATGAAACGATGAACGAGGCGATCTCGGCAATGGGATAGCTCCACCACACCAGATCACTGTTGCCCATATCCTGACCGATCAGTGCCAGCACGAAAGCGGCGGGGATCAGGAAGATCAGCTGGCGGACAAAGGAGACGATCATAGAATACACCGACTTACCCGTAGCCTGGAACGAGCCGCCCATAGCGATACAGATGGCGGCGGCAGGGAAGCTGAGGGAGATGATGCGCAGGGCGGGGACGCCTACGGAGATCATTGTCTCGGTGGCGTTGAACAGCTGCAGCAGCAGGGCGGGAACGGTCTGGAAAATCAGCGTACCGATGCACATAATGCACAGCGCGTAGACGCCCGTCAGCTTAATGGTGTCCAGCATGCGCTTGCGGCGGCGTGCGCCGTAGTTATAGGCAAGGATGGCCACGGAGCCGTTGTTCAGGCCGAACACGGGCATAAAGATGAAGCTGTTGAGCTTGAAGTACACGCCGAACACGGTGGCAGCGGTCTCCTTGGCGGCGTGGAAGCTGATGAGGATCTTGTTCATCAGGAAGGTCATCACCGAGCCGATGGCCATCATAATCACAGAGGGCAGACCGATGGCATAAATGCCGCCGATGATGCGCCAATTGGGGCGGAAGCCGCGGAAATCCAGATGGATATCGGGGTTCTTCTTGTGGTTGAGATAGATAGCCAGCGCGGCGGCACAGCATTGACCGATCACCGTGGCAAGGGCCGCGCCTGCCACACCCATATCCAGCACGAAGATGCAGATGGGGTCAAGAATGATGTTGATGATGGCACCTGTGCTTTGGGTGATCATGGACAGAATGCTGCGGCCGGTGGACTGCAGCAGCCGCTCAAAGGTGACCTGCAGAAACACGCCGATAGAGCAGCAGCCCACGATCAGCAGATAGGCGTTGCCCATCTCCACGATCGTGGTTACGTCGGTCTGGGCAGAGAAGAAGGTGTTGGAGAACAGGCCGATCACGATGGCGCACAGCACGGAGCTGGCCACCGCCAGAAACACGCCGTTGCAGGCAACTGCGTTGGCGCGCTTGGGATTGCCTGCGCCCAGCGCGCGGCCCAGCAGCGCGTTGATACCTACCGCTGTGCCGGAGGCGAGGGAGATCAGCAGCTGTTGGGCGGGGAAGGCCAGCGATACGGCAGTCAGCGCCTGCTCGCTGATCCACGAGACGAAGATGCTGTCCACGATGTTGTACAGCGCCTGCACCAGCATGGAGGCGATAATGGGCAGCGACATATTCCAAATGAGCTTATTGATGGGCATGACGCCCAGCTTATTTTCAGTAGGCATGGGAGAGGATTCCTTTCAGCAAGATTACACGAACTTAATAATTATAGCACAGTAAAATGGGAAAGAAAACCCCCGAAAAGTGGGTTTGCCACACTTTTCGGGGAAAGGTTTTCAGCGCTCTTTATAATTCTTGCACTCCCTGACCTCATCGGGGTCTTCGTAGGAGCGGTACCATTCGCAGTACCATTTGTAGCCGCTGCGCTCGCTGGGGTCGCAGTATTGGCAGTTTTTGCACTTGCAGTAGTAATCCATTTTTTCTTCCTCCCTTGCTTGCTGTTATATGTTGTTTCGGTTAATAGGTATGTCGCCGGTCATAGGCGGCCTGCTGTTCCTTTGCGGCTTGCCTCATCTTCTTTTGGATCTCCTCGGCCAGCTCTGTGCCGATGAGAGGCTCATAGCGGCCGCCGCGGTAGACCAGCACGGTATAGGTGCGTTCGTAGCAGGCCTTACGGAAGGGATCGACAAGGGTGCGCAGCGTGGGGTCGCAGGCGCGCTCACCGCAGAAATAAATCAGATTGCTGCAGGCTTCTTCGTAGGCGCGCATGCTCTCCACAGAACGGGAATCATAGCCGCGGCGGAGCGTGGCGACGGCGCTTTCCAGTGTTTTGCGTACCTGCTCTGCGCGGCTGCGCGCTGCCGCTGATTTCACTGCAGCCGCTTTGCCCTCTTTCACCCCGCTGATAAAGCCCAGCACAATGCCGCCCAGCAGAACCAGAACACCCAGCTTCCCGAACAGATTGGTGATGGGGTGGGCGCTGGTGAGGGAGGCGAGCAGACCGAGGACAAAAAAGCCGCCAAAGCCCAGAAGCCCGCCCCTCAAAGCGCCGCCGAGCCCGTTAAAGAAAAGTTTCATATCGCCACAGCCTTTCGTAGTTGGTGTGAACACAGTATACCATATAGGCAGAAAAATTGCTACCAAAAGTTGACAGAAAAAACAGCCGCGGAGCACCTGCACCGCGGCCGTCTTGCTTATTCTTCTTCGCCGAAGGTGGCCATAAAGGCGTCAAACACCGCCTGCGTGACAGCTTCATCTGCCACGAACTCCAGCGACTCGTCATTGACGCTCTCCATAATGACCAGCCCCACCTCTGCGCCCTCCTCGATATCCACGGGGCACAGCACCGCAAACTCGCGGCCGTCATACTCCTGCCATGCCAGTACCTGATGGGCCTCTTCCTTGCCGTCATCGTCTATCAGCATAATGACGGGTGCGGTCTCCTCCTCGTCGGTGGTGACTTCCAGTTCCAGATCGCTCATTGTGTCGTCCTCCTTACAGATCTTCAAAAAATGCTCGAATTTGTGTTTCGTTAGCTTGTACACTGCCTTGGGCAAAACCGTCTCGTCCGCCGCCGCGTCCGTTGAGGGCGGTGTTCATCACCTTGACAAGGTCGCGGATGTCCTGCCCGCTGTGGATGATGGCATACTGATATCGCTCACCCTCACCGGCGAACACGGCACAGCGCCCGATGCAGGTATGGCTGACCGCGTCGCACAGCCGCCGCACACCGTCGCCCTGCAGCGGAGGAACTACCAGTACCGCATCACCTTTGCCGGCATATTCCTGCGCGGTGCGGCGGAAGGACTCCTCCTCCAGCGCCGCGGCACGCATTTTCGTGTTTTGCAGCTCGTTTTGCAGCCGCTGCACCGCATCAGAGGTGGCATATTCTTTCACGGAGAGGGCTTGGGATACGGTGCGGTTCTGCTCCCAGCAGCGGCTGAGATGGCGCATGGCGCGCGCACCGCACAGCAGCTCCAGCCGCACGCCGCCGCGCAGCTTCTGGCAGGACAAGAATTTCACCAGACCCACCTCGCCGCTGCGTGCCACATGGGTGCCGCAGCAGGCGCACATATCGGCACCGGGGAAGGCGGTGATGCGCACACTACCGGTCAGCTCCTTCTTGCTGCGGTAGTCCAGCGCCGCCAGCTCCTCTGCCGAGGGATAGGTGACCACAAAGGGATGGTTCTCCCACAGATACTGATTGGCGCGGGTTTCCACCGCCAGTACCTGCTCCCACGTCAGCTCGGCATTATAGTCGATGATGACCGTTTCCGCGCCCAGATGGAAACCCACATTGTCGCAAGAGTAGGTGCTGCACAGCATACCGCTGACGATATGCTCGCCGGAGTGCTGCTGCATATGGTCGAACCGGCGCTGCCAGTCGATTTGGCCGTGGACGCTGTCGCCCACTGCCAGCGGTTGGCTGCAGGTGTGGATGATGACGCCGTCTTTTTCGTGGACATCGGTGACATTCGCCGCGCCCAGCGTGCCGTGGTCGGCAGGCTGCCCGCCGCCCTCGGGATAGAAGGCGGTGCGGTCGAGCACCACGAGATAGCCGCCTTTGCCCTCGCTGCAGGAGAGCACCTGCGCGTCAAATTCGGCGGTGTAAGCGTTTTCGTAGTAGAGCTTCACAGTTTCCATCGGATATCAACTCCTTTTTCCATAGTGTGCCATAAATGGCGGAAAAACACAAGCGGCGGACGAGATTTTCGTCCGCCGCTTTGGGAAAAACGGGAAAATTATTCTTCCACGCCCACGATGGCGATGTGCAGCTCGTCCAGCTGCGCCTGCGTTACCTGAGAAGGTGCGTCCATCATCACATCCTGCGCGTTCTTGTTCATGGGGAAGGGGATGATCTCGCGGATGGAGGCCTCGCCTGCCAGCAGCATGACCATACGGTCCACACCGGGGGCAATACCTGCGTGGGGAGGTGCGCCGTAGGTGAAGGCGTTGTACATAGCGGGGAACTTGGCCTTCACATCCTCCTCGCCCAGACGGACCATCTCAAAGGCCTTGATCATAATGTCGGGGTCGTGGTTACGGACAGCACCGCTGGACAGTTCCACGCCGTTGCACACCAGATCGTACTGGTCGGCGGTGATTTCCAGGGGATCGATCTCGCCGCGCTCGGCCTTCAGCAGCGTTTCCATACCGCCGCTGGGCATAGAGAAGGGGTTGTGGCAGAATTCCAGCTCGCCGGACTCCTCACCGATCTCGTACATGGGGAAGTCCACGATCCAGCAGAATTCATAGCGGTCGGTATCCATATGCTCGGGGCAGGCGGCGCCCAGCTTGCTGCGCAGCACGCCGGCGGTCTTCTGGGCAGCCAGCTTCTTGCCGGCGGTGACACCCACGAAGCAGCCGGGGGTCAGGCCCAGCTTGGCGGTCAGCACATCCTTGAGAGGCGCCATAAACTTGGCAATGCCGCCGGCGATCTCGCCCTGCTCATCCACCTTGAACCAGTAGGCCTTGTTGCCGCTCTGGATCTCCACATCGGCGCAGACCTTGTCGATGGCCTTGCGTGCCAGCTTGCAGTCGCTGACTACGATGGCCTTGACGGTCTGGCCGGCGAAAGGCTCGAAGCCGCAGCCATCCACCTCGGCGGAGATGTCCTGCACCGTCAGATCGATGCGCAGGTCGGGCTTATCGGAGCCGTAAACCTCCATGGCCTCGTTGAAGGAGATGCGGCGGAAGGGGGCGGAGGAGGCGATGTTATAGGTGCCGTACTTGGCGAAGATGGGGGGCAGCACATCCTCCAGAACGGCGAACACATCGTCCTGGGTGGCGAAGGCCATCTCCATATCCAGCTGATAGAACTCGCCGGGGCTGCGGTCGCCGCGGGCATCCTCATCGCGGAAGCAGGGTGCGATCTGGAAATAGCGGTCGAAGCCGGAGGTCATCAGCAGCTGCTTGAACTGCTGGGGGGCCTGAGGCAGCGCATAGAACTTGCCGGGGTGCTTGCGGGCAGGCACCAGATAGTCGCGTGCGCCCTCAGGGGAGGAGGCGGTCAGAATGGGGGTGGTGATCTCCAAAAAGCCGTGCTCGCTCATGGCCTGACGCAGCGCAGACACCACATTGCAGCGCAGGATGATATTGTTCTTCACGGCGGGGTTGCGCAGGTCGAGGTAGCGGTACTTCAGGCGTGCCGTTTCGTCCGCCTCGCGGGAGCGGTTGATCTCGAAGGGCAGGCTGTTGTGGCGGCAGCGACCCAGCACCTCGATGGCGGTGGGGACCACCTCGATCTCGCCGGTGGGCAGCTTGGGGTTCTTGCTGGAGCGCTCACGGACAACGCCCTCCACAGAGATGGTGGACTCCTTGTTCAGGCCGTGGATGGCAGCCATCATCTCTTCGCTTTCGATGACCACCTGCGTGGTGCCATAGAAGTCACGCAGCACCACAAAAGCAAAATTGCTGCCCACTTCGCGGACGTTTTCCATCCAGCCAACGATTTTCACCTGCTTGCCGGCATCTGCCAAACGCAGCTCGCCGCAGGTATGGGTACGGGATTGCATCATAGTAATGTCTCCTTTTTAGGATAATTTGATTACGAATTGTATTGTTTTGGTTGGATTATACAAAACGGACTCGATTATTTCTCCAGAATCACATGGCCGCTGTTCTTTTCTGCCAGACCTGTGCGGATACGCTCGAGAGTTTCATCGAAGCTCAGCTTGGTTTGCTCGCCGCTGACCATATCCTTGCAGGCGACCACGCCGGCGCTGATCTCATCCTCGCCCAAGAAGATGACATAGGGAATGGACAGCTTATCGGCATAGTTCATCTTAGCCTTGAACTTTTTCTGCTCGGTGTACAGCTGGGTGCGGATGCCCTCGCCGCGCAGCTTTGTGGCCAGCGCGATGGCGGCGGTGAGATCCTCGGTCATGGGCAGGATCAGTACATCGGCAGGCGCGGTGGGCAGGTCGCTGTTCAGCATACCCTGCTCGCCCAGCACATAGAACAGACGGGTCAGACCGATGGAGATGCCCACGCCGGGCAGCTGGCGGTCGGTATAATACTCGGCCAGATTGTCGTAGCGGCCGCCGGAGCAGACGGAGCCGATCTCAGGATGATCCAGCAGCGTGGTCTCATACACGGTGCCGGTGTAGTAGTCCAGACCACGGGCAATGGTCAGATCCACAGCGAAGTTCTCCTCCGGCACACCGAAGGCGGCCAGATACTTCACCACGGTGTTCAGCTCGGCAAGACCCTCGTCGAACACCTCGTTGTGACCGGCATAGCCTTGCAGGGCGGTGAGCACCTCGGCGTTGCTGCCGGTGATGGCAATGAACTTCAAAATCTCGTCGGCCTGCGCTTCGGTCAAGCCGATCTCCTCGCCGCACAGCAGAGCCTTTACCTTCTCGGCGCCGATCTTATCCAGCTTGTCCACGGTGCGCATGATGTCGCCGCTTTTCTCACTCAGCGCCTGCATAGCATAGAAGCCGTTGAGGATCTTGCGGTTATTCACGCGGATCTGGAAACGCTTGAGGCCCAGCGCGGTGAAGGTCTGGCAGATGATGGCGGGGATCTCCGCTTCGTTGGTGATATCCAGCTTGCCGTCGCCGATGATGTCGATGTCGGCCTGATAGAACTCGCGGAACCGGCCGCGCTGTGCGCGCTCGCCGCGGTAGACCTTGCCGATCTGGTAACGGCGGAAGGGGAAGCTGAGGTCATTGTAGTGCAGCGCCACATACTTGGCCAGCGGCACCGTCAGGTCAAAGCGCAGGCTCAGGTCGGCGTCGCCCTTGGTGAAGCGGTAGATCTGCTTCTCTGTTTCGCCGCCGCCCTTGGCCAGCAGCACTTCGCTGGCTTCGATGAGGGGGGTGTCCAGCGGGGTGAAACCGTAGCGGCTGTAGGTGGTGCGCAGGATCTCCATGATGCGCTCCATCTGCTGCTGCGGGGCAGGCAGCAGCTCCATAAAGCCCGAGAGGGTGCGCGGGGTCATTTTTGCCATAGTCAAATCGCTCCTTTTATGGTGGTTCTCCGTAGGAAAGGACGAAAAAACGCTCTCGTCCCCTGTGTTGGGACGAGAGCGCAGTGCTTCGTGGTACCACCCAAATTCAGCTCTTAAAAAGAGCCCTCTATGCTCCTGTTGCGGGGAGCGAGCCGCAGATGTTTCCATCTCCGCTCTGCCGCTGTCTTCGCTGTGCCTGCCGCGGCGCGCTTACAGCCAAATGGCGCGCCTCTCTGATAGCGGTGGTACGCAGCTACTCCTGCGGTGTCAACACGGTGCTATTCACAACATTTGAATTGTATATACTTTTTTGTCAAAAGTCAAGTGGTGAAGGGGTTGCTCTTGGGGTACATAATATCGCGCCAATCCAGATCGCCGCGGGCCAGACCCAGCACCAGCATCTCGGCGGTGGCCAAATTGCCGGCAAAGGGAATGTTGTTCTGGTCGCACAGACGGGAGATGTAGGCTACATCCTCGTTGGGCGTCTTGGAGTGGGGGTCGTCAAAGCACAGCACCATATCGATCTCGTTATAAGCGATGCGCGCTGCGATCTGCTGGCCGCCGCCATGGGCAAAGGCCAAAAAACGGTGGACGGACAGACCAGTGGCATCACTGATGATCTGACCGGTGGTGGAGGTGGCGCACAGAGTGTGCTGGGCGAGAATGCCGCAGTATGCTGTGCAGAACTGAACCATCAGGTCTTTCTTGTTGTCGTGGGCGACCAACGCAATGTTCATAGGGGGATAGCTCCTTTCTCGAAAGAGTTTCTCTCTCTCTTCAAATTTTCATCAGCGGTACTTTTTCGCCGCACAGGCGGCGGGCGATGTTTTCATACGCCCGGGCGGCGTAGAAGTTGAAATCACGCAGCGGAATGCCGCGGTTGAGGGCGGTGGAAACCTCGCCGTCCTCGGGAATGACGCCGATCAGCGGCAGACCTGCCGTGTCGATGGCATCGTCAATCGTAGTGTGCAGCTGGCGCAGCATCTTCTTCTGCACGCGACCCACCGCCAGATGGACGCAGCCCTTGCGGAAACGGCTCAGCTCCATCACGGTGCGCTGGGCATCCCGCAGCGCGGAGTTGTCGGTAGTGGTGACTACCACCACATTATCGGCGCAGGCGGTTGCCAGCTGGAACCCCAATCCCAGACCTGCCGGAGCATCGATCAGACAGAAGTCATATACTTCGCGGATCTCGCCGCCCAGCTTTTGCAGCTGCTGGGGCGTTACCTGCTGGGCATCCTCTCTGCGCGGTGCGGTGAGCATATGGAGTGAGGGATACTTGCGGTGTGCCGAAACGGCGTCTGCCAGCGGACAGCGTCCGGTGACCACATCGCAAAAGTCCATCACGGAGCAATCGCTCAGGCCCAGCGCCAGATCCAGATTGCGCATGGTGATATCACAATCAATGCACAGCACGCGCATACCGCGCTCTGCCAGTGCCAGACCCACATTGGCGGTGAAAGAGGTTTTGCCCGTTCCGCCTTTGCCGGACACTACTGCGATGATTTTACCCATAATGACACCTCGTTTCAAGTAGGAATGGGAGATTTGCTAAAATTCGTCAAATTAAGGGGTTTTTCTTGATTCTTGCGAAAGCGCGGGGGAAGGAGGAGGGAGTAGGCTTCACCTTGCGGATGGTCACCAGCCGGTGGACGATGTCCGTGCCGGGGATGGTGTAATCCTGCACCGACTCCACAGTGCCGCCCAGCTGGGCGATGGCACTTTTGGCGGTGCGCAGTTCTTCGTCGCTGTCTACCGACTTCATAGCCAGAAACGCGCCGCCCACCTTTACCATCGGCAGTGCCAGCTCGCACAGCACATTCAGTGCTGCCACAGCGCGAGAGGCGGCAAAGTCAAACTTCTCCCGATGGTCGCGGGCGTATTCCTCGGCGCGGGCGTGAATGCAGCGGGTGTGGGGCAGCTGCAGCTCGTCGCAGACCTCCTGCAGAAAGCTGATGCGCTTGCCCAAGCTGTCCAGCAGCGTGCACTTGGCGGTAGGCTCCAGAATCTGCAGCGGCATACCGGGGAAACCGGCACCGGTGCCCACATCCACCACCGTTTTACCTTTCAGCTCTGCCATAGTCAGCACGGCGGCGCAGTCCAGCAGATGCAGCTGCGCCACATCGGCGGGCTGGGTGATAGCGGTGAGATTCATCACCTTGTTCTCCTCCAGCAGCAGCTCGGCAAAGCGGATCAGCGCATCGCTGCGGCTCTCATCCAATCCGTAGCTGCGTAATCCCTGCTGCAGCAGGCTCTGCACCGATCTCACTTGCGCTCCTTCAGCAGATCGCGGATCTCGGTCAGCAATTCCTCGCTGGTGGGGGCGGGAGGTGCTTCAGGGGCGGGTTCTTCAGCAGGAGCCTCTTCCTTGCGGTGCAGGGCGTTGATGGCCTTGACCATACAAAATACCGCAAAGGCGATGATAATGAAATCCAGGATGATAGAGATCAAATTGCCGTAGTTCACGGTAACGGCGGCACTGACCACTTCCTCCACGCCCTCGGCGTTGACCTTGGTGACGGCCTCTTTCAGCACCCATTTCCACTCGCTGAAATTCACGCCGCCGGTAAGCATAGAGATGAGGGGCATAATGATGTCATTGACCACGGAGGTGGTGATCTTGCCAAATGCGCCGCCGATCACAACGCCGACAGCCAGATCCACCACGTTGCCGCGCATAGCAAAGGCTTTGAATTCTTCAAAAAACTTTTTCATAAGACACGCTCCTATACAGAGAGTATAATATAGACAAGATTAAACGAAGCGTAATTACTTCTTAGGAATCAGCTTCTCGCAGCCGCCCATATAGGGGCGCAGCGCCTCGGGGATCTTCACGCTGCCATCGGCGCAGAGATTGTTCTCCAAAAAGGCGATCAGCATACGGGGAGGAGCCACCACGGTATTGTTGAGGGTGTGGGGCAGGTATGTCTTGCCGTTCTCGCCCTTGACGCGGATCTTCAGGCGGCGGGACTGGGCGTCACCCAGATTGGAGCAGGAGCAGACCTCGAAGTACTTCTGCTGACGGGGAGACCACGCCTCGATGTCGCAGGACTTCACCTTCAGGTCGGCCAGATCGCCGGAGCAGCAGTCCAGCTGGCGGACGGGGATATCCAGAGAGCGGAACAGCTCCACGCTGTAGCGCCACATCTGCTCATACCACTTCATAGAATCCTCGGGCTTGCAGACCACGATCATCTCCTGCTTTTCAAACTGGTGGATGCGGTACACGCCGCGTTCCTCAATGCCGTGGGCGCCCTTCTCCTTGCGGAAGCAGGGGGAGTAGGAGGTGAGGGTCTGGGGCAGCTTGTCCTCAGGCAGGATCTGGTCGATGAACTTACCGATCATAGAATGCTCGCTGGTGCCGATCAGGTAGAGATCCTCGCCCTCGATTTTGTACATCATAGCGTCCATCTCGGCAAAGCTCATCACGCCGGTGACCACATTGCCGCGGATCATAAAGGGAGGGATGCAGTAGGTGAAGCCCTTGTTGATCATAAAATCACGGGCATAAGCGGTCATGGCGGAGTGCAGGCGTGCGATGTCGCCCATCAGATAGTAGAAGCCGTTGCCGGACACGCGACCTGCGGCGTCCATATCGATGCCGTCAAAGCGCTCCATAATCTCGGTATGATAGGGGACCTCGAAGTCGGGGGTGACGGCCTCACCAAAGCGCTCTACCTCCACATTGCAGCTGTCGTCCTCGCCAATGGGGACGGAGGGGTCGATGATGTTGGGGAGGACCATCATGATCTGCTGCAGCTGCTCTGCCAGCTTGACTTCCATCTCCTCCAGCTGGGCAAGGCGGGCGGCGTTGGCCTTCACCTGCGCCTTGACCTCCTCGGCCTCGGCCAGCTTGCTGGGATCCTTCTTGGCCTGACCCATCAGCATGCCCACCTTCTTGGACAGCTGATTGCGGCTGGCGCGCAGCTCGTTGGCTTCGGATTCGGCAGCGCGCTTCTCAGCGTCCAGCGCGATGGCCTCATCCACCAGAGGCAGCTTGGCGTTCTGGAACTTCTTGCGGATGTTTTCCTTAACGATCTCGGGGTTTTCCCGGACAAAACGAATGTCGAGCATAGTTTTCTTTCTCCTTTGAGGTTATTGATAGCAATGTTTCACGTGAAACGATTATTTCTTTTTCAGGGTGTGCAGCGCATCCAGCAGGTCGTTCAGGTCGTCCAGACCATAGTATTCCAGCTCGATGCGGCCTTTCTTGCGGCCGGTGACGATCTTGCAGCCGCGACCCAGCGAGCTGCCCAGCTCGCGGGCGGCCTCCTCGGCATAGTTGACGGTGATGCCGCTCTTGGGGGTCTCCGGCTTCTTTTCCGCCGTCAGTTTCTTCACTAAAAGCTCCGTCTGGCGGACAGACAGATCGTTTTTCAAGATGGTGTCGGCGGCCTTTTGCTGCACATCGGGGGAGAGGGGCAGCAGCGCGCGGGCGTGACCGCCGCTGAGCCGACCGTCCTCTACCATAGCGCGGACGGCGGGACACAGCTTCAAAAGCCGCAGGGAGTTGGCCACGGCGCTGCGGGACTTGCCCACGCGGCCGGCAGCTTCCTCTTGCGTCATATTGTAGGTGTCCATCAGCACCTGATAGCCCTCGGCCTCTTCGATGGGGTTGAGATCCTCGCGCTGCAGGTTCTCGATCATAGCCAGCTCCATCGCCTTGCGGTCATCCGCCTCGATGACGATGGCGGGCACTTGGGAAAGACCTGCCATACGGGCGGCGCGCCAACGGCGCTCACCGGCGATGATCTGATAGTAGCCGGACTGCAGTTTGCGGACAGTCAGCGGCTGGATAATACCGTGCTCGCGGATGGAATCGGCCAGATCCGCCAGCGCGTCGGGGTCAAATTGCTTTCTGGGTTGGGAGGAACAGCTCTCCACCTGCGAAATTGGGAGATACAGACTGCTCTTTTCCTCCTGCGTCTGCAGGACGTCGTCGCCCAGCAGGGCGGCGAGACCCTTGCCCAATCCTTTGGAATTGGCGGCCATAGAAACAGCTCCTTTCAGGAATTCTTCTTCAAAAACTCCTGAGCCAGCTGCAGATAGGCATCTGCGCCGCGGCAGGAGCGGTCATAAGCGGTGATGGGTTTGCCGTGGCTGGGCGCCTCGGACAGACGGACATTGCGGGGGATCACAGTGGCATACACCTTGCCGGGGAAGAAGCGCTTGACTTCCTGCGCCACCTGAATGGCCAGGTTGGTGCGCCCGTCGAACATAGTCAGCAGCACGCCCTCGATCTCCAGATCGGGGTTCATATTGCGGCGAACAATGCGTACGGTGTTCATCAGGTCGCTCAAGCCCTCCAGTGCGAAATACTCGCCCTGCAGCGGTACCAGCAGAGAATCCGCAGCGCACAGCGCGTTCAGGGTCAGCAGCTCCAGAGAGGGAGGACAATCGATCATAATGAAATCATAGTCCTCGCGCACGGCATCCAGCGCCTTTTTCAGCAAAAACTGGCGATCCTCCATCTCGATCATCTCGATGCCGGCACCGGCCAGCGCCTTGCTGCTGGGCAGCACATCACCGTAGGGGGTGGTGGCGATGGCGCGGCGGGTCTCCACGCCGTTGATCAGCACATCATACACGCCGTTGGAAACAGACTTGTCCACGCCCATACCGGAGGTGGAGTTGGCCTGCGGATCGAAGTCGCACAGCAGTACACGCTTGCCGGCCAGCTTCAATGCGGCGGTCAGATTCACGCAGGTGGTGGTTTTACCCACACCGCCCTTTTGGTTTACGATCGCAATAATTTTAGCCACGATATGCCCACTCGCTTTCTTTGCATCGAAAATTTACCATAGTATAACAAATATAGTATAACACAAAGAAAAAAGGTTTCAACAGAAAATTTGCAAAATGCCGCTATGTTTCACGTGAAACGAAAGGGCGTAAAAAATCCGGAGTGTTTCACGTGAAACACTCCGGATGCGGTTAAATGAGGATCATACCGCCGTTTGCGGCGAGGGACAGATGCAAAAGGCTGTCCTTCACGGAGAAAGTGTGACCGGTAAAGGCATCGGTAGCGGTGTCGCCCATCCACGGCAAAGTCAGCACCAGCGGTTCGTCACCGGCATTCAGCGCGGTGATCACGCTGTCACCGTCCAGCGTGCGGCGGATCACCAAGCCGCCGTCCTTGGCGTACAGATACTCGATGCTGCCCCGCTGCAGCGCTTTATGCTGCATACGAAGCGCGCCCAGCTGCTGATAGAAGGCGACCAAAGCCTTATCTTCGCTGCCCCAAGGGTAGGTGCCACGGTTCAGCGGATCTTCAAAGCCCTGCATACCCGCCTCGTCGCCGTAAAACACGGTGGGGGAGCCGGGGAAGGAGTAAGCCAGCATTGCCGCCAGCTTCAGCCGTGCCATACCGCGGCGCAGCTCGGTGTCGCTGAGTCGGTAGGCGGCTCGCAGATCCTTGCTGCCAAGAGGGGCGCTGCTGTCGGCGCCCAGCAGCGTCAGAATGCGGGGGGTATCGTGGGTGCCCAGAATGTTCAGCCCCGAATAGAAAGCGGCAGGGGGATAGTTTTCGCGGATGGTCTCCATAGTGTCGCGGAAGGCGGCGGCGTCACCGCCGGAGAGCCACGCCAGCGTTGCGGTGCGGAAGGGATAGTTCATCAGACCGTGGGTCTCGCTGCCCAGCAGATAGCGGCGGCGACGGCTGTAGGAGATCTTGTTGCTGCCGTCCTCCCACACCTCGCCCAGCAGGAAGCTGTCGCTGCATTCCTCCTCCATCACACGGCGGATGTCGGCAATAAAGTCGTCAGGCAGCTCGTCTGCCACATCCAGTCGCCAGGCAGAGGCACCGGCACGCAGCCAGTAGCGCACCACAGAGTCCTTGCCGGTGATAATGAAATTGCGGTAGTCGGGGTGGTTTTCGTTCACCGCAGGCAGCGTGTGAATGCCCCACCACGAGTCGTACTGCTTGGGCCAATGGGAGAAATTAAACCATTTATAATAAGGAGAAGTGGTGCTCTGTGCCGCGCCCAGCTCCGGATAGAAGCCGTTGGCATTGAAATAGCGGCTGTTGCTGCCGGTGTGGTTGAACACGCCGTCCAGCATAATGCGGATGCCCCGCGCCTTGGCATCGGTGCACAGCTGGCGGAAATCCTCCTCCGTGCCCAGCATAGGGTCGATCTTCAGATAGTCAGCGGTATTGTAGCGGTGGTTGCTGGCTGCCTCAAAAATGGGACAGAGATACAGCGTGGTCACATGCAGGCTCTGCAAATAGTCCAGTTTTGCCCGAATGCCCTGCAGGCTGCCGCCGAAGTAGTCGTTGTTGCGGAGCTCACCCTTCTCGTCGGGCTTGTACACCATAGGCTCGTCCCAACCCTGATGCACTACGCGTTCGCCCACCATTCCGGTGGGATCGGGGATGCTCAAGCGATGGAACCTGTCTGGAAAAATTTGGTAAGTTATGCCGTTGCCGAACCACTCCGGCGTGGTGCTCTCGCCGTCATAGACGGTCAGCTGCCAGCTGAGCATCTCCTGCTTGGCGCAGTAGCCGTTCTTGCCCAGCCATACCATAGAGCCATCGGCGCGGGTGAAGCGGAAGCCGTACCAGATCAGCTCCGGTTCGTCGGGGGCGGTGAAGGTGCCGCTGAACAGCCCTGCGCCGCCGGGGAGATCGATCTCCTGACCGGTGAAGGCAAATTCCTGCCAGATCAGCAGCGTGCAGGCGGTGAACTGCTCCTGCGGGAGGGGGCGCAGGGTAAAGCTGACCTCCGTGCCGCAGGATACGGCGCCGAAGGGGGATTTATACCGCGCGTCGCGGGGGTCAAATACATAGCGCTCAGACATAGGGGATCTCCTTACTGGATGAGTGTATTTTCGCCGATGATGGGGGCGGTGGAGTCGGTGCTGCGGGAGAAGTAGGCGTTGATGATGTCCACCGCCACGGGAGCCAGCTCCGCGCCGGCGCCCGCCTTCTCAATGGCTACCGCCACGGCGATCTGGGGGTTTTCATAGGGGGCAAAGGCGATAAACACGCCGTTGACCATATCGTTGCCGATCTCCGCAGTGCCGGTCTTGGCACCGGCGGAAACCACGCAATCTGAGAATTCATAATACAGGCTGCCGATGGTCAGATCGTGCATACCCTCCAGCACGGCGCTCAGCGTGCTGTCGCTGATCTCTACGGTGTTCAGCGGCTCTTTGTTGTAGGCGTAGAGCACCTGTGAGCTGTCGTAGGACTTCACGTTCTTCAGCAGGTGCGCCTCGTAATGCTCACCGCCGCCGGCCAGAGTTGCCATATAGTTGGCAAGCTGCAGAGGGGTAAACAGATGGTAGCTCTGTCCAATGGAGGCGGTCAGGGTCTGGCCGTCCGTCCACTCAAGCCCTGCGGCCTCGGCACTCTCGGGGGAGGCCAGCATACCGGCATTGTCGCCGATCTCGATGCCGGTGTGTCGTCCGAAGCCGAACTGGGCAGCATAGCTGCTGAGAGTCTCGATGCCCATCAGGCGGCCAACCTCATAGAAGAAATAGTTGCACGAAACCGTCAGCGCCTCGGTGACATTAATGGTGCCGTGGGTGCCGCCGTAGGAGGTGTAGATCCAGCAGCTGGGCTGGTGAGTGGCGTAGTATGTGTAGATGCCGCGGTCGCGGATGGTGCTGTCGGGGGTGATGACACCGCTCTGCAGCGCCGCCACAGCCGTCAGCGGCTTAAAGGTGGAGCCGGGAGCATAGGTGCCGTCGGTGGCACGGTTGAAAAGGGGGGCGCTCTCTGTGTCGGCGATGAGGGAATCGTACAGCTCGTCAAAACGGGACAGATCGTAGGTAGGGTAGGATGCCATAGACAGCACCTCACCGCTGCCAACGGCCATACACACCGCAGCGCCGCCGCGGGGGATGCCGTCCCACTCCATACCGCCGATGACGGCGGCAAGGGATTCCTCCGTGGCTGCCTGCAGATCGATATCCAAAGTCAGGGTTACGGTGCCGCCGGGCTGAGGCTCTACCACATAGATTTCGCCGGTGACCTTGCCCTCGCTGTTGGTGGTCACCAGCTTGGTGCCGTCGGTGCCGTGGAGATACTGCTCAAAGGCTTTCTCCACGCCGTCCTTACCCACGAGAGCATTCATGGAATACCCCTGATCGCGGTAGCCGATGACGCCGTTGTCCTCGTCGCCGACCCATTCCTCGTGATAGATGGGACCGATGCGGCCGAGAATGTGGGCGGCATAGGGGGTGTTATATACGCGGGTGGAGGATGCGCCGGTCTCTACGCCGGCATAGCGTCCGTCCACGATCTCGCTGATCAGTTCAACGGACACATCCTTGGCAAAAATATACTTGGTGCCCAGGATGTCGTGGACAGCCAGCATATAGCGGATGCCTGCGATGATGCGTGCCTGCTCATCGCTGTAGTCTTCGTTCAGCCCGTACAGCTCACGCAGCTTGTCAAACAGCTGCTGTGCCGTCAGCTCCAGCTCAAAGGGATCGTTGTATGCGCCGGGCAGATCTTCACTTTGGGCAAACAGCACAAAACTCTCGTCCCATGGACCCATTTTCAAAGAAACGGGCAGGCTTTGGGTCAGAGGCAGCTGATCTGTCCAGGTCAGATCATTCTCACGGCACAGCTCCACCAGACGCCAGATGGCGGCGTTCAGGTCGGCGTTGCCGGCAAAACCGTCTTGGGAAAAAATCAGCGTATAGGTCAGGCGATTGGAGATCAGCACCTTGCCGTTGCGGTCGGTGACAATGCCGCGGGAGGCGTCCACCTCCTCGCTGGTGGCGTTGCTGGCAAGGGACAGTGCGCGGAACTCGCTGCCCTGAATGATTTGGGAATGGTAAAGCACGGCGCACAGAAGGAGCAGCGCCGCCAGCAAAAAGGCAACCAACGCCCAAAGGCGCCGATGCAGGGGATGAGGAACTTTCACAAAGCGCCTCCTTTCCAAGGGGGATTACTCGTTGTGGATCCGCCGGAACAGCCAGCGATACACGGGAAACAGCACCAAGGCTGCAGGCAAGGTCAGTACCAATTCCAGACCGATCAGATTCAAAGCATCCGTGAAGGCGAAATTGGTGTTGTAGACCAGAAAAAACAGATACAAAAAGCCATTGATGGCGCTGGCAATGGCGCTGCAGATCAGCGCACATGGGAAACCGGGCAGGATCACGCGACCTACGATCAAACCTACCAGCAGCGCTGTCAGCAAAAATGACAGCGCATAAAAGCAGGGGAATACCGAAGGCATCAGCAGGTCACAAACCAGACCGAAGGCAACAGCGAAAAAGGCACTTTCGCCGCGGCTTTCAAAAATTGCCACCGTAGCGCTCAAAAGCGGGAGAATGAACGGATGGACACCAAAAAACTCCACTCCGTTGAGCAAATATTGCTGCACGAACAAAAATGGCAGCGTCAATGCTGCGTAAAGCAGCCATTTAATCGTAAGGTCGCGTCTGCTCATTGCGCGCCTCTCAATCTTCCACGGAGAAGTCGGTGATGACAAACACCTGCTTCAGCGTCACCATATCCACCTTGGGCTGCAGCACCGCGTGGCGGGTCAGACCGTTGTCATCGGTGCGCAGCTCCGTCACCGAGCCGATCACCAGATCGCTGGGATAGTAGCCGCCCAGACCGGAGGTGACGATCAGGTCACCGTTCATCAGGCTGGACTCGCCCGCCAGATAGGACAGCTTCAGCATCCCCTCGTTCATCAGCGACAGATCGCCCATCGCAACTGTGTTTTCGCCGGTGCGGAACACCAGAGCGCCCAGCTGGGAGGAGGTGTCCAGCACAGTGGTCACCGTGGCCCAGTTCAGCCCTGCGTCGGTGATGATACCCACGAGGAAGCCCTCCTCGTTGACCACGCAGTCACCGATAGCCAATTCGGCGGCGGTGCCTTTATTCAGCGTCAGTGTGGACTCCCAGTTGGAGCTGCTCATACCCACCACTTTTGCCGATTCAAACACGAAATCCTGCCGCTGCTGGCGCAGGTTCAGCAGGGCGCGCAGGCGCTGGTTTTCCTCGCGGTCCTCCGTAGCCTGCCGCAGCTCCCATTCCAGCTCGGCGATCTGCTGGCGCAGATCCTCATTCTCCTGCTGCAGCTGCTCCACAGTTTCAAACCGGTCACCGATGCCTTCCACCCACGCGGTGACGGCGCCGCCTGCGGCGCGGAAGGGCGATGCGATCACGCCCAGCGCGTTGTGCAGCAAACCGGTGCCGCTGCTGACAGCGGAGAAAATGCACAGCACCACAGCGATCACGGTCACTGCGGTCAACACAAGGATTCCGTTTTTGGTGAAAAATCTCTTCATAAATTATCCCCGATCCAATAGGAATACGCCAAAATGCTGCAGCATTTGGCTCAAAAGCACCACCGGCAGACCCATCACATTGAAAAAGTCGCCGTCAATGCGCTCTACCAGCAGTGAGCCCTGCCCCTGCACGCCATAGGCGCCGGCTTTGTCCATAGGTTCACCGCCGCGGATGTAGGCCAACAGCTCCTGCTGCTGCGCCGGACGGAAATACACGTCGGTGGAGGCGGCGCGGGTGAGAATGTTGTTGCCCTGACGCACCGTCACACCGGTGCATACAGTGTGACGCCGACCCTGCAGCGCCGTCAGCATAGCCAAAGCATCCGCCTCGTCCGCGGGCTTGCCCAAGCGCTTGTCATCCAGAAAAACCATAGTGTCGGCCGTAATGACGATCTCGTCTGCGGCTGAATTCAGCGCCAGCGACTTCTGGCGGCTGATGTGGCAGACGATCTCCTGCGGTGTCAGCGTGTCCGGATAGCTCTCGTCCGCGTCCGGTACGCGCACCTCAAACTCGGTGATGCCGATGCGCTGCAGCAGCTCCTGCCGGCGGGGTGATGCGCTGGCCAGTACGATCTTTGCCATATCTGTCACCGTCCCGTAGAGCCGAAGCCGCCGGCGCCCCGCGCCGTATCGTCCAGCGCATCCACAAAGGCGAGGGTGGGGCAGACCACCGGCGCGATCATCATCTGTGCGATGCGGTCTCCGGGCATCACGGTGTAATCCTCGTCGGACAGATTCACCAGACCCACGCCGATCTCGCCGCGATAGTCACTGTCGATCACGCCCACACCGTTGGAAAGGCAGATGCCCTTCTTGATGCCCAGTCCGCTGCGGGCAAACACCAGCGCCACATACTCTGCCGAGGGCAGCGCGATGGCGATACCGGTGGGGATCACCGTGCGCTTGCCTGCCGCGATCACGCGGGGCTGGTCAATGCAGGCGCACAGATCCATAGCGGCAGCGCCGGCGGTTGCATAGTGGGGTGCGGGGATCTCATTGCCGATGCGGGGATCCAGCGCCTTGATCTTCAGTTCCATCATAGCCGTTCCATCCTTCAAAATTGAAAACTATTTGTAAAATTAATGTAAAATATAACGATTCGTAATTATTCAACGCCGCGGTAGAACAAGCCGCGGGTGTAATCTTCGGGGGTGTAGTCGTTCTCGCCCAGATAACGGCGCAGCACAGTGAGGCACTGCTGGGGCGTTTCGGTGGTAAAACGCAGGCGCGCCCAGCGCAGACCTGCGCGGCGATAGTCGTCCTTATCCGCCAGAAACAGCGTGCGGCTGTTCTGGATCTCGTTGCGGCAGCCGTACACACGTAAAAGGGGGAAACGCGCGCCGGTGCGGTCGGAGAGATAGTTGTCATTCTCACAGCTGCAGCCCACATTGTTGTGGATCACGCAATTTTCCATCACCATCAGCGGCAGCCGCCCGTATACGATGGCCTCGCAGGGCAGATACTTGCGCAGATCGCGGATCTGGGAGTGGCGCAGCTCAAAGGAGACGGTGGCGCTCTGCAGACCCTGCTCACGCAAAAACAGCAGCGAGCGGGAGTTGAACACATTCATACCGAAGTCGCCGCGGATCTCCAGCTCCAGCCCCTCCACGATGGGCAGATGCCCCAGATTATTCACCGCCACAGCGGAGAGATAAGGGGTATCGGTGAGGATGCGGCGGAACTTCTCTTCGTCAGCCGTGCGGAACACACGGGGCAGCACCGCGCAGAAACGGGTGCGGTCTGCGTAGGGTGCGAGATCCACTTTGTCCAGCAGCTCCAGCGGGATGTAGATCATCTCCAGACCGCAAGCTACCAGCTCCTCGGTCAGCTGCTCGGGCTTGGCGATGGAACAGGTGAAACCCAGCTTTTCCCCGTTTTGCGGGGCGTCGGGCAGGGGGGCGGCATCGTAATTCTTTCGCACGCCCTCCCCTCGGTGCTCCAGCTGCGCCGTCAAAAGCTCCAATGCCTCGCGGCGCAGCGCGTTGATGGCGCTGGCGCTGAGCATCAGGCCCTCATCCAGCTCCACAGAGATCTCTGTGGGGGTGAACACGGTACCGCCGGTCTTGCTAAGGCGGGTGCGCAGCTCGTCATCCGTCAGTGCGCGGTTGCGTGCCGCCTCCGGTACACTGCCGGACACGGTAACGCATTCGTCGCCGGCGGTGACGGTCAGCGTGGCAGGCGCTCCGCTGCGGACGGTGCAGTGCATCGCCACGCCAACCGTGCGCTTGTCTTCTTTTTCATAACCGGCTTTTGCCGCGGCAAAAAGATCTTTGGGTTCGGGGATATTTTCCGGACGGGTGCCGAACATCCCGCTGCCCTTTTTGCCCTGATAATACCAATCGGTGAAGCCGCTGCGGGAGAAGGCGTCATACAGCATCTGCTGCTCCTGCGCGGTAGGTTTGCGCTTTTCATCTGCCAGGCGGCGGTAGATGTCGGTGACCACCGCCACATACTCCGGCCGCTTCATACGGCCCTCCAGCTTCAGGCAGGCAACACCCATACCCTCCATCTCCTGCAAATAAGAGGAGAGATTGGCATCCTTCAGACTCAGCGGATATTGCTTCTTCGCCGGTTCGTTGACGCCGTAGGGCAGGCGGCAGGGCTGGGCACAGCGCCCGCGGTTGCCGCTGCGCTGACCGATCAGCGCGCTCATAGCGCATTGACCGGAGTAGCACATACACAGTGCGCCGTGGGCAAAGGTCTCCACCTCGGCATCGCAGCCGCGACACACCTCGCCGATCTCATCGCGGCTCATTTCGCGGGCCAGCACCACGCGCTCCATCCCCAGCTGGGCGGCCTTGTTGGCACCGCCCAGACTCATCAGGCTCATCTGTGTGCTGGCGTGAACGGGCAGCTCCGGCGCAACCTCCTGTGCCAGTGTCAACACGCCCCAATCCTGCACCAATACCGCATCGGCGCCGCAGCTGCTGGCGTGGCGCAGCAAATCCGCCGCCTCATCCAGCTCGCGGTCACTCAGCAGAGTGTTCAGCGTCAGATACACCTTGACACCGCGCAAATGGCAATAGCGAACCGCCGCCCCAAAATCCTCCGGAGAGAAATTCTTGGCGCTGCGCCGTGCGTTGAAGGTACCAACGCCCATATATACGGCGTCAGCCCCATTCTGGACTGCCGCCACCATCGACTCCCAGGAGCCGGCGGGGGAGAGGATCTCTGCCATCAGCGACGGTTATTCTGTGCGCGGAAAAGCTGACGCTTCAGCTCGGACACCTCGTTCTTGGCCTGATTGGCCTCGTCCAGATATGCCTTGAGCTGGCGGCGCAGATTCTCGGATGCTTCCTGCGCCTTGAACAGTTCGTCCGCGATGTTCACCGCAGCCAGCACCGCTGCGTCATTGCGGCCGATGTGGGCAGCGCTCATCACCTCGGACATCTTCTTGTCCACCAGTGCGCCCACCTTCTCCATATAGGCAGCGCTCTCCTCTGCCACCAGTGTATACTCTGCACCGCAGATACTCATTGTCACACGATTTGCCATAGCGACCTCCTGTTCCATATGTATCGATAGTAATACAGAATTTATTATAGCACAAATTTTCCTGCGTGAAAGCATTTTTCCGCCCGAAATCAAGTTTTTTACGAAAATGCCGCTGCCGCTCTTTACGAAAAGTGGGTTATCGTGTAAAATGAATGATACTTTTGATAGACTGCGCGGAAAGGAGGCGGCAGAATGAGCGGATATATCCTGCATCAGGGGGAGCAGAGTGTGACCATTCCCCACAGTGCCATTGACCGGTTGACCCAGCTGGGTGACGGTGATGCGGCGCTTTTGTATCTTATATTGAGCCGAGCTGCCTCCGCCGTTACGCCGGAGGAACTGATGCGCCGCCTGCGCTGGAGCGAGCTGCGCCTTGCCGCGGCGGAATCGGCGCTGCAGAAGCTGGGACTGCTGCAGGCCTCCGCACCCCGCACACTGCCTGAGCCTGCTGACGAGCGGCAGGTCTACACCTCTGCCGATGTGGCGGAGATGCTGCAGGGGGATGCCAACTTCCGGATGCTGGTGCCCCAGACGGAGGAGAAGCTGGGCAAAAAGCTGAAAACCGCCGATCTGCAGATTCTGGCAGGTCTGTATGACGATGTGGGGCTGAGCGCCGATGTGCTGTACCTGCTGGTGAGCCACTGTGTCGCCCGCGCAGAGAAGCGCTATGGCTTGGGTCGCCGGCCTACCTTGCGACAGATCGAGAAAGAGGGCTACTATTGGGCGCGGCTGGGTCTTTTCGATCAAAAAAGTGCGGCGGACTATCTGAAATCCTGCGCCCAGCGGGATGAGCAGATCCGCGACTATATGCGTGTGCTGGGTCTGGGCAGCCGTCCCGCAGTGGACAGTGAGGAGCGCTATATCCGCAGCTGGATGGATAAGGGTTTCACCGCTGAGGCGGTGGCGCTTGCCTACGATAAGACCGTGTTTTATAAGAAGGAACTGAACTGGCGCTATCTCAACGGCATTTTGCGCCGCTGGGACGAGAATGGCTGGCATACGGCGGAGGAAGTCCGCCGCGGCGAGGAGAAAGCATCCAAAAGTGCAAATAAGACGGCCGCTGAGAAGAAGAGCGAGGATAGCATCAACCGATATATCAAGTGGTGAGGAGGGACAAGATGTCCTACGACGGAAAGATTATGCGCCGCGCATTGGCGCGTTTTGATGAGGATAAACAGCGCCGTGATGCTGCCTTTGAGCAGCGCCGCGACGCGCTCTATGCCCGCGTCCCCAGACTGAAGGAGATCGAGCAGGAATTGAAGGGCACGCTGCCCCAGATCATCGCCTCGGCGCTGCGCCGCGGCACGGATCCCAAGCCTGCCATCAATGTGCTGCGTGACAGCAATCTGGAGCTGCAGCGCGAGCGCGCCGAGCTTTTGGCGCTCCACGGCTATGACGCCGACTATCTGGATGAGCAGCCCCATTGTGTGCTGTGCCGTGACAGCGGCTATTGCGGCGATGCAGTGTGCCGCTGCCTGCGAGAATATTATGCCCGAGAGCAGATTGCAGAGCTGTCTAAGCTGTTGAAAATGGGCAGTGAGACCTTTGAGACCTTTGCGTTCCATTGGTATTCCCCTGAGCGCGGCAGCTATCGCCGTTCGCCCCGTGAAACGGCGGAGCATAACTTTGATGTCTGTCAGGACTATGCACACCAGTTCTCCCCCCGCAGCGGCAATCTTCTGTTGTTTGGTGCGCCGGGTTTAGGCAAGACGTTCTTATCCACCTGCATCGCCCGCGTTGTCAGTGAAAACGGGCACAGTGTGGTGTACGACACAGCCGCTAATATCTTCAATCAATTTGAGGCAGATAAGTTTCGTCACGATGAAGAGGATGCTGCTGAAGATGTGAAGCGCTATATGGAGTGCGATCTGCTGATTGTGGACGATTTAGGTACGGAGATGACCACGGCTTTTGTGCAGAGCGTTGTCTATCAGCTGATCAATGGGCGGCTTATGGCAGGGAAGAAGACCATCATCAATACCAATCTGGATCCCGATGAGATCGGAAAGCGCTATGGCGCGCAGGTGCTTTCCCGTATTGAAGGAGAGTACGAGATTCTGCCCTTTGCCGGCGAGGATATCCGCAAGCTGAAACGGGAAAAGTAAAAACACCTTCTAACAAGGGCAGAGCCGACGGCTCTGCCCTTGTTTTATTTTTTCGCCGTCCACAAAAAAATACTTGACAGAGAAGGCATGCCATGCTATCTTAGGCGTACTAATCGTATTAATACACTTGAAAGGAGAGGGAGAGCATGATCCACCTTGACTATCGGGATGCCCGCCCGATCTACGAGCAGGTGAAAGACGGCCTGCGCAAGCTGATGGTCACCGGCATTCTGCGTGTCGGCGACAAGCTGCCTTCTGTGCGCGCGTTGGCAGTGGAGCTGGCCATCAACCCCAACACGATCCAGCGGGCATATTCCCAGCTGGAGGCAGAGGGCTACATCGTATCCGTGTCCGGCAAGGGCACCTTCGTGGCGGAGCTGGAGCATCAGAATGACCAGCGCCGCGCGGAGCTGGAGGAGAAGGTGCGCCCGCTGTGCGACGAGCTGCGCAGCCTCGGTATGACTGCCGAGGAGTGGGTGCAGCTTTGGGAAGGAGGTAACAAGTAATGCTGGAAGCAAAAAATGTTGTGAAAACCTTTGACGGATTCCGCGCCTTGGACGAGGCCACGCTGACCGTGCCCAAGGGTACCGTTTATGGCCTTGTAGGGCCCAACGGCGCCGGAAAATCCACTATCATCCGCCATTTTACCGGCGTTTACCGCCCCGACAGCGGTGAAATCCTGCTGGATGGGCAGCCGGTGTATGAAAATCCCGCCGTGAAGCGCCGTATGACGGTGATCGGCGACGACTGGTACTATTTCGCGCAGGCGTCCATCGCCGAGATGGCAAAGCTGTATGCCGGAATGTATCCCACCTTCAGCTGGGAGCGCTATGAGAAGATGAAGCAGGTGTTCCCGCTGAACGATAAGCAGATGATTCGCCGGATGTCCAAGGGTATGCAGAAGCAGGCGGCTTTCTGGCTGACCATGTGCTGTATGCCGGAGTGTCTGATCCTTGACGAGCCGGTGGACGGACTTGACCCCGTGATGCGCCGTCAGGTATGGTCGCTGCTGCTGGGCGATGTGGCCGAGCGGGGCACCACCGTGCTGGTGTCCAGCCACAACCTGCGCGAGCTGGAGGATGTGTGCGACCATGTAGGCATTATGAATCAGGGCAAGGTGCTGCTGCAGCGCAGCCTCAGCGATCTGCAGGATAACACCGTGAAGCTGCAGGTGGCGTTCCGCAGCGAGGAGGAGCCTACGTTGCCTGCCGAGCTGCAGATCCTGCACCGCTCCCATGTGGGTCGGGTGTATACCTATATCATCCGCGGTAACGCCGAAACGGTATGCCGCCGGATGCAGATCTGTGATCCGCTGCTGATGGAGGCCATCCCTCTGACGCTGGAGGAGATCTTTATCTACGAGATGGGAGGTGCTGATTATGCGGTCCGCGACATCGTTCTTTGATAAAACCCTGATCCGCACCGATGTGCGCCGCTACTGGCCGCTGACGTTTTTGTACACCGCCATCTGGATCGTGCTGATTCCGGTCACCCAGTGGGCGGAGGCGGACTATATGATGCGCGGCACGGGTCACTATGTGGGCGACCACCTCTATGATATGATGACTGCCGGCATCTTTATGGCGCTGTTCTTCGGCTTTCTGTTTGCCGCGGCGCTGTTCTCCTACTTGATGAACAGCCGCAGCGTGGGCTTGATGCACGCGCTGCCCGTTACCCGCACCCAGCAGTTCTTCTCCCATTTCCTTGCCGGTATGGGAATGATGACCTTCGGCAAGCTATTGACTTGTTTTTTGACAGGCTTGGTGCAGGGATTGCTCTATGATGGCGTGGCATGGAGTGCGCTTTTCCAGTGGTTCTGGGTCTGCACGGCGCTGGAGTTTTTCTTCTTCTCTCTGGCGATCTTGTGCTGTATGGCCAGCGGCTGGCTGCCGGCGGTACCGGTGCTGTATGCTGCCGCCAACTCCTTTATCTTCATTGCCACCATTCTGCTGCAGGCGCTGGGCGGAATGTTCTACTTCGGCTACACCTCCGGCGGTTCCTATCCTGCCATTACCCGCTGGGGCACGCCGCTGCATATTCTGACGGATGTGCTGAATGAGCGGGTGTGGCTGTGGGAGGCGGGCGAGAAGCCTGCCCAGAGTATGGCCGGCACCGGGGTGGTGTTTGACTATACCGTCCGCGGACCGCGGATCTTCAACCCTGATGCCGTTTTGCCCTTGGTGGTCTACGGCTTCGTGGGGCTGGTACTGCTGGGCTCTGCGTGGCTGCTGTACCGCAGCCGCAAGAGCGAGTCTGCCGGCGACCCTGTGGCTTTCGCTTGGGCGCGCCCCGTGATCCGCACCGGCATCGCCTTCTATGGCGGTCTGTCCTTCGGTCTGGGTCTGTATAATATTTTCAGAGCCAATAACGACCGCGTTGGCTTGCTCGCGCTGATTTTCTGTATGGTGCTGATGAGCGTGCTGTGGTGTTTTGCCGCCGATATGGTGATCCGCAAGACCTTCCACGTGTTCCGCAGCGGCTGGAAAAATGCTGCAGGCGTGGCGCTGCTGCTGATTGTGCTGTGCGTCGGCGCGAAAATGGATATCACCGGCTATGAGACCCGCCTGCCCGAAGCCGATAAGGTGGAGAGCGCAACGGTCAACCTCAGCTACGACGGCGTGTATGTAGATTGCACTGAGCCCGAGACCATCGAGGCGGTGATCGCACTGCACAAGGCGATCATCGAAGAGGGCAGCGAGGAGGTGCTGGGCGGCGATTGGTATCGCCTCAACGTGGACTACGAACTGTCCAACGGCACCTATATGAGCCGTGATTACCACATCAGCCGCACGGCTGCCCGCGCAAGCGGCATCTATGACGCGGCCGAGGCGCTGCTGAAGACGGAGGAGGTGCGCCGCGATGTGATCCTTGGCAGCAAGCGGGCCACGGCGGTCAAGATGGAGGACATCCGCGGCGGGTATATCAACAGCTATCAGACCAACGAGAGCGTGCAGCTGACGGCGGAACAGGCCAAGGCGCTGTATCAGGCGCTGCTGGATGACCTTGCCGCCGGCGCAGGCGCCATCAAGCCTATGGACGAGGGCCGCCTGACTGCCAAGCTCAGTATCGAACTGGACGCCGACACCAACGGTCTGTGGACCAATGAGCTGCCCCCCGACTGTGTCAACACGGTGGCTTACCTAAATGAGCTGGGCTTTGACACGGTGGCCATCTTTGGTGCCACCGAGCAGTGGATCAAGGAAAACGGCTATGATACGATGACCTATCCCGCAACAAGTATTGGCTGATGGGTGGAGCGACGATGAAAAAAAAGAAAAAACTCCTCCGCGCCCTTATTTGTCTTGTATGTTTAGGCATCATCGCCGTTCTTGGCGTCAACGCCCGTGTGAAGAATATCGGCGGCGCCGCCATTCTCACGCCGGAGCAGGCGGCAGCATTGGAGGATGCCGACTGCATCGTTGTTCTGGGCTGTTGGGTCAGAGATGACGGAACCCCCAGCGATATGCTGCGCGACCGGCTGGAGCGCGCCATCGCACTGTATGAGGCGGGTGCTGCGCCGAAAATCATTATGAGCGGCGACCACGGACGGGTGGAGTACAACGAGGTGGGTACGATGAAGCAGTATGCCATCAATGCCGGCATTCCCTCCGAGGACATCTTTATGGATCACGCCGGTTTTTCCACCTATGAAACGGTCTATCGCGCCAAGGAGATCTTCGGCGCAGAAAAGGTGATCCTTGTCACGCAGAAATATCACCTCTACCGCGCGCTGTATATCGCGCAGGCGCTGGATGTGGAGGCCTACGGTGTCAGTGCCGACTACCACACCTACGCAGGCCAGTCTATGCGGGAGTGCCGCGAGATTCTGGCGCGGTGCAAGGACTTCGCAACCGCTGTTTTTAAGCCAGAGCCCACCTTTTTGGGGGATGCCATCCCCGTCAGCGGAAACGGCGATGTGACCAACGACTAACCGCACAAATAAACACAAAAAAAGCTCCCCGACCAATCGGTCGGGGAGCTTTTGCTATTATTTACATAGATAGGAGAACCAGCCTTCGCTTTGGCGCTCCTCTACGATCTGCCAGCCGGCGGCGCGGAGCTTTTCTGCCACCTCCGCGGCGCGGTCGTCGATGATGCCGGAGGTGAGGAACAAGCCGTCCTCTTTCAAAAAGGGACGCACCTGCGGCGCAAGACCGATGATCACATCTGCCACAATATTGGCCACGATGATGTCATACTGTCCGCCCATCTCCTTTTGCAGCTGCTTGTCCGACAGCACATCACCCCAGCGCACGGTGTAGCGATCCTTTCCGATGCCGTTGAGTGCGGCGTTTTCGTACGCCACATCCACACATTTCTCGTCGATATCGCAGGCAAACGCGTGATCGGCGCCCAGCAGCAGCGCTGCGATGGACAAAATACCGCTGCCGCAGCCAAGATCCAGCACACGCTGACCCTGCGTGACGTGCTTTTCCAGCGCTGTCAGACAGAGGCGGGTGGTAGCGTGGCTGCCGGTGCCGAAGGTGAGCCCGGGGTTGAGGATCAGCTTCACGCGGCCTGCGGTGTCGGCGCGCTCCCACTCGGGGACAACGATCAGCCGCTCACCGATCTCCATGGGCTTATAAAACTGCTTCCAGTTATTCTCCCAATCGGCGTCGTCCATCTGCGCCATAGTCATCACAAGGCTGCCGCAATCCCCGCGGCGGCTTTTCAGCTCCGCAAGGGCGAGGCGCACCTTTGCCACGGTGTCCATTCCCTCATCGTCGGCGGACACATAGAAGGTCACGCGGCACACGCCGCGCTTACTCTCCAGCAGCTCCTCGTCCACATAGTCCCAGTACTGGCGGTTCTGCTCCAGAAAATCGTGGAAATCTCCCTCGTCCTCAATCACAAGACCGGTGACGCCCAGCGCCTCCACAAGATCGCTGACCGGCGCGATGCCCGCCGGCGTGGTATCAATTTTCAGCTCCAGCCAGTGCATAGCGGAGACCTCCTTTTTTAGCGGTGTTCGCCGATGAAGAACAGACCCAGCGTGCCAAGACCGGTGTGGCTGCCGATGACGGGGCCGATATACTCGGCACGGATATCGGTGACGCCGAAACGCTCACGCATCAGCTTGGAAATGAAATCCACATTGTCCTGACAATGGGCGTGGCAGATCAGCACAGTCTGATCGGCAAGAGGCGCCTTGCCCGTCTGTTCCATCTGGTTGACCAGCTCCGTCAGCGCCGCCTTGATGCCGCGGCTCTTGCTGACACTCTCCAGCTTACCCTCGTCGCTGACGTGCAGCACGGGCTTGATGTTCAGCATAGTGCCCACCAGCGCCGTTGCGGCGCTGATGCGTCCGCCGCGCTTGAGCTGATTGAGGTCGGCCACGGTGAACCAATGGCAGTTGTGGGGAATCAGCTCGCGGGTGAAGGCGGCCACCTCGTCCAGCGTCTTGCCCTTGTTCTTCTCCCACACGGCGTAGTGCACCAGCAGACCCTGGCCGCGGGAGGCGGAGAGGGAGTCGATGACCTCCATGCGGGCATCGGGGAACTCCTCGCGCAGATCGTCAGCGGCAATGCAGGCGGACTGATAGGTAGTGGACAGCGCACTGGAGAAGGCGATATAAAGGATATCCTTACCCTCAGCCAGAATGGGACGCATCATATCCGCAAAAGAGCCCACGCTGACCGCGGAGGTGGAGCAGGCGGCGCCTGCGCCTACGCGGCGGAAAAACTCCTCGGGCTCCAGCTCGGAATGGTCGGGATAGTTGACATAGGTGGTATCGTCCATCACATAGCTCAGCGGCGCAACGACAATGCCCAGCTCGCTCACTTCGGCGGCGGTCAGGTCGGCACAGCTGTCGGTCATAATGATATATTCGCGCATAATTGTTCTCCTTCAGAGGATTCAGAATAGGGAAAGTATAACACGATTTTCCTGCGCAGGAAAGAGAAAACGCAGAATTTCATTCTTTTTTAATATTTATTTGCCTACACAGAAGCGGGAGAAAATGGTGGCCACCAAGTCCTCACGGATGCGTTTGCCGTTTAATTCGCCCAGCGCCTCCAGCGCACCCTCGGCATCCGTCAGCACTGCGTCGCCCGTCATTCCCAGCGCCAAAGCATCCTTGGCGGCGGTCACAGCCGTCAGCGCACGCTGTACCGCGTCCGCCTGCCGCGCGTTGGTCAAAAGCTCGCCCGCGGGGATGTCCTGCGTGGGATACAGCGCGTTGACGGCATCGCTCAAAGCGTCGATACCCTCGCCCGTTTTGGCGCACAGTTCGATCAAACTGCCAAACCGTTCTTTCAATGCAGTCTTGTCCACCGCGCAGGGCAGATCGCTCTTGTTCAGCACCGCCAAGCGCTTGGGCACCGTCTGCCACAGAGCAATCACGTCCTCGTCCTCCCCACTCAGCGGCGCCGAGCTATCCAGCACCAGCAGCGCCAAGTCGGCGCGGTTTGCCGCCTCGCGGCTGCGCTGCACGCCGATGCGCTCCACCGTATCCTCCGTGTCGCGGATGCCTGCCGTGTCGCAAAGCTGCAAAAGGAGCTTTCCCAGCCGCGCTTTTTCCTCCACCGTGTCGCGGGTGGTGCCTGCCACATCGGTGACAATGGCGCGGTCATAGCCCAAAAGAGCATTGAGCAGCGAGGATTTGCCTGCGTTGGGCTTGCCAAGGATGACGGTGGGCAGACCCTGCTTCAGAATACGGCCGCGGTCAAAGGTTGCCAGCAGCGCGGACAGCTTCTGCTGCGCCCGCTCCAGCGTGTCCACCATAGTTTCCCGCTGCAGATCCTCAATATCCTCGTCGGGGTAGTCCACCACCGCGTAGAAACGGGAGGTGATGTCCATCAGATCGTCATAGACCTGCTCCACGCCGCGGCTCAGCGCGCCGCCCAGCTGTCCCGCAGCATTGCGCGCCGCCTCGGCGGTTTCGGCATCGATAAGGTCGGCGACGGATTCGGCTTGGATCAAGTCCAGCTGTCCGTTCAAAAAGGCACGCTGGGTAAACTCGCCGCCTTTGGCCTGACGCGCACCTGCGGCAAAGAGGCTCAAAAGCACCTCCTGCAGCACCACGGGTGAGCCGTGACAATGGATCTCGGCGCAGTCCTCCCCCGTATAGCTGTTGGGCGCGCGGAACAGTACCGCAAGACCGTTGTCGATGGCGCAGCCGCTGCGATCCAGCACATCGCCCAGTACCATCACGCGGTTTTCCCGCTGTGACATAGGGCGACCCTTGGGGCGAAAGACCTTGTCCAGAATGGCAGCCGTATCCTCGCCCGTCAGGCGCAGAATGCCGATAGCGCTGGGCGCACGGGCGGTGGCAATGGCGGCAATGGTATCACTCATAGGGAGTTTCCTCCTTGGTTGGCATTGTTTTTCTCCCATTTTACCACACTCCGCCGCCGATTGCCAGCAAAAAGGAAAGACCGCATCAGTGCGGTCTTTCCTCCGTTATGCACCCTTTTGCTTTCGTTTGGGAATCCGGATGGTCAGCAAAATCTCGTCCTCGGTGTCGCGCCGCCCCCAATCGGCGTTGACCCCAGCGCGGCGCATCATATTCAGCCCCCGATCCACGCTGTTGAGGAACAGCCGCACATCCTTGATGATGTAGGTGCTGCGTCCTTTGGGCGGCGTCAGCCGATTTTGCTGCAGGAGCTGCTCGATGTACTCCTCCGTCCGCGCCACATTGTAGTTGCGCGCGGCGATCACCTCCAGCGCACACAGCTGCTGATGCTCGTCGGCAAGGCGCAGCAGTGCGCGGGCGTGGCGCTCGGTTAAGTTGTGGCGCTGCAGACTTTGCCGCACCGCCTCGCTCAAACGCAGCAGCCGCAGCTTATTGGCCACCGCTGACTGGGATTTGCCCAGCTTTTCCGCCGCCTGCTCCTGCGTCAGCTGATAGCGGGTGATGAGAGCGGCGATGGCCTCTGCCTCCTCCCAGTAGTCCAGATCACGCCGCTGCAGATTCTCAATCAGCGCCAGCAGCGCCGAGTCCTGCTCGTCCACCTGCGCCAGCAGGCACGGCACCTCGTGCAGCCCCGCCATAGCGGCGGCGCGCAGTCGTCGCTCCCCCGCGATCAGCTCGTAATTGTCGCCCTTTCTCCGCACCGTCAGCGGCTGCAGGATCCCATAGCGGCGGATGCTGTCGCACAGCGTCTGCAGCCCCTCTTTTTCAAATACGCGCCGCGGTTGGTTGGGGTTGGGAACGATATGGGCGATGGGGATATAGCGCACGCGGGAGGACAAAAACTCCCCTTTTTGTTGGCTTTTCATTTCACTTCGCCTCCTTTACCCTCATTTTACCGCGCCCTTACCGCAGAAGCGGTCAAACGCTGTCGGGAAATCAAACTTTTTTGTCCCGCTTGAAATGAAAATATCTGGATATAACAACCGAAAGAGTTCTGGATATTTTCAGCAAAAGGGAACAGCGTTATTCTTACAAAATCACAAAGGCGGGCGGTGAAACCGAGCGCGGCTTTTCTGCTGCCAATTCGCACAAAAACCGCCGCCGAAGGGGAAAGAGATATGACACAAACTGCAAGTATTTTGCTTACACTTTCTGTAAGCCTGCTGGCAGGACTGCTGCTGTCCAGATTGGTAAAACTGGTGCATCTTCCTGCCGTTACCGCGTATCTGGTGGCCGGCATACTGGTGGGACCATTCGCGCTGGGCGCGCTGGGTATTTCGGGTCTGGGCATCACGGCACAGCAGCTGGAGCATTTTAGCATCATCTCCGATGTGGCGCTGGGCTTCATCGCCTTTTCTATGGGCAGCGAGTTCCGTCTGGCGCAGCTGAAAAAAATCGGCCGGCAGGCAACGATCATCGGTATTTTTCAAGCGCTGTTTACTACGCTGGTAGTGGATGCGGTGCTAATTGCGCTGCACCTGCTGATGCCGGATAAATTCTCGCTGCCGGTTGCCATCGTGCTGGGCGCGGTGGCAGCGGCGACGGCACCGGCCGCCACGATGATGGTAGTCAAGCAGTATAAGGCGAAAGGTCCTGTTACCGATGTGCTGCTGCCTGTGGTGGCATTGGATGATGCGGTGGGTCTGGTGGTGTTTGCCGTTTCCTTTGGCGTGGCCAAGTCGCTGAGAACCGGCACGGTAGATGTTCTGTCGGTAGTGGTGGAGCCGCTGCTGGAGGTAGTGTTGTCGCTGCTGCTGGGTGCAGCGATGGGTGGATTGTTCACGCTGTGTGAGCAGTATTTTCATTCCCGCTCCAAGCGTATGGCGGTGTCGGTCACCTTCGTGATGATGACGGTGGCGTTCTCCTGCCTCACTTTTCAGGTGGGTGCCGTGCATATCAGCTTCTCTTCGCTGCTGGCGTGTATGATGCTGGGCACCGTGTTCTGCAATCTGTGCGATGTATCCGATGAGCTGATGGAACGCGCCGACAGATGGACGGCGCCGGTGCTGATCCTCTTCTTCGTCCTCAGCGGCGCAGAACTGGAGTTGTCAGTGTTTACCGACGGTGTGGTGGTCATTATTGGTGTTGTCTATATTCTCGCGCGCTCTGTGGGTAAATACTTCGGAGCAGGCATCAGCGCCAGAATGACCCACTGCGACGATAATATCATTAAATATCTGGGCATCACGCTGCTGCCGCAGGCGGGTGTTGCGCTGGGTATGGCCAGCAAAGCAGTAGAGCTGGGCGGCGACGGCGCATTGGTGCGCAATATCACGCTGTTTGCGGTGCTGATCTACGAAATCGTAGGCCCGTTCTTGACAAAGGTCGCCCTGACAAAGGCCGGCGATATTCAAGCCGAGGGCAGAAAGAGCGCCCGCGGTGAGCATAGTGCAAGGGGTTACCGGCATCATATATAAAATATAAAAAGAACCGGCATCTGCAAAGTGCAGATGCCGGTTTTATACATATAAAGGGGAGGGCGATTACTTGATGGGCTCGCCGGCGGCCATCTTGGCCTCCACCTCACGCAGAGCCTCCTTGCGGCTCAGGTTCACGCGGCCCTTGTCATCCACTTCGATGACCTTGACCCAAGTCATATCGCCGATCTTCAGCACGTCCTCCACCTTTTCGGTGCGCTTGAACTCCAGATCGCGGATATGGCACAGACCGTCCTTGCCGGGGGCCAGCTCGATGAATGCGCCCATCTGTGCGCCGTCGCGCTTGCTGGTCAGATAGTTGACAACGCGGCCATAGTACAGAGCGCCCACCTCGGGCACGAACACGATGTCGTCGATGCACTTCTTGGCGATGGCGCAGCTCTCGGCATCGGGGGAAGCGATGTGGATGGTGCCGTCATCGTCGATGTCGATCTTGGCGCCGGACTCAGCAACGATCTTCTGGATCACGCTGCCGCCCTTGCCGATGACCTCGCGGATCTTGTCGGGATCGATGTGCATGGTGACCATCTTGGGCGCGTACTTGCTGACCTCGGCGCGGGGCTCAGCGATGCAGGGCAGCATGATCTGGTCGAGGATCTGCACGCGTGCATCATAGGTGGTCTCCAGAGCTTCCTTGATGATGGCCATGGTCAGGCCGTCGTTCTTCAGGTCCATCTGGATGGCGGTGATACCCTTCTTGGTACCGGCCACCTTAAAGTCCATCTCGCCGTGGAAGTCCTCCACGCCCTGAATGTCGATGAAAGTGGTGAAGCTGCCGTCGTCATCCTGGATCAGACCGCAGGAGATACCGGCAACGGGAGCCTTGATGGGCACGCCTGCGTCCATCAGAGCCAGCGTGCTGCCGCAGATGGAGCCCTGAGAGGTGGAGCCGTTGGAGGACACGACCTCGGACACAACGCGGATAGCGTAGGGGAACTCCTCGGCGGAGGGGATCACGGGCAGCAGAGCACGCTCAGCCAGTGCGCCGTGACCGATCTCGCGGCGGCCGGGGCTGCGGGCAGCCTTAGCCTCACCCACGGAGTAGCCGGGGAAGTTGTAGTGGTGCATATAGCGCTTCTCGGTCTCTTCCCAGATGGTATCCAGCTTCTGGTTGGCAGACAGAGTGTCCAGCGTAGCAACGGACAGAACCTGGGTCTGACCGCGGGTGAAGAGGCCGGAGCCGTGGACGCGGGGCAGAACGGAGACCTCGGCGCTCAGAGGACGGATCTCGTTCTTGGCGCGGCCGTCAACACGGTGACCTTCCAGCAGCCAAGCCTTGACGATCTTCTTCTGGAACTTGTAGGTGAATTCGTCCAGATACTGATCCATCTCGGGATACTCTTCCAGATACTTCTCGTGCCACTTCTCGATCATAGCGTTCCAGCGCTGCTCGCGGACGTTCTTGTCGTCGGTGTCCATAGCGGCCTTGGCTTCGTCCATAAAGTCGGCAACGATCTTGTCAAACAGCTCCTGATCGAAGTCGGCGTGGGGATAGTCAAACTTTGCCTTGCCGATCTCGCTGACCATCTGGTTGATGAGGGCGATCTGCTTCTGGTTCTCCTCGTGTGCCTGCTGGATGGCGTCGAACATGACGTCGTTGGGCACTTCATTGGCGCCGGCCTCGATCATAACCACCTTCTTGCCGGTGGACACAACGGTCACATCCAGATCGCTGACCTTGCGCTGCTCAGCGTTGGGATTGAACACCAGCTGACCGTCCACCAGACCCACCTTCAGTGCGCCAACGGGGCCGTTCCAGGGAATGTCGGAGATAGCCAGAGCCGCAGAGGTGCCGATCAGGGCAGCGATCTCGGGGGAGCAGTCGTGATCCACGCTCATGACGGTGCACATCACGGACACGTCATTGCGGAAATCGCCGGGGAACAGAGGACGGATGGGGCGGTCAATGACACGGGCGGTCAGGATGCCCTTCTCGCCGGGGCGACCTTCGCGGCGGTTGAAGCTGCCGGGGATGCGGCCCACAGCGTACAGCTTCTCCTCGAAGTCCACGCTCAGGGGGAAGAAATCGATGCCGTCACGGGGACGGGGAGCGGCGGTGACGCAGCACAGCACGCTGGTCTCGCCGTAGGTGACCATAACGGAAGCGTTGGCCAGCTCAGCCAGCTTGCCCACTTCCAGCGTCAGGGGACGGCCGGCCAGATCCATTTCGTACTTGCGGTACTGGTTGAACTGTCTTTGGGTAATGATAGTAGACATGGTAATAACTCCTTTACAAAAATATTCGTTGTATGCAGAGCCTACCGTTTAGCACTTGAAAATAAGTCAAAACGGAGTGGTTTTGGCGCATTTTCAACTGCTAAAGGCTTGATCGGCTCTCCATACGGGGGTTCGTGAAAATGTGAAAGAAGGGTGGTGCGCGCAGCACACCACCCTATTTTCTTTGCTTACTTGCGCAGACCCAGCTTGGCAATCAGGGCACGATAACGCTCGATGTCCTTCTTGGCCAGATAGTCCAGCAGACGACGGCGCTTACCGATCATCATCTGCATACCGCGACGGCTGTGGAAGTCATGGGGATGAACCTTCAGGTGAGCGGTCAGCTGGCTGATACGCTCGGTCAGGATAGCAACCTGAACTTCGGGGGAGCCGGTGTCGGTCTCGTGGGTGCGGTTAGCCTCGATGATAGAGGTCTTCTGATCTTTCAGCATCATAGTGTGTTTCCACCTTTCTTAAAATCTTGCCCGCAGGCTGGGTTCCGGGACCGGTAGAAAGTCCGCGGGACTAAGCGCAGGGGCGAATGTTACGCCATTTCGCGTACTTTAGAAGAATATCACACCCGAAGGCACTTGTAAAGAACAAATTTCAAAAAATCCTACATTTTTTGCAAAAAATCGGGCGAAATCCTTGCTTTACCGGATCTCGATGGCGCTGACGGGACAGCTGTCGGCGGCAGCCTGCGCGTCAAGGCGCAACGCGTCGGGGACGGGATCGGTGATGGCGTGTGCGCTCTCGCCTTCTTCCAGAGAGAATACCTCGGGACAGATGCTGGGGCACAGACCGCAGCGGATGCAGGTTTTTTCGTGTACCAAAGCGTGCATAGTGCAGCTCCTTTCCTTGTGTTGAACGGATGCAGTATGCCCGCAGAGTGCGGCAAACATACACAAAGCAGTTAAAATGCCGTTAAAAAGCAGTTGCGCGGCGGCGAAACATACCGTATAATGAAGAAAAAACGCAAAGGACGCACGATATGAAATTCAATTATACCCCCGAGCTGCTGGCCTATATGGAGAAGAAGAACAACCATACCGTTCTGGTGGAGCTGGTGGAGATCCAGAATACCGATCTTGAGGTGATTGACCTCCATGTCTACCTGCCCCATCCCCGCCAGCGGGAGAAATTCCTGACAGAGAAGAAGTACCGCCGCGTGGAGACCGAACACGGCGAGGTGCTGCTGCCCAACTATCCGCTGCAGATCGCCGAGGAGGTCACCTTCGGATTGAAGAAGTTTTTGTGCTTCACCTCCATCAGCCATACCGGCATCAAAGTGTAACAAAGCGTGCTTCCCGCGGGAAGCACGCTTTTTCTTGTTATTTGATAGATTTGTCGTACTTCAGCTTGATAACGACTTCTTCGCCGTCGGAAGTGACGACCTCCATATAAATAGCCACATTTTTGCGCTCCGGTTTGCGATTGTCTCCGCCGTAGCCCGTCAGACTTGCATATGCAGCGGAAAATCAGAATCTTCGCTGAAAATCTCTTCGTTGCTCCTGCCGCACCAAATCTTTGGCATATTGGATGTGGGCAATATTTCCGGCATGAATATTTTGTATGTCCGCAACATTCTGCCACACGCTTTCGGGTCGTATGATTCGCTTGGGGCGGTAATCAGCGCTCAAATCAATTTCTTTGTCGTAAAACCGGATGCAGCCTGTGTGCTGGTGCAGATAATACTCCCATTCTGCGGTGGTACAGTGAGAATCTCCTACCAGATCACGGCGAGAGCTTTGACCGTATTTTTCCATCAGCAGATAGTACCATGTTGCCATTGTGTCCCGCAGCAGAGACAGACCCTCTTCTTCGGACAGACCCTCCATGCTGATAGGGTCGGCGATCACGGTGTGGATCACGTTCTCTTTGGCTTTCCCGTGTGGATCTGCCAGATAATGAATGACCGGAACGATTTTACTGCCCGTTTCTATGGCTAACCTATATGCGCCCGGCCAAAAATTCAAAAGAAGCTTATCCGGAAACTTATTCCAGACGCCCTCTGGGAAAACCATCAGATCACGCCCTGCATAAAGAACCTTTTTGGCGACTTCCGTCGAGACTTCACGACTGGCTTTCACTTTCCGGTTGCAAAGAACCACGCCGTTGATGTACGCGCCTACGCCGTCAAAGGTGTTGAAAAAAGCGGGTAAGCTGCCAAAAAGGATGTAAGCGTGCCGTGCAGCGCGGAGGGAGGCGGCAATGTCATCCTTAAAACGGTGATTGGGACACCATATCAAGGGTTCATCACCGAGCGGGATGTGCTCATCCGGCTCGTCAATGCCAAGCAACGAGCTTTTGCTTTCAAACACTTGCTTGTGCTCCAGAAATAAAGGCAGCAGCAGTACCAAAAGGGGATGAAGGAGCTTGCGTACGGCAAGGCTGAACGGAGAGATCATTTTCTTCTCCTCGCAAGACAACAGATGCGCCAGAAAACGGATCATCGGGAAAAACAGCAGAGATGGTTTTGCTTCGCCCATCAGATCGCAGCGTTTTGTTCCGGCAATATCGATTTTATCAAGAGCTTTTTCTGTCCACGGCATAAAAAGGGATACTCCTATTACGATTTCTTTGTGTCCAGCGTGTTTTCCTGACCGCGGTAGATGACAAACTTGCAGAACAAGAACTCCAGCACGAAGTTGGCGACCATAGTTACACCCAGCACGATATACTCGTTGATGGCTGCGCCCTCAGCCAGATGACCCAGCCATGTGGACAGAGGGGTAAACACCAGATAAAAGCCCAGAATCTTGGCCATAGCGATGGGCACATTGGCGGCAGAGCGGAAGGTGAAGCGGCGGTTGAGGGTGAAATTCCAGATCACCGACAGTGTCAGCGCCGTGAGATAGGCGGGCCAGTAGCGCCAGTGCAGCAGCTCGTTGATCAGCGCGAAGGAGCCCAGCTCCACCAGCGCGGCGGAGGCGGAGAAGAATGTAAATTTCAGAAATTGCCAGACAGACGATTTGTTCATAGCCGTCGCCCTCCTTATGTTTGCCATATGATACCACATTGTGGCAAAATCTGCAAGATAGGCCAAAAGAGTCCTCAAAAACGATGAAAGGCGCGGCAATTGCCGCGCCTTTCGCCGGAAAAGGGGAGATGAAAAGATCGAAAGAAAGGGTTATTTCGCCGCCTCTGCCAATGCCTGCCATACTTTCACCATGGCGAAGGTGTCCAGCTTGCAGTAAGCCAGCAGCTGCCGGCGCACCTCCTGGCGCTGCTGCGGAGGCATCTGCTGCAGCAGGGGGAAGACGGTCATCGCCTCGGCACCGTTATGTACGCCCTCCAGATTGTGATAATCCAGCGCGGGATCGTCGGGGAAGAGGGCGGGCAGCACACTCTTGATGGAAAAGCTGCCGCCCATAGCGCGGTTATAGTAGAAGCCGGACTGGAAGGGCACCAGCAGATCACGCACATTGTCGCGGATATTCAACAGATGCTCCGCCAGATCGGGGAACTGCTCCGCCAGCTCTGCAAGGCGGGAGCACTCAAAGCTCTTGTTGTAGGCGGTGACGCACACATCCTTGGGGATATCGCGGCACAGACTTTCGGCGATGGCGCGGCGGGGATCTGTGCCCTCTTTTGCCAAAAACTCCTTGTGCTGCAGCGGCGCGCCTTCGCCCTCAATGTAGTGCAGCGAGTACTGGAACGGCACCTGCTGATAGGGCTTGGTGCCGCAATACTGGGGCAGCGCCTGCTGCATAGTTTCAAAATCCAGAAAATAGAGGGGATAAGAAAGCGTCGATAAAAACTTGCGGATGCCGTCCTTGTCGATGTGTACGCCGCAATCATGCAGCTGGAATTGAATCTGCCGCTGCTGCTTGTCGTTTAGCTTGGGGGCGTCGAGCAGCTGGCTGTAGGAGCGCATCCCCGCGTGATAGTAACTCAGCTTCTTCTTGAAGGGCATACGGTACAGATCGAACACGGAGGGGGAGGGCAGATGCCGTGTGCAGTATTCCCAATAGGGGCAGTGGTAGGGATCCTCGCAGTGCTCACCCAGCTCCCGCGCAGGCTCGTTGTGCTGAGCAAGAACATCCTCTGCCTGCGAAAGCCGCGACTGGATCAACGGATATTCTGCCGATACCGCCTCAGCAAGATCGATGATCTGGAAAAGGGCGTGGATGTCCAGCTCCTCGCCCCGCACATAGGCAGGATCCAGACACACCAGATAGGTGCCCGTCACCTTCACGCCGCAGTGCTCCAGCACATATTTCTGATAGGCCACATCCACGCCGTAGATAGGCTGGGCGTGGGTGGAGCTTTTCACCTCGTAAATGGCATAGCCGCCGCGCTCCTTGTGCAGGATGTCCACCGCGCAGTACAGCCCCTTGTAGCTGAAGGACGCCTCGCAGATGTTCTCCACGCCGCGGCGCAGACAATCCTGCGTCTGCTGCAGCATAGCGGAGATGTCGGGCCTGTCGTCATCCTTGAGCACGGTGACCTCGGTAAAGTCGCCGAACAGCCCCATGGCCAGATCGCCGATCTCGTTGCCCACCGCCATCCGCTCGTCCCGGGAGGGGTCCTCCGTTTTCAGTTCCTTGTGGTAAGTATCCAGCCACAGCAGCTTGGGGCACTGCCGCATCAGGCAGTATTTGGATTTGGAGAAAAACATAGGCGTTCCTTTCCGCGCAATGCGCAATCGTGTTGTTTGATTGTCTGCAGTATAACACAGGAACGGTCCTAAAAAAATCCCTCTTTTTCCGATAGGATAGATTTGCGCAGAAAGTTTCTGCGTTTTTGCCGCTGTTGCACCGCGGCAGTGGCTTTGCTATAATGACGACAAGAAAGAAGAATCGGGAGGTAGAAAATGAAACTGATCCATCTGTCCGACCTGCACCTTGGCAAGCGGTTGGACGAGACCTCTATGCTGGAGGATCAGGAGCACATCCTGCTGCAGATCCTGCGCATCATCGATGAGGAGAAGCCTCAGGCCGTGCTGATCGCAGGTGATGTGTACGACAAGAGCGTCCCCTCCGCCGAGGCGGTCGCGCTGTTTGACGATTTCCTCTGCCGTCTTGCCAAGCGGCAGCTGCGTGTACTAATTATCAGCGGCAACCACGACTCCCCCGAGCGTCTCGCCTTCGGCAACCGGCTGATGGAGAGCGCGGGCATCCATATTTCCCCCGTGTATAACGGTGAGATCCGTCCCGTCACGCTGCAGGACGAGCACGGCGCGGTCAACTTCTGGCTGCTGCCGTTTATTAAGCCCTCCCACGTCAGGCGCTACGCGCCTGATGCCAAAATCGAAAGCTATACCGACGCGGTGGCGGAGGCCATTGCGCGGATGGACATCGACCCGTCGCAGCGCAATGTGCTGCTGACCCATCAGTTCGTCACGGGCGCTGCCACCTGCGACTCCGAGGAGATGTCGGTGGGCGGCAGTGACAATGTGGATGCCTCCGTGTTTGAAGGCTTTGACTATGTGGCGCTGGGTCACCTCCACGGCCCGCAGAATATTGGCACCAACCGCATCCGCTACTGCGGCACGCCGCTGAAATACTCCTTCTCCGAGGCGGCGCACCACAAGAGTGTCACGGTGGTGCAGTTGGGCGCAAAGGGCGAACTGGAGCTGCAGCTGCGCCCCTTGACGCCGCGCCGCGATCTGCGGCAGATTCGCGGCACCTTTGCCCAGCTGACGGACAAGGTCAATTATGAGCAGGGCGACACGCAGGACTATGTGCAGGCGATCCTTACGGATGAAGAGGATGTTCCCGAGGCAATGGGTAAGCTGCGCGTGATCTACCCCAATCTGTTGAAGCTGACCTATGACAATACCCGTACCCGTACCGCTCACCATATAGGCGCAGCAGACGATGTGGAGAAAAAGTCGCCGCTGCAGCTGTTTGAGGAGCTGTACGAAAAGCAGAACAATCAGCCTATGAGCGAGGAGCAGCGCAGCTATGCCGCCGCGCTGATGGAGTCTGTGTGGGAGAGGAATGTATGAGACCCGTAAAACTGACAATGGTGGGCTTTGGCCCCTATGCCGGCACGCAGGAGTTGGATTTCGAGAAGCTGGGCAAAAGCGGACTGTATCTCATCACCGGTGATACCGGCGCCGGCAAGACCACCATTTTTGATGCCATTACCTACGCGCTGTTCGGTGAACCCAGCGGTGACAGTCGGCAGGCCGATATGATGCGCTCCAAATATGCCCGCGCAGAGGATCCCACCTATGTGGAGCTGATTTTTGAATATGACGGCAAGCGCTATACCATCCGCCGCAATCCCAACTATCAGCGCAAGAAGAAAGTCGGCGACGGGTTTACTCCGCAAAACGCCGGAGTGGAGCTGCTCTGCCCCAACAGAAATCCGATTACAAAAATCAATGAGGCAAATCAGACCATCCGCGACATCATCGGACTGTCCCGTGAGCAGTTTGCGCAGGTGGCGATGATCTCTCAGGGCGAGTTCCGCAAGCTGCTGCAGGCGGACACGGAATCGCGGCAGAAAATCTTCCGCGACATCTTCAAAACCAAGCTGTACAACGATGTGCAAATCCGGATCGGGCAGGATGCAAAGGAGCTGCGCAATCAGCTGGGAGCGGCCGAGCTCAGCCGCATGCAGTATATTGACGGCATCCTCTGCAGCGAAGACTCCCCCCTGAGCATCGAGGTGCGCAAGGCAAAAGAAGGCGGCATCCTTACCGCCGAGGTGCTGGAGCTGCTGGATAAGCTGCTGGACGAGGATTGCGCCGCAGAAGGTGCGTTTGTTGAGCAGCTCAGCGCTGTAGAGGGACAGCTGGAGCAGCTGACCGCCCGTCTGGCGCAGGCGGAATCGCGGCAAGCCGCGGAAAAAGATCTGAAAACGCAGCAGCTTGCCCATCAGGAAAAGGGAGAGCTGCTGGAGCAGACCAGGCAGGCGCTGGCGGAGGCACGGGAAAAGATTTCCCTGACCGAGTCGCTGGATAAGGAGATCGCCGAAGTGGAGCTGCTGCTGCCGTCCTATGGTGAGCTGGCGAAAAAGCTGACGGCACAGATGGCGGCGCAGAAGCAGCTGACCGCTGTCGAGACGGCGCAGCGCACGGCGGAGCAAACCCGTGCCGCACTGGAAACGGAGATCGCGCAGCTGAAGACGGAGCAAAAATCGTTGGAAAATATCGCGGCGCAGAAGGAAAAACTGACGGCGCAGCGTAAAACGGCGGAGGAATCCCGTCAGCAGTACCGTGCGGTGAAGGACGATATCACCGCGCTGGCGGCGCAGGAAAAGAAACTGGAGAGATTACAGAAGGAGTACCTTGCCGCTGAGGGCAAGTACGCTGCTGCCCGCAGCGCGTATGAGGCGCTGAACAAGGCATTTTTGGACGAGCAGGCAGGCATCATTGCCTCCGCGCTGACGGATGGGATGCCCTGCCCCGTCTGCGGCTCGCTGAATCATCCGCAGCTGGCACAGCTGTCGGAAAACGCGCCCACGGAGGCGGATGTCAAGCAGGCAAAAAATGACTGCGAAACGGAGCAGGCGGCAAGGGATGCGGCCAACCGCGCCGCAGGCAATCAGAACGGCACCGTTACTGCCGCCCGCGAAGCACTGGAAAAGAAGCTGGAGCAGCTGCTGGCAGGCATTGCCGTGCAGGATGCGCTGCAGGCCGCGGAGGAAAAAATAACCCTGCTGACGGCGCAGATCAAGGAACTGGACGGCGAATTGCTTGCGCTGGAGAAAAAGGAAACGCGCAAAACGGAACTGGATGGGCTGATCCCGCAGAAGGAAGCGGCGGAAAAGCAGGCGCAGAGCGACGCGGCAAAGGCCAACGAGCAGATCGCCGCGCTGGGTGTTTCGGTGGAAGAACTGAAAAAGCAGGCGGAAGAGCTGCGCGGCAAGCTGCGCTTTGCCGACCGTGCCGCCGCGGAAGCGGAGAAAACGGCGCTGGAACAGCAGCGTGACGGCTACAAGACTGCGCTGAAAAAGGCAGAGGAAGATTTCGCTGCCTGCCGCGAGGCGCTGGCCGCCATCGAGGCCAGAATCGAGCAGCTGAACAAGCAGCTGGGAGAGACGCAGGCGGAGGATCCGGATGCGCTGGAGGCAGAAAAAGCTGCCCTTTTGCAGCGCAAACAAGGGATCACTGCCGCCAAGCAGGCGCTCCACACCCGTATTACCACCAACGAGGCGGTGAAGAAGAATATTTCCGCCAAGGCGGCGGAGCAGGAAAAGCTGGAGCACCGCTATGCGTGGCTCAAGCCGCTGTCCGACACTGCCAACGGCAATCTGGGCGACAAAAAGGATAAAATTATGCTGGAGACCTATATCCAGACCACCTACTTTGATCGGATCCTGCGCCGCGCCAATGTGCGTTTACAGAAGATGTCCGGTGGGCAGTATGATCTCAAGCGCCGCGAAACGGCTGACAATCACAGAGGCAAGACCGGTTTGGAACTGGATATCATCGACCATGTCAACGCCACGGAGCGCAGCGTCAACACGCTGTCCGGCGGCGAGGCATTTCTGGCGTCGCTGGCGCTGGCGCTGGGTCTTTCCGATGAGGTGCAGATGTCCACGGGCATCCGGCTGGACACCCTCTTTGTGGATGAGGGCTTCGGCTCGCTGGACGGCGAGGCGCTGAACAAGGCGTATCAGACCCTTTGCGGACTCACGGAGGGCAACCGCTTGGTGGGCATCATCTCCCATGTGGCGGAGCTGAAGGAACGCACCAACAAGTTGATCGTGGTAAAGAAAGAAAACGGCGGTGGCAGCCGCGCCACAATTGTGGTAGAATAAAAAAGAAAGGGGGAAGTGCATATGGATCTGCAGGAGCTGCGCAGCGACCTGACTGAACGCTTCCCCCAGTGGGCGGAGCGGATCTGGATGCTGCGCTTTCAGGACACCGCGAAAGTCTCCCTTGCCGATAATGACGGCTCGGTCATCTATTATAACGACCGGGTGATGCGCGCCCAAAGCAGGGAAAACCGCTGCTTTTATATGGCGCAGCAGCTGCTGCACCTGCAGCTTGCCCACCACGCAAGGCGGGGGGAGCGTGAACGCAGCGTGTGGCGCCGCTCGTGTAATGCGGTGGTCAACGGAATGCTGCGGGAGGAGGGCTTTCAGCTGCCCCAAAGCGAGGTGCTCTCGGAGATCACGGCGCAGCACAGCGCCGAGGAGGTATACGAGGTGCTGTACGCCCAATGGGACGGCGAGGACACCTCCGGCGGGGATGTGCTGCAGGTAGACAGCACTCAGGCCGGCGGTGAGACCGCCGCGCAGGACATCACATTGGACGAGGCAGGGATTGCCGCCGCAGTGGCCGGTCTTGCGGAGCTTTTGCAGCCCAGTTTGCAGACAGATTTTGACTGGTTCCCCGGCAGCACCATCCGCGACGGCGTGCTGCGCTACGATTTCCGCGCCTATCCCGTGGCCTATGCCGAGATTTTACTGGATACCAGCGCCTCGGTGGATGCCGCGCTGCTGCGCCGGTTCGTGCGGGGCGTCAAGGCGCTGCTGCGACAGGATGCGGTGATCCGTGTAGGCTGCTTTGATACCCGATTTTACGGCTTTCAGGATATCCACACCGATGAGGATATCGACAATCTGGAACTGCACGGTGCCGGCGGCACGGATTTCACCGCCGCCATCAACGCCTTTACCGGCGATGCGGAAAACCAGATTATTTTCACAGACGGCTATGCCGAGATGCCCGAAAGAAGCTGCAGCGCGGTGTGGGTCGTCTACGGCAGTACCCCCATCCACCCCAAGGGCGGACGGGTGATCTATGTCAAACCAAACGAGGAGAAAGAGAAGCATGAAGTCGATTTTCTTATCACCTGAGCAGGTCTTTTCCAACCCCATCGCCCTGCTGCAGAATGTGGGCGCAGCGGCTCCGGCATCGGATCTTGCGCTGCTGACGGCGGCAGACGACGGTTTTTTGACCGACGGGCGCTGCATCAACTACTATCTGTCCGACGGCGGCTTTGTGGATCGCTTCGGACGGCAGGAGGAGTGCGCGCTGTGCGCTGTGCGTCCCGTGATCGTGCTGGAGGAGGGGGAGGAAGCTCTTTTGGGCCGCCAACAGACCGACGGCGAGGTGACCACCGTGGAATACGGCCGTTACCCCTATGTGATTCTGGACGAGAGCCTGCGAGAGCTGGCGGCGCGGGAATATGACCGCGGCGCACTGGCGGAAACGGGCAGAAGTGTCCACATCGGCGGCAAACCCCAGCCCATCTACCGCTTGGGCGCAAAGGAGATCGTCTGCATCGATTCCGCCCCCGGCGGCGTCAACGGCTTCGTGCGGCTGTCCGACGAAACGGTGGTGGCCGAGGGCGAGCGGGTGTTTTTGGAGCTGCGCGCCGTGCGCTGGCTCTATGATGAACGGCAAAAGCTGCTTATCAGCTGTATGGCGCTGTTTGCAGGTCTCGAGAGGGAGCAGGCGGAGGCATATCTTGCCGGCGAATTCCTGACCGAGCTGTTGGCGCAGAGCGAGGAGCAGCAGCCCCTTGGCGACTTCTGCCTGCGCAATCACGATGAACTGTCGCTGATCCGCGCCTATGTGGAGGCCAATATCCCCGTGTTTCTCCACGGCTTGTCTGGTGACGGCAAGAGCGACCGCGTGCGGCAGATCGACCCCCAGGCGCTGGATATCGAGCTGGTCAATGAGACGCCGGAGACCATCAACGGCCGCGCCGTGTATAACGAGAGTCGCAGCGAGATCGTGGACATCAAGCCGGTGTGGCTCATCAAGCTGGAGGAGCTGTGCGCCGACGGCAAGCTCCATATCCTCTTCTTCGATGAGCTGACCAACGCCACCAAGCAGACCCAGTCCGTCATCTTCAAGATCGTGCTGGAGCGCTTCGTCAATAACCGCTGGCCGCTGCCGCCCAACGCCCGCATTGTGGCAGCCGGCAACGACCGCAGCGAGTCCAGCGCCGCCCACGATTTGGCAGAGCCGCTGTTCGGCCGCTTTGCCCACATCTATATTCGCACCACGGTGGAGAACTGGATGCCGTGGGCGGTGGAGCATCGGCTTAACCCCTATGTGATGGAGTTCCTTGCCAATAACGATCTCTATATGCGCACCCCCTATACCGGCACCGAGGGCAACGCAGACCCCCGCCGCTGGGAGATGGTGTCCAAGGTATTGGATCACTCCGGCAACGACTTCTCTCTGCTGGCTCCCATCGTGGGACCGGAAACGGCGGAGGCATTCATCCGCTTCTTCAAAGCCCAGCGCGAGGTGCAGACACTGGGCACCTACACGGACGAGCAGCTGCAAAAGCTCAGCACCGCCCGCCGCTATCAGCTGGCGCAGCAGTGTCTGTATCTGTCCGCCGCGCAGCCGCAGGAGGCGCGCACCCTCGCCCGCCGTCTGGGCGGTGAGTATCTGGCGTGGTATGACTATATGCTCCGGCGCAAGGCAGGAAAATAAGAAAAAACACCCGACTGAACGGTTCAGTCGGGTGTTTTGCTGTGTTCTCTTAGAAGTTTGCCAGCAGATAGTTCTCCGCCTCGGCGCACCACAGACCGTTGTGGGCGCTGACGATTTCGTGGAGAGCGCTAAAGCGGGCATCCGTTTTGCCCAATTCCGCAAAGTCCGCGATGGCGGTCAGCGGCAGATTGATGTGGGTATAGATCAGCTTTTTGGCACCGGGCATCTCGGGGAAGCGCAGTGTGGTGTCGATGACGGCGTCCATACCGCCGATGTGGCTGACCATCACCGCCGGAGCGATCCGCCCCTCACTGATGTAGCGCACCACATCCAGCATATCCTCGGTGGTGCTGCCGCTGGTGCCTGCCACGTGGTGCTGGGCATAGTGGACATTGTAGAAATTCAGCGGCACATAGAAATCCTTCTTGGTAGGGCCGGAGAAGAAGTTCAGGCAGCCGTCAAAAGCGAGGATAGCGTCGCCCAACTCCACCACTGCGGGAACTGCGATGTAGGCAAACACATCGTCATAGCCGGTGCCGCCGGAGAGCGCCATCAGCTCATCGGCATCGGCGGTGTTGGCGAAGATCAGCCCCACGCCCTGCTTTTTGGCCTCCTCGGGATCAAAGATACTCTTTGCCCGATCCAGCCGTGCCTGATCAAGGTCGGTCACCACGATCATAGAGGGTTTCCAGTCGCCGTGAAGAGCGCAGTCCAGCGCCGCCAGACCCATGGGGCCGCAGGCGGCCAGCAGCGCCACCTTGCCGCCCTCCTTCAAGCCGGTGATGTGGTTGCCCTCGCCGTCCAGATGGAACGTGCCCTTGAAGCCCCGCACCACGCAGGAGATCGGCTCCACCAGCGAGGCGCTGAAGAAGTCCTTGCTGTCAAACTTGATGAGGAAACCGTTTTCGATAATGTGCTCATATACCAGCGAATAGGTGGAGTCACCGCCGATGTGCTCAAAGGAGTAGCCGATGGTGTCCATGGTTCCCAGATAGCTCAAAACGGGGGGCACCACTACCTTGTCGCCCACCTTGTAGTCGTTCTGCCAGCGCTTGCCAACCTCCACCACCTCGGCGCAGAACTCGTGCCCGATGATGGCGGGATGCTGTGCCACATTTTTCGGCACGCGGATGTGATCCTCGCCCTGAATAGCGGTTTTGTAGGTAGACATACACACGCTGTCGGACACGATGCGGATCAGGATCTCGCCGTCACCAACGGCGGGAAGCTCAAACTCCTCCAGCCGCAGATCCCGCTTGCCGTACAGCCGTACTGCCTTCGTTTTCATCACGCCGCCTCCCGTTATGCTCTTCCGTTGCTGCCGCACATATGGATTCTGTCGCGGATCAGCGCGCGCATGTTTTCCTGCGCTTCCTCAAAGAGGAAGATGGGCCAGGTGGCGGGGTTGCCCAGATGATTGATCTTGCTCTTAAGCCCTGCGTTCATAGCTGCTACCACATCGGAATAGATGTTGATTTTGGTCACGCCGTGGGCGATGGCGGTCTTCAGCTGATCCTCAGGCGTGCCGCTGCCGCCGTGCAGCACCAAGGGGCGGTCGCACACGGCGGTGATCTGGTCCAGACGGTCAATGCGCAGCGTAGGGGTTTTGGCATATACGCCGTGTGCTGTGCCGATAGCCACCGCCAGCGCGTCCACATCGGTGCGCTCAATAAACCGCACCACCTCAGCAGGATCGGTCAGCGTCTGCTCGGGATCCTCGTCCAGCACGGTGTCCTTTTCGTTGCCCACCAGCGCGTTGCCCACGTGACCCAGCTCCGCCTCTACGGTCAGGCCCTTGGCATGGGCGAACTGCACCACCTCGGCGGTGATGGCGGCGTTTTCTTCAAAGGGGAGGGAGGAGCCGTCGATCATCACGGAGCTGAAGCCCATCTCCGCCGCGCGGCGGATCAAGTCCATATTGGTGGCGTGATCCAGATGGAAGCACACGGGAACGGAGTAGGTGCGTGCGGCAGCCTGCGCCATACCGGTCAGCAGCGGCATACCTCTGCCCTCCATGTCGGCGGGGATCGCCATCAGCAGGGCGGGGGAGCGCTCCTCCTCGCATACATCCAGTACCGCCCGCAGCATCTCATAATTGCTCACATCAAAAGCGGGCAGCGCATAGTGCTTTTGCTGCGCGTCCGCCAGCATTTCCTTCATGGTCACGAACATATAAAGTCCTCCCAAGTATAATTGATGGGGATATTGTAGCACCGTGCTTAACATCTGTCAATTACAAATGTTAAATTTGCTTGACAGCGGGAAACGGGGCGGTATAATAGAAAGAGAAAGAAGGTGTCCGGATGACAGAGAAAAAGAGAATGGTGGAGGCGGCGGTTCTGTATTATGAGAAGGGCTGCACCCAGCAGGAGATCGCAAAAATCATGAACTTGTCCCGCCAGACGGTGTCCAAGCTGCTGAGCGACGCCATTTCCGAGCGGGTGGTGGAGATCCGTATCCACGATCCGGAGAAGGGCTGCGCCGCGCTGGAGCAGCAGCTCTGCCAACGGTTTGGCATCAAACACGCTGCGGTGTGCGGTGTCAGTGGAAAGGATCCTGTGCTGCGCCGGCTGATGACGGTGAAAAAGGCGGCGGAATATCTGGAGCCGACCTTGAAAGCAGGTGGGCGGAATATCGCTCTCTCGTGGGGCAGAACGCTGCAGACCTTCATTGCGGAGATGCCGCAGCTGCACACCGCCGGCAACACGGTGTTCCCCCTCTTTGGCGCGTCCGACAGCGAGAAGAGCTGCTTTTTGTCCAATGAGATCGCCCGCAATTTTGCCGATAAGATCGGCGCGGAAGTGAAATATGCGTGGTTTCCCTACCGCCCCGATCAGGCGGAGGACTGTGCCCTCTTGAAGGGGACATCTTACTATAAAAAGATCAGTGCGCTGTGGGAGAAAATTGACTTGGCCATTGTGGGCATCGGCAACACGGAGGTGCTGCGGATGTTTGAGGATATTTTCGGCTACGGAGAAAAGAATTCCGCCGCCGTGGGCGATATTGCTACGCATCTTTTTGCCGCAGACGGCAGCTTGATCGCACCCTACAGCAATGCGCTGTGCGCATCGGCGGAGGAGCTGCGCCGCGCCGGAGAAACGGTGGCCATCGTGTGCAGCGATGAGGAGAGTGACAAGGCGGAGGCCATCATCGGCGCGCTGCGCACGGGGCTGATCGACACGCTGATCACCGACGAGCATACCGCTCAAGCCGTTTTGGAGCGGGCGTGATGTGAATGGGGACATATCACGATCCAATTTCGATCCCTTTCTCCTCTAAAACCAAAAAACGCGCCGAGTGGCGCGACACAAGCGTTTTGCGCAGCAAAACCTTGGCGAAGGGCGAATTCATTTCGCCCGAGCAAGTTCAATTGCCCTTGGGGCGGAGCGGACAGAGGCCGCGTAGCCCAAATAAGAATCCCCCGGCCAAGCCGGGGGTATTTCATATGCGGGCGAAGCCCTATGTTACCAGCCACGCGCCGGGCGCACCCCAAGAGTACTTCCTCGCGCTTCGCGCTCAGGGCGCGTAAAATTAAACTTTCTTTTGCATTTCGTTCCCCAAAAGGCTCCCTCTGATGAGGGAGCTGTCAAATCCTCAGGATTTGACTGAGGGAGAGACATTACGCACCGCGCTTGCGCTTATGCACCTGCCGCGATGCCAAAGGCTTGTCCTGTCTCCGACGGCCTCTTTTCTTTCCAACAGCGGAAAGAAAAGAGGAAAAGAAACGCCGCAAGGAACCGATGGTTCCTTGACTTCCTT
>JAGBEA010000044.1 GCA_017937195.1 Oscillospiraceae bacterium | reverse complement strand
TTTTTGTAGATGGTGAAGATTTTAATGAGATCGGAACTGCTTTTGAAAATGCGTGTCCCATCCACAAGGCATCGCTTGGTAATGGCACAATCCGTCTGATGAAACAGCGAGATCTTGTAGATTTTGCTGTAAGATGGATTGAAGAAAACCGCAAATAGAAAAAATGCTGCAAATTTCTCCTTACGTGATGGAAATTGCAACGTTTTTTCTGTTTGATATGTTTAAGATTCAAAGGCAAGTATTGTCTCCTTTGGTAGCTTCTCATTTTCACAGTTCAAAAGATACTCTATTGCCCTGTTTGCAAAGCGGTTTGTTTTTATGGTGTCCCAATCGGCAAGCCGGATGATTTCCGCTGTACCGTTTTCAAAATTTAATGAAATCTCACCCCATTCGCCGTCGCAGTCTGCTTGGTATTCGTAGATTGCGGCGGCGATTTTCTTTTTGCGTTTGATTTTGGATTTCTGCTTCAGCCGGACAGCGTGGATAGCACCCTCGACAACCAAAAGTTCGGTCAGCTTGTCAACGGCTCTGCGGTAGGCTCGCTCCGCACCGCTGGCAGAGCTGCCCTCAAACATAACTGCCAGTTCCTCAAAGGTGGGACGGTCTTTCCATGAGCCGACACGCCCGCAGGTCATGCAGATCGACACCCGCTTTTCAAGCAAGGTCTGTTCCCGGTAGTTTATATGCCTATATGGACAGAGTATCGCACCCACAAAATGAAAACGATTTTGGAGAGAGCAGATTTTTCACTGTTCGGTGTATCTGCTCCGCTTTGGGGAGTAGCCTTTGCACCACTGGGGCAACCAGTCCATTGTTGGGATTTTGGAACGGCAGGAGTACACGGGCTGTACCTGTAACTTCAAGACCTACTCCAAGTCCTACAAGCTTAAAAAGCGGATTCCCAACGAGCCGGAGAATATGTTCTATCTGCCGGACACACAGGAAGCGATTATATCTCAGGCACAATTTGACCGGGTACAGGAACTGAGGAAAAACAAACGCCGCCCCGCAAAAGCGGAACGGCAGGGATTGTTCTCCGGGCTTCTGTTCTGTGCCGATTGCGGTGGTAAGCTCCACTTTGCCACAAGCAAGAGCTTTGAGGGCAAACAGGATCATTATGTATGCTGTCATTATAAAAGCAATCGTGGCACCTGCACTGCTCACTATATCCGAGAAGATGTGCTTCGTGAAATCGTTCTGGAACGCATCCGGGCGGTCAACGAGTATATCCGCAATGATGTGGATGGTTTTCAGGAAGAATGGCTGCAATGCCGCAGGACTGATCAGGAGCGCAGCATCCGGGATGACAAAAAGAAACTGGAACAGGCAAAGAAACGCCTTGCCGACCTGGATGTCATTATCTCCCGGCTGTATGAGGACTACGTTCTTGGAAATCTCAGTCAGGACAGATACAGAAAGATGTCTGCGGACTATGAAGCCGAGCAGGAACGGGTAAAGCTCGAAATTGAAGTTATCGAAGAATGGGTGGAACAGCGGGAAGAAATGAACGATGGTCTGGATGCCTTTATCGCTCTGACACAGAAATATGTGGATGTGGAGGAACTGACACAGACCATCGTAAACGAGTATATCAAGAAGATCATTGTCTATGCCCCGGACAAGTCCAGCGGCAAGCGCAAGCAGAAAGTGAAGATTTTCTTCAACTTTGTGGACGATGTGGATATTCCCGTTATTTCCGAACCTATCATCACACAAACAACCTATGAACGCAGAAAAACGGCGTGACCTTCGGGTCACACCGTTCTCTGCGACAAAATGGTTACTTGTCACTATTAAGCCAACGGCTGAATGTCTTTTTTTATTCGTTCCAGCCCAAAATCCGCACCAACCAATGCTTGGTGTAATAGTAGGCGCTGGCAGGAAAGTTGCGGTAGTTACTGGTGTTGGAGCACAGCAGATAATCCGCTGTCTTGCCGTCTTCGTCGGTGATGAGACCGGTGATGACCGTGGTGTGGTTCATTCCCTCTGCGCCGAGGATCAGAATATCGCCCACCTGTCCGGTATAATAGCCGGCATCCGCCTCTGCCACCAAACCAAAACCGCTGTTATTTTGGGCGTAGTCCATAAAATATCCCACATTGATCCACGAAAGATCCAAATAGACCCTATCGTGCCAGTACCATTGGGCGTCGCCCTCCGCATCCATAGGGATGCCGCCGGCAAACAGCACCTGCGAGCCAAAATTTTGGCAGTTGCCGCCCTCCGTGTCATAGGCGGCCCAAGTGTCATTGCGCTGCTGGATATAGGTCTGCATATATTGATAGGCGCTGTCGCGGTCGTAGTCGTGATCCCAGGTGCGGGTAGCGGCGCTGTCGGCAGCGCCCTGCTGTGCCTGCCGCGCGGCGATGTTCTGCAGGAAATCGTTTAAGCGGCTGTCCCGTCCGGCGAATCGATCGTAGTCAAAGTTGTAGTAGGGGTTATCATCGCTGTTGTGTCCGTCGATCAGCCATATGTCGCCGCTGCGCTGCAAAAGAAAGGTGTGCAGCACATCGTACTGCTCCGTATCGATGTCCGCGGTGGCGGCGAAGCGATACACCGCATCCTCCGATACCGTCAGCTCCACATAGTCCTCGCTGTGCCGGACCACATCCTCGACGGTCAGCGTGAAGTAGTAGCTGTTGAGATGCAGGTCGATCAGCGAGGCCTTGCGGATCTCAATGAGGCTGCGCCAGACAGCGCTGTGCCACTTGCTCTCCGCCCGCGTGGTGAAGATCTCGCGGCAGGGCTGTAGCTTCAGCGTGCCGATGGAGCGGTAGTAGGCGTGCATCAGTGTCAGTATCGGCGCCACCATTTCCTCCGTCAGGTCAAAGGCTTCCGCGTTCCGGACTTCGCCGCCGCTCAGCAGAGGGACGGCATCCGTAAGAACGGCTTGGGCGTCGGACAGCGCCGGTGTATCCTCGGTTTTGCCGCAGGCGGTGCAGAGAAAAGAAAGCGCCAGCAGCAGACACAGCATTCGTTTTTTCATAAAGTGTTCTCCGTGTTCTTCGTATCTCACATAAAAGGATAGGCGCACAAGCTGAAAACAGCCTGAACGTTCCGATAAACAAACTGTGAACTCTAAAATAGCACGGAAGGGCTGCGGATTTGATAGAATGCTGTCGCGGAAGGATTTTTGCCTAAAATTGCGCGGCGGCGTTGGCACTGGGCGTTTTTCGTGGTATAATCCTATCATATAGAAAAACGGAAAGGAGCAGGCATATGCTCTATCATATTTTAGCCGTAGGCGATGTGGTGGGCGAGGAGGGTCTGCGCCACCTCAGCCGCCATCTGCGGTCAGTAAAAAAGATGAAGGACATCGCCTTCACCGTGGTCAACGCGGAGAATATTGCCGGCAACGGCTTGACGCGCGAGCAGGCGGAGGATGTGTTCGCTGCCGGCGCCGATGTGATCACGCTGGGCAACCACACCTGGGGCAAGGTGCAGATCGCGGATTTCTTGGAGGATTGCCCCTACATTCTGCGCCCTGCCAATTACACCGCCCGCGCGCCCGGTCGCGGCTGGGGTGTGTTCGATTGCGGGCGCATCCGCATCGGCGTGATGAACCTCATCGGGCGGTGCGATCTGGATTTCCATGCGGAAAACCCCTTCACCACCGCTGATAAGCTGCTGAAAGGCGAGGAGAAACCCACCTTCACGCTGGTGGATTTCCACGCGCAGGCTACCAGTGAAAAGCTGGCGCTGAGCTACTATCTGGACGGACGGGTCAGCGCGCTGTGGGGTACCCATACCCATGTACCTACCGCTGATGAGCGGGTCTGCCCCAAGGGCACCGGCTACATCACCGATCTGGGGATGACCGGCCCTATCGAGTCGGTGCTGGGCATCCGTCCCGAGCAGTCGGTGGAGACATTTTTGGGCGGTCTGCCGGGGCGCTATCGGGTAGCATCCGGCGCGTGCAAGCTGCAGGGCGCCATCTTTACACTGGACAGTGATACCGGACTTTGTACCGCTGTGGAGCGGATCGACATTCGATAAAGAGAAAAACAAAAGGAGAACAAGGTTATGTCTGTTGAGAAGGTAAGAGAGTATTTGATCCCCTACGGTGTGGCGGATCGTATGCAGGAGTTTGAGGTGTCCAGCGCCACAGTGGAGCTGGCAGCGCTGGCGGTGGGCGTGGAAGGCGCCCGCATCGCCAAGACCCTCAGCTTCAAGGTGGGCGAGGATCCCATTCTGATCGTCGCCGCCGGCGATGCCAAGATCGACAACAGCAAATATAAGCACTACTACCACGCCAAGGCCAAGATGCTGACCTTCGAAGAAGCGGTGGAGCGTATCGGTCACGCCCCCGGCGGCGTGTGCCCCTTCGCCCTGCCCGACGATGTGAAAACCTATCTGGATGTGTCTTTGCGCCGGTTTGAAACGGTGTTCCCCGCAGTGGGCAGCGCCGCCTCCGCCATTGAGCTGACCTGCGATGAGCTGCAGAAGTGCTGCGGCAAGAATTTCGTGGAGTGGGTGGATGTGTGCAAGGGCTGGCAGGAAGAAGTTGATGGTTAAGATCCTCCACAGCGCTGATTTCCATCTGGACAGCGCCTTTACCGCTCTGTCTGAGAGTCGTGCGCGGCAGCGGCGGCAGGAGAGCCGTGAGCTGATGGCGCGGATGGTGGACTATGCCAACGGGCAGGGCGTGGAGCTGATGCTGCTGTGCGGCGACCTATTCGACGGTGCGCGGGTCTATGCCCAGACTACCGAGGAGCTGATGGCAGCGCTGGGGCGTTTTCACGGTGAGGTGGTCATCGCACCGGGCAACCACGATCCCTACACCCACCACAGTCCCTACGCAAGAGAAAAATGGCCGGAAAATGTGCACATTTTCACGCAGAATCAGCTGGAGAAGCTGGAGTTTCCCCAGTATAACTGCGTGGTGTATGGTGCGGCCTTCACCTCCGCCGAGGCGGGGGAACTGCAGCTGCCGGATCTGTCGGACGATGACCGAACGGTGTTGCTGGTGCTCCACGGTGAGGCGGGCGTACCAAACAGCCGCTACCGCACTATCAGCGTGGAATCGCTTGCCCGCAGCGGCGCCGATTATGCGGCGCTGGGACATATCCACCAGTATGGCGGTGTGCTGCAGGCAGGAAACACCTGCTACGCCTATCCCGGCTGCCCCGAGGGGCGCGGCTTTGATGAGCTGGGCGAGAAAGGCTTCTTGCTGGGTGAAGTGGGGAAGGGCACGGCGGAACTGCGGTTTATCCCCTTTGCGCGCCGCCGCTATGAGCAAATCGAGGTGGATGTGACGGATCGCGACGCCTATGAAGCTGCATCTGCGGCGCTGGCTGGCTGCGGCGACCATATCTGCCGCGTGATTCTCACCGGCGAAACAGATAAAAGCATTGATCTGCGCCGCCTGACCCAGCAGCTGTCCGGCTGCGCGTGGGAGCTGGAGCTGCGCGATCACACCCGACCCAAAGAGGATCTGTGGCAGCATTGCGGCGAGGATACGCTGCGCGGCTTATTTTTGGCGGAATTGCGCAAAGAATATGACAATGCAGACGAAGCGCGCCGCCGCGTCATTGAGCAGGCTGCCCGCTTTGGCTTGGCGGCGATGGACAACCGTGAACTGTAACGGGAAAGGACAGCGGAAATATGAAGAAAATTCTGATGATCGCCACCGGCGGCACCATCGCCTCGGAGATGACCCCCAGCGGTCTCTCGCCGGAGCTGAATCCCCAGCAGCTGCTGAGCTTTATCCCCCGCGTGGCGGAGATCTGTCAGGTGGATTGCCTGCAGGTGTACAGCTTGGACAGCACCAACATTCACCCCGAGCACTGGCTGGGTATCGCCCGCGCCATCGAGGAGAACTATGACCGCTATGACGGCTTTGTCATCAGCCACGGCACGGATACCATGGCGTATACCGCAGCGGCGCTGAGCTATCTGGTGCAGAATAGTCCCAAGCCCATCGTGCTGACCGGCGCGCAAAAGCCTATTTGGTTTGACAGTACCGACTCCAAGCGCAATCTGACCGATGCTTTCATTTACGCCTGCTGCGGCTGCGGCGGTGTGCAGATCGTGTTCAACGGCAAGGTGATCCTCGGCACCCGCGCCAGAAAAACCTATTCCAAGAGCTTTCAGGCCTTTTCCAGTGTCAACTATCCCGATCTGGCGGTGCTGCAGGACGAGCATCTTTTGCAGTATATCCGCTGCGAGTGCGGCGAACAGCCGGTGTTCTACCATAAGCTGGACACCAATGTGGGGCTTTTGAAGCTGATCCCCGGCACGAAGCGTGAGCTGGTGTCGTTTATGGCGGAGCACTACGATGGGCTCATCATCGAGAGCTTTGGCGTGGGCGGTCTGCCGGAATACGACTGCGGCGGCTTTTATGACATCATCCGCAGCGCCGTGGAACGGGGCAAGATCGTGGTGATGACCACGCAGGTGCCCAACGAGGGCAGCGATCTGACGGTGTACCATGTGGGCGGCCATCTCAAGAGTACGCTGCGCTTGCTGGAGGCCTACGATATGACCACGGAGGCGGCGGTGGCCAAGCTGATGTGGATCATGGGGCAGACCCGCGAGTTTGCCGAGGTGGAGCGAATGTTCTATGCACCCGTTGCCAAGGATATTCTCTACAGCGTGGAAGCGTGATATATCATATATAAATATAAAAAGGACGGCGTGAGCCGTCCTTTTAGTCTTCTTCCATATACCACTCTTCGGTTTGCTGCTGTGCGGCGATCAGTGTTGCGGTGGCTTGTCCGTAGTTTTGCTGCTCAAGCTGCTGCAAGGCGTCGGTAATGGCGTTGAACAGATAAGAGTATGCCTTTTGGTAATCCAAGAATATCCCTCCTTTTGTATCCGTCGGGAATCGCTGCGTGATAAAAAATGTTAAGACCAGTATACGATTTAATTCTTTGTATGTCAATAATCGTGTATGCGAATTATCGCAGATATTAAAATACGTACATACTTTCTATACTTAATAGTATAGGAGGTGGGTGTGATGATCAGTTATGAGCCGCTGTTTAAGACGATGAAGGAGAGGGGAATTACATCGTATCGGCTTGGTAAAATGGGATTTCCTCTGTCAAACTACTATGCAATGAAGCGTGGGGAGAATATTTCTACGCACACGCTGAATCAGCTTTGCAAACTGCTGCAATGCAGGGTGGAAGAAATATTGGAATATGTAGACGAATAAACCGTGGGCAAAGAGCAATTCTGTGCCTACGGTTTATATTATAATAATGTATATCCCAATAAACCGCCGCAAGGCTTGACAATTCCGCCCCCGACAGATACAATGCATATTTGGAAAGAAATATGCATTTGCAAACTATATCATAAAGGAATGAAAATTATGGCCAAAGATCAGAGAAATGTGGAAGCCATCACTTCCAGAGAGGTTGACTTTACCCAGTGGTACACCGATGTGTGCAAGAAGGCGGAGCTGATCGACTACTCCTCCATCAAGGGTATGTTCGTCTACCGTCCCTATGGCTACGCCATTTGGGAAAATATTATGCATGCCATGGACGCCATGTTCAAGGAGACCGGTCACGAGAACGTGATGATGCCTATGCTGCTGCCCGAGTCTTTGCTGCAGAAGGAGAAGGATCACGTGGAGGGCTTTGCCCCCGAGTGCGCATGGGTCACCTTCGGCGGCAGCGAGGAGCTGGAGGAGCGCTATGCCATCCGTCCCACCTCCGAGACCATTTTCTGCGAGCATTTTAAGAATGTGATCCAGTCCCACCGCGATCTGCCCAAGCTGTACAACCAGTGGTGCAGTGTCATCCGTTGGGAGAAGACTTCCCGTCCCTTCCTGCGCCACCGCGAGTTTTTGTGGCAGGAGGGTCACACCATGCACGCCACCGAGGAAGAGGCGCGCAATGAGACCATGCAGATGCTGGAAATCTACGCCAAGTTCTTCGAGGATGTGCTGGCTATGCCCGTCATCCGCGGTCGCAAGACCGATAAGGAAAAGTTTAACGGCGCAGAGGAGACCTACACCGTGGAGTGCATGATGCACGACGGCAAGGCGCTGCAGTCCGGCACCAGCCACTATTTCGGTGACGGCTTTGCCAAGGCTTTTGACATCACCTTCGCCGGCAAGGATAATCAGCTGCACAACCCCCACCAGACCTCCTGGGGCAGCTCTACCCGCATGATCGGCGGTATCATCATGACCCACGGCGACGATAACGGTCTGGTTCTGCCGCCCCGTATCGCACCCATTCAGGTAGTGGTGCTGCCTATCGCCCAGCACAAGCCCGGCGTGCTGGATGCCGCCGCCGGTCTCCGTGACCGCCTGAAGGCAGCAGGCCTGCGGGTGAAGATGGACGACAGCGATCAGTCCCCCGGCTGGAAGTTCGCCCAGTATGAGATGAAGGGCGTGCCGCTGCGCGTGGAGATCGGTCCCAAGGATATGGAGAAGGAACAGTGCTGCATCGCACGCCGTGATACCGGTGAAAAGACCTTCGTGCCGCTGAATGAGCTGGAGGAGACGGTGAAGCAGCTGCTGGATGCTATCCACGACAATATGTACGCTATGGCACTGAAGAACCGCGAGGAAAAGACCTTCGAGATCTCCTCCGTGGCTGAGGCTAAGGAACTCATCGAGAAGAAGAGCGTGTTCCTCAAGTCCAAGTGGTGCGGCGAGCTGGATTGCGAGATGGCTATGAAGGAGCAGGTGGGCGTCACCTCCCGCTGCATGCCTCTGCAGCAGAGCCGCAGTATCGGCAAGTGCCCCGTGTGCGGCAAGGAATGCGGCACCGACATCTATTGGGGCGTCGCTTATTAAGAGAACAAAAAACAGGCAGCGAAAGCTGCCTGTTTTTTATGTTTGGAAGGGAAGGCCGCGCAGCAGGGAGAGAAGCGTATCGCTGTAAGTGAAGCAGTACTGCGATACTGCGCCGTAGCCGTCATCGGCAAAAATGGAGAAATGATAAGAGCGCTCGCCGTCGGTGACGGTGATGTAGTGATATTCCTTTGCGTTGTCGAAGGTGGGGCGATTAGAATGGAACGGCGCATATGCAACATTCTGCAATTCAGCCAGAATAGCGGCACGGTCGGTTTCTGACACGTTGCGGGTGCTGCCGTGGTTTTTGCCGCCGTTGATGACTTCTACTGTGGCGCTGTCGGAAAAGGTCAGCAATTGCTGCAGCTCCTGCTTTTCTTGGTTGCTATACAAGAAAGAGAAGACGACAGCAAACAGAAAAACGGAAAGAACGACTTTGACGATTTTCTTCATATGTGACACCTCCTTATAAAAAGAATATCATACACGGAAAACTTTGTAAAGAACGGCGTTTTGGTGGCTGAAAAGCGGCGAAACCACAAAATCTTGGGGTGAAAACAGCTTCGGCAAAACCGCTGAAATTTTATGAAAAATTTTATAAAAAAGAGCAAAAAAAGTATTGACAAACAGATGGGTTTCCAGTAATATATGAGGGTACGCGCGTGAAGGGTGCTGCACACCCGGAGGCGTTTACAATGCGATGAACCGGGAGATTGCGGCTTTGGGCCGGTAACTTTCGGGGAGTATGTCCGATAATCGGGCGGCTGAGAGATTTCTGTGCGTTAGCGTAGATCGCTATGCCAGAAGACACCGGCCACATTATGTGCCGGTGTTTTTCGTGAGCTGGAATGATACGCACGGAAGGGCGTATAAGAAAATCTCTCACCGTACGGGAGTTGGTCCGCAGTAACACAAACCGTACAAAATAATGGAGGAACAAACCAAATGGCAAAAGAAATGATTCGCATTCGTCTGAAGGCCTATGACCATCAGGTCATCGACCAGAGCGCAGAGAAGATCGTTGAGACCGCTAAGCGCACCGGCGCTACCGTGTCCGGCCCCATCCCTCTGCCCACCAAGAAGGAGATCATCACCATCCTGCGTGCGACCCACAAGTACAAGGACAGCCGTGAGCAGTTCGAGCGTCGCACTCACAAGAGACTGATCGACATCACCAATTCCACTCCCAAGACCGTTGAGGCTCTGATGGCCCTGGATCTGCCCGCCGGTGTGGAAATCGAGATCAAGCTGTAAATTATACATTATATAATATACACGCGAGAGCTCAAACCTGAAAAAGCTTGCAACCCTGATGTCCGTCAACTTGCGTAAGACGGACGGGGTCATGTCGGCAGAGCAAGCGCTTCGTTCCCAATGCGAAGTGAACTATGTCGACCAATAACCTTTAAGGAGGATCATACATGAAAGCAATCATTGGCAAGAAAGTTGGCATGTCTCAGATCTTCGACGCAAACGGCAAGGTGATCCCTGTTACTGTTATTGAAGCAGGTCCCTGCGTTGTCGTCCAGAAGAAGACTGCCGAGAAGGATGGTTACAATGCTGTGCAGCTGGGCTACGAGGATGTGGCTGAGCGCAAGCTGACCAAGCCTGAGCTGGGCCACCTGAACAAGGCTGGCGTTGCTCCTAAGAAGTACCTGCGCGAGTTCGACCTGGACAACGCCGCTGAGCTGAACGTCGGCGACATCGTCAAGGCTGACACCTTCGCTGAGGGTGACTTCGTTGACGTGACCGGCACCAGCAAGGGTCACGGTTACCAGGGCGTTGTTAAGCGCCACGGCGCAGGCCGTACTCCCATGAGCCACGGTGGTGGTCCCGTTCACCGTCACGCCGGTTCCATGGGCGTTATCGATCCCGCCCGTATCTTCAAGGGCAAGATCGGCGCCGGCCAGATGGGCTGCGATCAGGTCACCATCCAGAACCTGGATGTGGTCAAGGTCGATCCCGAGCTGAATCTGATCGCTGTTCGCGGTGCTATCCCCGGTCACAAGGGCAGCCTGGTCCTGATCAAGAGCACTGTCAAGACCCACCGTGTCAAGAACGTCGACACCGGCATCAGCAAGAATCCCCAGAAGGCATCCGGCCGTAATCCCCAGAAGGCCTCTGCCCGTAATCGCTAAGGAAAGGAGTGCTTGAACAATGTCTACTATTAAAGTTTTGAACATGGCCGGCGCTGAGGTCGGTACTGTTGAGCTGAATGACAGCATCTTCGGCATCGAGCCCAATCAGGCCGTCGTTCACGAAGTGGTGAAGAACCACCTGGCTAACTGCAGACAGGGTACGCAGAGCGCTCTGACCCGTGCAGAAGTTTCCGGCGGCGGCAAGAAGCCCTGGCGTCAGAAGGGTACCGGTCACGCCCGTCAGGGCAGCACCCGTGCTCCTCAGTGGACCCACGGCGGCATCGTGTTTGCCCCCAAGCCCCGCAGCTACTCTTACGTTCTGAACAAGAAGGTCAAGAGACTGGCTATGAAGTCCGCACTGTCTGCTAAGGCAGCTGCGAACGAGATCATCGTTGTCGACTCCATCAAGCTCGACAGCATCAAGACCAAGGACTTCCGCGCTTTCCTGACCGCCATCAACGCTGATGGTAAGGCCCTGGTGGTCACCCCCGCCAAGGACGAGATCGTCATCAAGAGCGCACGCAACATCCCCGGTGTTGAGACCGCTATCGCTAACCTGATCAATGTCTACGACATTCTGAAGGCCAAGCATCTGGTCCTCGACAAGGAAGCCCTGGCAGTAATCGAGGAGGTGTTCGCGTAATGACTAACTACGATATCATTATTCGTCCCATCATCACCGAGCGTTCCATGGCTGCCACTGCCGAGAAGAAGTACGTCTTCGAAGTGGCTCCCACCGCCGGCAAGATCGAGATCAAGAACGCTGTTGAGCAGATCTTCGGCGTGAAGGTCGCCAAGGTCAACACCATCAACTACGATGGCAAGACCAAGCGTATGGGCGCCGGCCGTCCCGGCCGCCGCAAGAGCTGGAAGAAGGCTTATGTCCAGCTGACCGCAGATTCCAAGGCCATCGAGTTCTTCGAAGGTATGGTCTGATAACGGAAGGAGTGTAAGAGAATGTCTATTAAAACTTTTAAGCCCACGACCCCTTCCCGCAGACATATGACCGTTTCCGGCTTTGACGGCATCGATAAGCACGCAAAGCCTGAGGCCAGCCTGGTTGAGGTCCTGAAGAAGAAGGCCGGTCGTAACAGCTACGGCCACATCACCGTCCGTCATCGCGGCGGCGGCGAGAAGCGTAAGTATCGTATCATCGACTTCAAGCGCGACAAGATGGATATGGAAGCCACTGTCCTGCGTCTGGAGTACGATCCCAACCGCAGCGCCAACATCGCTCTGCTGCAGTATGAGGACGGCGAGAAGCGTTACATCATCGCTCCCGTTGGTCTGACTGCCGGCGACAAGGTTCTGTCCTCCGCCGAGGCTGACATCAAGCCCGGCAACTGCCTGCCCATCGCCAACATTCCCGTTGGTACTGTTATCCACAATGTGGAGATGCACCCCGGCAAGGGCGCCCAGCTGGTTCGTTCCGCTGGCACCTTCGCTCAGCTGATGGCTAAGGAGGGCACCGATGCCCAGATCCGTATGCCTTCCGGCGAAGTGCGCATCATCCGCACCAACTGCAAAGCCTGCATCGGCCAGGTCGGCAACATCGAGCACGAGAACATTCAGATCGGTAAGGCCG
>JAGBEA010000043.1 GCA_017937195.1 Oscillospiraceae bacterium | reverse complement strand
CCGATAATGTCATTCGACTCATTTTTCCTGCTTTCCGCAGGCAGTGACCGAAACTATTATATCGCTTATTGCAGAGGTGAACATCACCCTTTGCCCTCTTTTTTACCCTCTAAATGTTACCTTCACTTTTGCAATCAACCCAGCTTATAGCAAAAACATAGCACGGCAGGAGTCCCGAAATTCGGACTCTCGCCGTGCTGTAATCGCAGTCTTTCCGTATTCATTCCCCGTCGGAGGGTGTCTGCGAGGTATCTCGCGCTTTGTCCGAAGGGGACATCGTTGTCGCAGGCGTCCCAGCTTGCAAGCGCTTCCCGTGCTTTGCGACAAGTTTCTTCATAAGCTCGTCCATCCGCGCCTCTGCTCTCGCCTCCGCTCGCTCCCACTTCTCCTGTGCGATTCTCGCTGCTGTCTGTGCGTCCATAAAATCCTCCTTGCCCAGTAATTTCAAGATAAGCCCGCATCGCCGCTCATTTCCGCAAATCCTTAAAAAAATCCGTCAGCACCTGCCGGCACTGCTCCTCCAGAATGCCGCCCACCAGCGCGGGGTGGTGGGGAAAGCGCTCCATAAAGAGGTTCAGCACGCCGCCGCACGCGCCCATCTCCCGATCACGGGCGCCGTAGTACACACGGGGGATGCGGGCGTTGATGATGGCGCCGGCGCACATAGGGCAGGGCTCCAGCGTGACATACAGCGCGCAGTCCTCCAGGCGCCACGAACCGAGGGCAGCGTTGGCCTGCGCCATGGCCTCCATCTCCGCGTGGGAGGATACCGCCTGCTTCTCCTCGCGGCGGTTGCGTCCGCGGCCTACCACCTGCCCATCGCGCACAATGACGCAGCCCACCGGCACCTCGCCGGCGGCAGCAGCCTCACGCGCCAGGTCCAGCGCAAGTCCCATATAGTATTCGTGATCCATATCCGGATGCTCCTTTCGGGAAAATGATGGCAGGAATGATTAAACGGCGGCATATTTGTCCAAACTAACCGTAAACATATGGTACAGACATTGTGCCGGAAGGAAGTGCGACATGGCAAAACACCAAATTTCACCTTACACGCCCACCGCCGCCGAGCTGCAGCAGGAGCTGCAGGACACCGGCAAGGCTTTACGGGAAGCCTATGAAAAATTCAACTATGTCAGCGATGCGGAGCTGGTGGAGGCCTGCAGCTACGAGATCAGCGCACTGAAAGCTCGCTACAGCTATCTGCTGCGGCGCATCAAAGAGCTGTCTGCCCCGCAAAGCGCTGAAAATGAGGCATACATCGCCGCTTCCAATATGAAAGGGGGCAAGGCATGTCAGTCATAGAGATGGCAGGCGTAGGTCTGGTCATCGTCTTTCTGGCGGTGACCGTCGTGCGCCTTGCCGCAGCGCCGGTAAAGCTGGCGGTGCAGGTTCTGCTGAACTCCGCACTGGGGCTATGCTCGCTGTGGCTTTTGAACCTGACCACCGCCGTCAGCGGCATATCCTTAGGGCTGAATCTGTTCAACGCCCTTGTCATCGGCATTTTAGGAGTGCCGGGACTTGGTATGCTGGTGCTGCTGCAGTGGGTTCTTACATAATTATCCGCCCAGAATCTCCGTGCAGTACCGCTCAGGGTCAAAGGGGTCAAGTGCCGCATCCTTGCGCAGATAGAGGGGATGATGGGGGTGACCCTTCTTGGAGATCGGTCCTGCGGTGAACCACGATGCGTTGAACTCACGGCTCAACGCGATCTGATCGCGCAGGCAATCCAAGAGATAGGCGCGCTTTTCGATGATAGCGCCCCACGCCGCCCACACGCAGGGCTGGGGATTGAGGCTCAAGAGATAGCGCAGCGCCGCCAGATTTTCACGGTGCAGCGCCATATTGCACTCCTTCTCCATAGCGTCGGGGTCGGTGGCCCGCTGGGCATAGACATTGAACATCAAAAAGCTATCAAACCCATTGGCAAGGGCGATGCGCTGCACCGACTTAAGGGTGTTGTCCAGATCGTCGGGCGCAGCGGTGGAGGGGTTGATGCCCATACAGATGAGGGGTTTTTTGCCCTTTGTGCCAAGGATGTATCGATACTCACTGTAGGCATTGGGGACATAGAGCCACTTTTCCACATCGTAGCTCTCGTGGGGCTGCTGCGCCGCAGCCAGCGCCTCGTCAAAGGTCAGCAGCTCCAGCGCGGCGGTAGCGCCGCTGGGGATATGTGCCATCGGGCGTCCCTCCTCAGAATTTCAGTTTCGCGGCCAGTCGGCGCAGGCGCGCCGCATCCGCCTTGACCACGCGGCGGTCGTAGGTCACAAGACCGTTGACCTCGTCCTCCACATCGCTGACCTGCGTGTAGACCGCAGCGGACAGCCCCTGCGCGGTGATATGGGGCAGCACCTCTTTTTCATACAGCTTTTCCAGATCGCAGTGCCACTTCTCGCTGTCGGTATAGGTGCGGTAGCCAAAGCGCTTGTCAGTGGTGTAGTGGTCGGCAACGGGCAGGCTGTAGCCGCCGAACTCCGTCAGCGCCAGCACCCGCTTGCCGTCATTCTTCAGCCGCACCGGCTTATAGTAGACATGGTGGCTCTTGAGATCGCCGCCGCGCTGATCGTGCCAGCCGCTGGCGTGATCGATGGGACGGGTATCATCCAGCGAGCGCAGCCGCTCCGTGATGCGCAGGGCATCGAACTGCCCCCAACCCTCGTTGAAAGGCACCCACAGACCCAGCGACACACAGTTATAGAGCAGCTGCACCGTCTCGTCCAGATCGGACTCAAACTGCAGGCAAGTATCGGCGTTGCTGCGCCCGAACTTGTTGCTGGGTGCATCGTTCACGTGGATGCCGATAAAGGGCAGGATCTGGGTGTAGAGGGGCTTGAAATTATCGCCGCCGGACACCATATCCTGCCACACGATCATACCAAGACGATCGCAGTGGTAGTACCAGCGCAGAGGCTCGATCTTAATATGCTTGCGCAGCATATTGAAGCCCAAGTCTTTCATCGTCTGAATATCCCAGATCATCGCCTCGTCACTGGGCGGGGTATAGAGACCGTCCGACCAGTAGCCCTGATCCAGCAGTCCGTGCTGGAAATAAGGCTGGTTGTTCAGCGCCAGCACGCGGTGACCGTTATGCTCCACCACGGAGAATTTGCGCATACCGAAGTAGCTCTCCACCCGATCGCCGCCGCGGATCTCGATCTCCACATCGTAGAGGAAGGGATCTTCGGGTGACCACGCTCGGAAATGCTCGTCGCGGATCAAACTGCTGCCGCTGCCGTCCTCTTCACCCCAGTCCTCGGCGATACACTCGCCGTTTTTGCGGATCACCACATGGGCGCCGGCGGGGTCGTTGGCGTAAACTTTCCAGTTAAGCCTGCGGCTGTCAAAATCGGGAGTCAGCTGGATGGAGGTGATGTAGTTTTCCACCACGCTCTCCAGCCATACCGTCTGCCAGATGCCGCTCTGTGCGGTATACCAGATGCCGCCGCGAGCATATTTCTGCTTGCCGTAGGCGTGGACACCGCCATCGGTCACATCGGTCACAGCCACAGTCAGGCGGTTCTCGCCATCCGTCAGCGCGTCGGTAATGTCCAGCGTAAAGGGCAGATAACCGCCCTCGTGACCGCCCACCGCCTTGTCATTCACCAGCACGCGGCAGGACTGATCCACCGCGCCGAAGTGCAGCAGCACCCGATCCTTCCGAAAGCCCTCGGGCAGGGTAAAGGTGCGCTCATACCACAGCGTTTCACCGCTTTGCAACTGGAAATCGCAGCCGGAGAGAAGGCTCTCCGGAGAGAAGGGTACCACGATGGTACCCGTATTTTTTTTGGTGTACTCCTCGCCGTCCTCCACGGTGTAATGCCACACGCCGTTGAGGTTCACATAGCTGTCACGGCGCAGCTGGGGACGGGGATATTCCGGCAAGGGGCAATGCTTGTCCAGTGTTTCGCCCCAAGGGGTATACAGTTGTTTCATTGCTCGATGCTCCCTTCTTTTCGCTTCAGCAGATGCACCGGCAGCGCCAGCAGCACCAGCACGATGGCGGCGGCGAAGAAGATCTCCGCCGTGGGCACCTGCTTGACAACGCCCAGATCCTCATAGGTCATGCCGGTGTTGCGGATCACCGCCACGCCGATATAGGGGCCGGTGACCATAGGGATCAGCACCTGAAACAGAATGCGGATGCCCTGAAACAGACCTGCCTTGCCCTCGGGGGTATAGTCGCGGATCAAGCCGTGGCAGCAGGCAGCGACTACCATCCCGCCGGCCAGCATCACGATACCTGCGATCATCACAAACCACTGGGCGCGGGCCAGATACATCAGCAGCAGACCTGCGATGCCCACTGCCGCGGCAGGGGTCAGACAGCGCAGCTTGCCGAACTTATCCACCGGCTTGCCCATCAGCACCGAGATCACAGAGCTGACGATCAGCACACCGCCCAACAGCAGCGTGTAATCCGTATAGCCGAGGAAACGCTGGATATAGATGATGAGATAGGGCATATAAACCTGCTGGCTCATGGAATAGATAGCCAGCGCCGCAAGGGCGATGTACAGCTTGGGATTGGCGCGGATCACGCTGGGGCGCAAGCCGTAGATGATGTTGGCAAAATAGGAGCTGTCGCCCCGCTGCAGCTGTTCCGGCTCGCGCAGGAAGAAGATGCCCAGCACGCCGCCCAAAAAGGTGACGCCGCCCACAATGAGGAAGAAGGTGCTCCAGTTGCCGCTCTGGGTCAAGCCGTCCAGCGCGCCAAACACCACCAGCATGGCCACCAGCGGCAAAATCGCCAGCACCGTCTCCACGCGGCCGCGGTTCTCCGCCACGGTCACATCGGTGACCCACGCGTTGAAGGCGGCATCGTTGGCGGTGGAGCCGAAGAAGGTCATCACGCAGTCCAGCACCACCACAGCGATGGCCGCCGCGTGGGCCGCCTGCGCCGCAGGTACCAGCTTGCCCATATTTTCCACAGACACGAAGGCGAACGCCGCCACGCTGATGCCCCACAGCAGATAGCCGCCCACGATCAGCGCCTTGCGCCGACCCAGCTTATCCGACAGTGCGCCCATCACCAGTGTGGTCACCGTGGCGGTCACCGCACTGGCAGCCACCATGGCAGCGATCATGGCAGGATCGCCGGTGATGGTGTTATAGAGGAACACATTGAAATACATATTTTCGATGACCCACGCGATCTGTCCGAACAGACCGAAGATCAGCAGCGCCGCCCAAGTGCGGCCGCCCAATGCGTAGGGAGATTTGGTTTTGTTCATATAAATCCTCTCTTCCTTTTTGCCTCCCCTGTGTAAGGGGAGGTGGTTGCGCGCAGCGAAACCGGAGGGGTTGTCCTTTTTCGCAATCCCTCAGTTACGGCTTACGCCGTGCCGGCTCCCTTTGCACAGGGGAGCCTTTTTCTGCGCTCATCGCTCCTCTTTTTCTAAGTTCCACCCATACAGCGGATATCTCTGAATACTGCCAAAGAGCTTCTGCCGCAGGTCGGGATACTTCCCCTCCAGCTGCGCGATCAGCTCCTTCACCTCCTGCCGGCGGCTGGAGCCGTCCGCAGGGCAGGTGCTGTGTACGATGGGCAGCTGCAGCTTCTCCGCCGCGCGGCGGATCTCGTCCTCGTGGCAATACAGCAGCGGACGGATCTGGGTCACGCCGGTGCGGTCAAGGTAGGTCACCGGCTGGAAGCAGCCGATGCGCCCTTCAAACAGCAGGTTCATCAGCAGTGTTTCGATGGCGTCATCGTAGTGGTGACCCAGCGCGATCTTGTGGATGCCCCGCTCGGTCAGCGCCGTGTTCAGGCTGCCGCGGCGCATCTTGGCGCACAGCGAGCAGGGATTCTTCTCTCTGCGCTCCTCGAAAACGATCTGATACACCGGCACCTGCACCCTTGTATACGGCACATCGATGCTCTCGCAATATGCAGCCACAGCATCAAAATCCATACCGGGCATACCGGTTTCCAGTGTAATTGCCTCTAATTGGAAACGTTTTGGGTAAAATCGCCGCAGCTGTGCCAGCGCTGCCAGCGCCACCATACTGTCCTTGCCACCAGACACCCCAACGGCAATCGTTTCACCCTCGGCAATCATATTGTAATCCTCAATACAGCGGCGCGCGAAGCCTAAAATATGCTGCATTTTCATCCCTCCGGAGAAAATTTTAATTTGCGTTTCGAGAAAACGAGAGCATTTGCGAGAAAAAAAGAGAAAATCGCAGATGTTCTTGCGCTAAATAAAAACGTTGTTGACAATGGTTTTTCCTTGTGTTATAAATATCCTTGCGCGATTGAGCGCCCGTTCTTGTTTTGATTTTAGCAAGAGCGGCCGAAAAAGTAAAGCAAATACAATAATATAAACTGGAGGAAAAAACACATGTCCACTTTTATGGAAAAGAAGGGCACCGTTGAGCGCAAGTGGTACGTCGTTGACGCCGCCGGTCTGCCCCTGGGCAAGACTGCCGTCATCGTTGCCGACCTGCTGCGCGGCAAGGGCAAAGTTACCTACACCCCCCACGCTGACTGCGGTGACAACGTCATCGTCATCAACGCTGCCAAGGCTGTTCTGACCGGCAAGAAGCTGGATCAGAAGCTGTACCGCACCCACTCCGGTTGGGTTGGCGGTCTGAAGGAGACCAAGTATCGCAAGCTGATGCAGGAGAAGCCCGAGCTGGCTATGCGCGTTGCTGTTAAGGGTATGATGCCCCGCAACATCGTCACCAAGGACTCCCTGAAGCGCCTGCATGTCTATGCCGGTGACACCCACGAGCATCAGGCTCAGAAGCCCGAGCTGGTTAAGTAAGGAGGAAACGAAGAATGTATCAGTCTAAGAATCCCTATATGTACGGCACCGGCCGTAGAAAGTCCTCCGTTGCCCGCGTGCGTCTGTTCCCCAACGGCACCGGCAAGATCACCATCAACGGCCGTGATATCGAAGAGTACTTCGGTCTGGAGACCCTGAAGATGGTCGTTCGTCAGCCCCTGAACGCTACCGAGACCCTGGGCAAGGTGGACATCGTTGCCACCGTCGAGGGCGGCGGTGTGTCCGGCCAGGCCGGCGCTCTGCGTCACGGTATCTCCCGCGCTCTGCTGCTGGTGAATCCCGAGTACCGCGCCAT